>CAYLQE010000072.1:0-2692 GCA_964385835.1 uncultured Muribaculaceae bacterium | reverse complement strand
GCGAGTTGCCACGGGTTTTGTTGCCAATAGTCTTTCAAATATTGGTCGCGGTCAACCCCGGATGGGATGAAAGGCAAGATTTCATCCAAAACGTCCGGGTCGTCGGTGAAGTCAAAGACCGTCTTGTTTTTTAGATTTGAATAATCTTTCATTTTGTTTCTTTCGTGTTATAGTGTCCCGATAGTGCAACATTTGTAGTTGATATTAGGGTTGTCAGGCACAAAACTATGAATCCATAAGGGCATCAAGGATTTGTTCCCATTCAAAACGGGTGGCAACCCTTGTGTCCTTGCCATCATATAAAATCAAGACGGGTTCACCTATAATCGGGGCATCCCCGCTTTCCGTCGTTGGTGAAAACACCTGAAATCCGTTCCATTCGGTCAAGTGTTCCGCCCCGTCAAAACCATAAGATTTTGCAAGGTCGATGATTGTTTGATTTGCTAACATTCTTAAAAGTTCCTATTGGGTTTTATTCGGATAATCTTTCAATTATTAAATCAGCATTTTTATTAAATTGATAATCATAATCATACCAATCATTGTATTTTTCTAAGAGATGTAACACGGACGTTCTATCCCGGTTTATTATCCATGCAATATCATCCAAATTAAAATGATAAATATTTCTGCACACATGACACATCAACGCTCTTGCCGTAACCAATTCGGATTTTCGGCACTTACTTCTCATCATTGCCAATGTTATGGATGGAGAATAAGTAATCGGAACGTTCATCTTATACTCCGGCAAGCTGTGACAATATTCTTCAATAAGATGACGCAAATTGATAGAACGAATATACAAATACGTCTTGCGCTTCATGTCTTGTTCCCATTGAATTATTGTCTTATTCAAATGATGGGCAAGGTTAATAAGGCAACAACCCAATTCATCAGAAAGAAAGTCACCGACTACAATTAACATATCACATGACATCATAGATTCAAATAATGATGTAATAGGGTGGTTT
This sequence comes from uncultured Muribaculaceae bacterium, assembly GCA_964385835.1. Lineage (GTDB taxonomy): Bacteria > Bacteroidota > Bacteroidia > Bacteroidales > UBA932 > Cryptobacteroides. The sequence continues at coordinate 1,718 of CAYLQE010000072.1, read as the reverse complement.
CTCCAATCATCGGAGTTTATAATATCGATGCACCCGGTTAATGTGATTGAGTGCGTCAAGGCTTTAAATCCCTTTTGTGTTGTTAGGATTGGAGAAACAAGAAACACTTGGAGTCTGCAAAGATTCATAATCCTTTTGTTACTTGGGTCATGTATTCTACTTTTAATGGGTCAGGCATTCGCGAAACATATTCAAGGGACTTGACAACATCTCCCCTTATGCTATACAAAAAAGCCAAATGAAGTAATGACATATTTTTGTCATGCTCAATTATGGAAAGATATGCTTCTTTATCAGGCACACCTAACCGGGAACACTCTGCGTTTGTTATTTCGTGATTAAAAACGGTTTCCGATAAAGTGTGATTGACATTGAATTTTTGCATCATTTGTCTTTGTTGGTCTGCATTAAATTTGAAGTAACGTTCCATTACTTTTGCGTCCTTATGCCCGGTGAATGTTCTGACTATTTCTGCGGGAATGCCCAAATATAATGCAATAGTCACAAAAGTTTTTCTTGCAACATGAGAGGTCAACATTTCATATTTGGGCAATGTGATTTCTTCGCGGTTGCAATCTCGATAGTAAACTTTTGTAATGGGCTGGTCAAACCCCGCTAACTTTCCTAATTCTTTTATATATTCATTATAACGTTGGTTGGAGATAACGGGAAGAACATAATCGGACACGGTTTCATTATCCTTATATCTTGCAATAATTTCCTTTGCAAATTCATTAAGCGGAATTATTAAGGGGTCATCGGTCTTTATGGTCACAATTTCAATCGCTTCACCTTTAATATTCGCCCATTTCAAATTGCGAACATCGGAATATCGTAATGATGTAGCACAACAAAAGCAAAACACATCACGAACCCTGCGTAAATAAGGTTTCTCAATCTCCATATTAAAGAGAGTGAGAAATTCAGGCATGGATAACGCTATTATGTTTGTCTTGTCGGTGGTTGATGCTCCTTTCAACTTTGGCATAAAATCACGATAATCCATGATTTTATTGTATTTACGTTTAGTTGCCCAATTCAAAAACCACTTCAAGGTTTTGACCATTTTAAGAACCGTCCCGTTTGTCAGCTTCTTTTCTTTGCTTTTACTTGGTTCTTTTGTTAAAAGATACTGAACAAAGCGATTAAGAAAGTCAAGGGTTAAATCTTCAAAATATATCCCCTGCCGGAACGCATTCAAATGTTCAATCATGGTTTTGTGTTTAGCAATAGTGCCTTTTGCCCACGTTCCATTCTTGCTTTCTTCTTCAATGAATTGTAAATAATAGTCAGTGACTTTTATTCGGGAAGTTTTTTCTTCATCCAATTCGATTTTCAATTCATTGCGTACATTCATTGTTGTAAACGGAACTCCATTTACATCCATTCGGGTAAATACCGCATCAACGGCAACCCTAATGCGGTCTAACCTCATATTAATATCGGTTGAACTATCCCCCTTTGCATTGAAGTTGTTTCTTTTAACCTTTTGTTCTTTTGCATTCCATTTAGCCACATCAATGCGATGTCCGGTAAAAAAGAATATACGTCGCCCATTGAATGTGATGTCGGCATTGATAGGGACGTTTTCAGTGATTAAAGCACTCGCATTGTCCTTTGGATTGATTCTGCGCTGCTCTAATCTGAATGTTACTTTGTGATTTGTTTTCTCCATTTGTATGTCATTTCTAATTGCACATACAAAATTACATACAAAT
>CAYLQE010000071.1:0-2714 GCA_964385835.1 uncultured Muribaculaceae bacterium | reverse complement strand
ACAATTATACTACGATGAAAAAAACAGAATTTTTAAAGCATGAGGAGCGGTATTCGGCTCCGTTATGCAAGCTCTACGCTTTCGAAGCGAAGCGCATGCTGTGCAATTCGACACAGGTTCCCGGCGGTCCTGGTGAAGAACCGGGCGACAACAATTATGAAGGCGAAGGCGATTTTTAAAATCAAAGACATGAAAAAGTCTGTAAGAATTTTTGGTCTGGTTGCCGGTACGGCAGCCCTGCTTGTGTCCTGCCAGAAAGAGAAACTGGAGGATAAAATCCATGCGCCCGAGATGGTCGAGTATTCCGTTTCGACAGATTATGATGCCGAAACAAAAACGGCCATGTATTGGGATGAGGCGAAAGGAAAATATCTTTATGAATGGAGCGGCGGCGAGAAACTTGCCATATCCGAGTTTTCAGTAAAGGGCGGAGTGACTTCAGTAGCGTCTGCGACATCAAGTGAAGGAGTACTCAATAATGGCTTAATGAGTTTTTCCGTAAGTTTCAAATCGAATAACGCCGACAGCTACATGTATTATGCGGTGTACCCGCACAAGGCATTCCAGAGCACTTCCTTCAACAAGGAGAACAGCAAGATCACTCTGAATGTCGAACTTCCTGAAGTGCAGACTCCTGACACTGACACTTTCGATCCGTATGCGGATATTCTTGTGTCAAAGCCTTTCAAAGGCAAACCAGGAGAGAACGGATTTGAATTCGAGCTTAAACGTCAGTCTGCCGGCGTCAAGATGAATGTCAGGAACTTCCCGAAGACAGACAAGGAAGGAAACGATATAAATTATACCGGTGAAGAAAGGGAAAGCATCGAAAAGATCACCATTACCTCTGCAAACAGCAACATCAGCGGAAAGACTTCCTACATCTTCGAGAGCGGTACAGTGCCCGGAACCGGCCAGAAGACATACGGTACAAGCAATAAGGTGATTCTTGACTACTCGTCAAAGGTTGATGATGAGTCGAACATCGGTCTGCCTATAGAAGAGGCTGGCAACAGTATCTATTTCACTACATGGCCGTTCGTTGCAAGCAGCACGAACTCTCTTTCCATCGAGGTGCAGACTACGAATTATATTTTCACTAAGAACTTTGACTTTAAAGGCAGGGAATTGCCTTTCAACAAATCTGATATAACCCGTTTCAATGTAGGTTTCAATACAGATGACGTCCAGATTGTTCACAAGGAAATTCCTGAACCTCTTCTCGACGCTTCATATTATGTAGTGACCCTCGGTAACAAAGTCATGATAGCGGAGCAGAACGAGAAATATATCGTCTCTAAGGAAATAAGTAATGGAGAGACTGGTGACGCAGATAAAAAAATAACTTTAGAGTACGATGAGAACGATCCGAGTGCATACAAGATTGTTGATAGTGATCAGTTGCTTGCCGTATGGAAATTCGAATATAATCAGGTGAGCGGAAAATACCGTATTTCTTCCGTAAGCGACCCTGACAAATATCTGAAGGGCTCAGGAGACCAGTCACTCACTTTGGTGTCAAAAGACAACGCCACATCATTCTCTGTCGAGAAGAAAGTGGATCCTGAGGGCAAGGAAGAGGATTATTATAACGTGATTGCCAGCGGCAGGTATATGGGTTGCGTGAGCCGATTCTCTATGCAGTATACCGAGTCGGCCAACACACATCTGCAACTTACCAAGGCCAATATCTCATCTACCATCCAGGTTCAGGAGAAATTTGAGATACCTGTATCAGGAGGAAAATTCATCATACCTGTATCGCTCCTTAATGTAGCCAAGAATACTGTGACTGCAACGTCCGGCGCGACGTGGATCAGCGGTGTGAAATTTGCTGACGGCGGTGTAGAGTTCACCGCTGCAAAAGGTGATGAGTACGAATCGAGGACCGCGACAATCAGCATCACAGGAGAAAGCAATGAGGGTAATGAAGTCACAACTGATGTTACCGTTATCCAGCATCATAGCGTTTACCGTACCACCCTGCTGTCTTCCGAGCTTAAGGACGCTTACACCGAAGGCCTGTGGGGAACATACGAAAAAGCATATACGCATACACAGTCAAACGGTGCTGCGTGGATTATCGCATGTCAGGAGTCTTTAGGCAATATGACCATGACTCTTAACCAGGGATACATCAAACTGCCTGCATTTGAAGAGGGCAGAAGCATAAGGAGAGTCACCATTACCCTGAACAATGTTCCTTATGCGAACAGGGTCATCGGACTGTATCCGTCAAATGCCTATGACAACGCTATCGCAAGCGTCAATATCACCGAGGCCGACAAGGCTGCCGGAAAGAAGGTATATGTCATCGAGGTAAACGATGCAGATATCAATACAGCTTATATCAAGACAAACACCCAGCTTGCAATCACAGGCATCGAGGTAGATGCAAGGAAGCCGCTTCCTGCACCTTCCGGCCTTGCAACAACACCTAGGACAAAGACGCTTACATGGAACACTGTGGCAGATGCTGTGAAATATGATGTAACGGTTGGTTCAAAGACCGTAACCGGTATCACAGGTGAATCCTATACATTCGGCAATGATCTTGCGGATGAATGGTATGATGTGACTGTTGTTGCAAAGGCTGCCCCTGAATCAAACATATACATTGATTCCAATCCATCTGAAACCATAAGCCTCAAGTTCGGCGATCCTCAGCTGAATGCCCCTGTGCTTAAAGAGGCCGGCGCAAAACAGCATACTCT
>CAYLQE010000070.1:0-2735 GCA_964385835.1 uncultured Muribaculaceae bacterium | reverse complement strand
AGCGCATGATACGCAATGACGTCCTCACATCAATCCATGTAGACGAATATATAGCCGAAGTCCGCGACACGAAACGCGGTATGGAGGAACTCACTTCAGATATTCCTAACGTAAGCGAGGAAGCTACCAAAGACCTTCAGGAGAACGGTATCGTACGTGTAGGCGCTCATATCGAGCCTGGCGATATCATGATCGGCAAGATCACTCCTAAGGGCGAGAGCGATCCTACTCCGGAGGAGAAGCTCCTCCGCGCGATCTTCGGCGACAAGGCCGGCGATGTGAAGGACGCGTCACTCAAGGCCAATCCTTCGCTCAGCGGTACTGTCATCGGCACTGCACTTTACTCAAAGGCAGCCAAAGAGGGCAACAGGAAAGGCGCCAAGGCCGAGCTTAAGGCACGTCTGGAGAAAATCGAGCAGGAGTTTGCCAAAAAGCAGGCTCAGGAGAGGGAGAAATTCATCGTTAAGCTCGACCAGCTCACCAGCGGCAAGAAGAGCGCGGGCATAACCGACCTTTACGGCGTGGAGCTTGTCGCAAAAGGCAAGAACATCACAAAATCGGCTCTCGAGACCATCGAGTACGAGAATGTGAACCCGTCGAAGTGGACTGCGGAGAAAGGCGACCTTAACGACAGGATACGCGATCTGATCAACAATTACGTGCTTTTCGCAAAACAGAACCTCGCCGCACACAGGCGTGTTCTCGACAAGATCAAGATCGGCGACGAGCTTCCTAACGGAATCATGCAGCTCGCCAAGGTATATATCGCCAAGAAGAGAAAGATCCGCGTGGGCGACAAGCTCGCGGGACGTCACGGAAACAAAGGTATCGTTGCAAAAGTAGTGCGCGACGAGGATATGCCGTTCCTCGCGGACGGTACTCCTGTGGATATCGTGCTGAACCCTCTCGGCGTGCCTTCGCGTATGAACCTCGGCCAGATTTACGAGACTGTTCTCGGCTGGGCCGGAGAGGAGCTCGGCCTGCGCTTCAGCACTCCGATCTTCGACGGCGCGTCCCTGGAGGACATCTGCAAATACACCGATGAGGCCGGACTGCCACGCTATGGCAAGACACGCCTCCGCGACGGCGGAACCGGCGACTGGTTCGACCAGCCTGCCACAGTGGGCGTAATCTACATGATCAAGCTGGGTCACATGGTGGATGACAAGATGCACGCACGTTCCATCGGTCCTTACTCGCTCATCACGCAGCAGCCTCTGGGAGGTAAAGCCCAGTTCGGCGGCCAGCGTTTCGGTGAGATGGAGGTATGGGCGCTCGAGGCATTCGGCGCATCCAACATCCTTCAGGAGATCCTGACAGTCAAGTCTGATGACGTTACCGGCCGAAGCAAGGCATACGAGGCTATCGTCAAGGGTGATCTGATGCCTGCTGCAGGCATTCCTGAATCCCTGAACGTGCTGCTTCACGAGCTCCGCGGCCTGGGTCTCAAAGTAACACTGGATTAATTGCGATAATTTGAAATTTAAGACTATGGCTTTTAATAAAGAAAATAAGGTAAAGAGCAATTTCGAGAAAATCAGCATCTCGCTGGCTTCTCCTGAAGACATCAAAGAGCGTTCTTCAGGAGAGGTCCTCAAGCCGGAGACGGTGAACTACCGTACATACAAGCCGGAGAGGGATGGCCTTTTCTGTGAAAAGATCTTCGGACCTACGAAAGATTACGAATGCCACTGCGGTAAGTACAAACGTATCCGCTACCGTGGTACAGTCTGCGATCGCTGCGGTGTAGAGGTTACAGAGAAGAAAGTACGTCGCGAAAGGATGGGTCATATCGAGCTTACGGTTCCTGTGGCTCACATCTGGTATTTCCATTCGGCTCCGAACAAAATCGCTTCAATGCTGGGCGTACCGGCAAAGAAGCTCGAGGCCGTAATATATTATGAAAGGTATATCGTCACCAATCCGGGTGTATTCGCCGATATGCCTAAGGAGGAACTCAAGAGGATCATAGGAAGCGAGCGTCAGATCGCAAAGCTCGAACTCCTCACTGAGGACGAGTACCTGAACCTCACGGACTATCTGTACGCTCATCCTGAGCTCGAGGCAGAAGAGGGTGTGGAGAAATTCCACGCCGGCATGGGTGCCGAGGTCATCTATGACTTGCTCAAGGAAATCGACATCGACGCACTTGCCGCCGAGCTGAAGGAAAAGATGGACAACGAGACATCGCAGCAGCGCAAGGCAGAGGCCCTCAAGCGTCTTACCGTCGTAAGATGGTTCCAGGAGAGCAAGGGCATCAACCGTCCTGAATGGATGGTGCTCAAGATCATTCCTGTGATTCCGCCGGATCTCCGCCCTCTGGTACCGCTGGACGGCGGCCGTTTCGCAACTTCCGACATCAACGATCTCTACCGTCGCGTAATCATCCGCAACAACCGTCTTAAAAGGCTTATCGAGATCAAGGCTCCGGAGGTGATCCTCCGCAACGAGAAACGCATGCTTCAGGAAGCGGTGGACTCTCTTTTTGACAACTCCAAGAAATCCAATGCAGTAAAGAGCGAGGCAAACCGCGCGCTGAAATCGCTTTCAGACTCCCTGAAAGGAAAACAGGGCCGTTTCCGCCAGAACCTGCTCGGAAAGCGTGTGGACTATTCCGGTCGTTCGGTTATCGTCGTAGGTCCGGAGCTCAAGATGCACGAGTGCGGCCTGCCTAAAGACATGGCGGCCGAGTTGTACAAGCCGTTCATCATCCGCAAGCTCATCGAGCGCGGCAT
>CAYLQE010000069.1:0-2853 GCA_964385835.1 uncultured Muribaculaceae bacterium | reverse complement strand
CCGAAAAATCGACCTTTAAAAAGCTGACCGCGGGGATAATGTAGAACTCGAACCAGGGCAGGCGCAGAATAAACGACAGCGCGGTAAACACCCCGATGTACGATATTCTCGTCGCCGTAAAATACTGTCTGAACGCTTTGCCCTTACTGTTTTTTGCTTCCTCTTCCATAATGCACCTCATTAAAAAACGCTCCGAAAAAATTCGGAGCGAAACAAAACGATATTTAACCGCTTTAACATTCTTTTATCATCCGGACTTTAACCGTCGGTTACGGAATTGCACCGTATCGGGAACGCGGGAGTTTCCCCTCACGCTCTTCGCAGACTTTACTGCCGGTGGGGAATTGCACCCCGCCCCAAAGAATAATTTTAAATTGTGATTACATTATATTTAACCGTTAAACGCTTGTCAAGAAAATTTACGCGGATATAAAAAGTATTCCCAAAGTGTTCCTGCCGCAGTGGCTTGTAACAATACTGCCAGCAACCGTTTCCAGCACTTCGTCAAACCCGAAATTTTCCGCAACCAATCCCTTTGCAAGCTCGACAAGCTCTCTGTCCGCCGAGCTGTGAGTGATAAAGCACCGCGTTTTATCGTACGTCGGGTATGCCTCTTTCAAATCCGCCGCGTACGTCTTTATGCACCGCGGCATACCGCCTATGTACTTCTTTTTTGCTATCAGTTGCCCCTGTTCGTTCTCGCATATCATGGGGTGTAGCTTCAAAACCTTAGCTCCGATGAGCGCCGCAAGCGAACACCTTCCGCCCTTGTGCAGATAGTCCAGAGCGTCGGGCACGAACGAGGTGTTAACCTTAGAACGAAGTGCGTTTACTCTTTCGGCTACTTCCTCCGCCGACAGCCCCTGGTTTGCCAAATCGCAGGCTTTCAATACAAGAAGTCCCTGCCCCGTGGACAGCGCGAGGCTGTCGATAACCTGCACCTTGCCGCCGAACTGCTTTGCCGCAATGCAGGCCGCCGAGTACGACGAGGACGCCTGAGAGGATATGTTGAAATGTATGAGCGCGTTGAAGCCATCGAGGTTGCGGGTGAAAAATTCGGCGTACTCTTCCGAAGTGCCCGCCGCCGTCTTGGGCAGAACGTTATTTTCTTTAACGAAAGTAAAGATATCCTGCGGCGCGATTTCGCCGTCCTTATAGCTTTTGTCGCCGAGAATGACGGTTAACGGAAATATCCCTATACCGTATTTTTGTATTAAATCACCGCTTAAATCGCAGGTCGAATCGGACGTAATTTTTATTTTCATAACTGAAATGTTATCACTATGACCTGAAAATTACAATGCTTTCGACAAAAATTTCACCCAGTTTTTAGAAATGCAACCGTAAGTTGCGCAGAAAAATGTGATTGCTAACGCAAGTTGGTTGATATTTTTCCGCATAAATTTTACAATAATCACGATAACAAATTGCGGAGGAAACCAAAGTGGCGTTTGCCGATAACCTATACTTTTTAAGAAAGAAAAACCGTATCACGCAAGAGGAACTTGCCGACAGCTTAGACGTTTCGCGGCAGTCCGTTTCGAAATGGGAGACGGGCGAGGCGTACCCCGAAACGGAAAAGCTTATTGCCCTGTGCGACAAGTTCGGCGTATCGCTCGACGACTTATTGCGCGGCGATTTAACCGCCCATACGGAAGATGCAGAAGAACTTGAAAGAGGCGTTGAATGGCATATATCCCCCGACGAACACGGTTTTGCGCGGCATATGGACGACTTTGCACGTAAAATTGCGGCAGGCGTGTTTTTAATACTTTTAGGCGTGGCAGTCTGCGTTGCTCTTAGCGGATACTCAATGTACTACAAATTATTATCCGGCAAAACAGCCGACCTAATCGCTACCATGGGCGCGATTGCGGTACTTTTGTGCACGGCTGTTGCAGTATTTTTGTTCGTAATCTCCGGTATTACACACGACAGATTTAAAAAAGCACACCCCGTAATGCCAAACGTTTTTACAAAAGAACAGATACAAAAATTTTCTAAGCGGTTTCCCATTGCAATGGCTTCCCTTGTTTCGGGAATTATTCTCGGAGTTGTAATGCTTGTAGTTTTATCCGCGCTTATTGATAACGAAATTATAAGCGGCGGTGACAGCTCATACTGCTACGTTACTGCGGCGTTTTTGCTTATTGTCGCCGTTTCGGTAGGCTGCCTGGTATACTTAGGTATTCAGAAAACCAAATTCGAAGTGTCGGAGTACAATGCGGCTACGCACAAAGAATTACACCCTTCACCGCACGAAAAACTTAAAAACGCTTTAAGCGGCATTATTATGATGGTGGCGACGGCGGTATTTTTGGTGCTGGGGTTTGTGTGGAACCTCTGGCACCCCGGCTGGGTCGTGTTCCCCGTGGGCGGCATTATCTGCGGGATAGTCGGAGCTATCTTAAATATAAAAGAATAAAAAGTAGCCCCGCGGCGGTCGCCGCGGGGCTTTATTTCTTAAATTTAGTTCACGCAATCCGCATAAAGAGGGAACGCCTTGCAAAGCTTGGCAACCTCTTCGGTTACGTGAGCGTAAGCCGCTTCCTTCTTGTCGATTATCTCGGCGATAAGCTGGGCAATCTTGCGCGCCTCGGGCTCTTTCATTCCGCGCGAGGTCATTGCGGGCGTACCTATTCTTATACCGCTGGTCACGAACGGCTTCTGCGTATCGAAAGGTATCGCATTCTTGTTTACCGTAATATGCACGTCGTCAAGCATATGTTCGAGCTCCTTGCCCGTCATACCCTTGTCGGTAAGATTTAAAAGTATAAGGTGGTTGTCCGTACCGCCCGAAACCATTTTTACGCCCAGCTTGGTGAACTCGTCCGCCATTGCCGCCGCGTTTTT
>CAYLQE010000068.1:0-3031 GCA_964385835.1 uncultured Muribaculaceae bacterium | reverse complement strand
TATTAAATTATTCCCTGCGAAAAGAAGAATAGAAACAAGACAGGAGTTAGTGCGAATGCATGTGATCGTGGTGGGCGGCGGGGCCGCCGGCATGATGGCGGCTATAGCTGCGGCTCAGGCCGGAGCCGGGGTGACGCTGCTGGAACAGAATGAAAAGCTGGGCAAAAAGCTGTTTATCACGGGCAAGGGCAGATGCAATGTGACCAATGCCGGTGAGATGGACAATCTCTTTTCCCATGTGATGACCAATGGAAAATTTCTGTACAGCGCTTTTTACGGTTTTGACAACCGGGCGGTGATGGGACTGCTGGAGGCGGAGGGATGTCCTCTGAAGACAGAGCGGGGGGAAAGGGTATTTCCGGTGAGCGATCACTCCTCGGATGTCATTGCCGCCCTGACCAGGGCCTTAAAGCGGTATCAGGTGGAGATCTGTCTGCGCACAAGAGTAAAAAAGCTGTGGTGGGAGGAGCTCCCCGGCGAAGCCGCGGAGGGGGGAGAACCCCTAAAGGGGCCGGTCAAAGGCTCGGGAAAAGTAAATAAGAGAATACGAGGGGTGCAACTGGCGGACGGAAAACAGCTGGCGGCTGACCGGGTGATCCTGGCCACTGGGGGCCTGTCCTATGCCTCCACCGGTTCCAACGGAGACGGTCACGGCTTTGCGAGGGACACGGGCCATGATATGATAGATTGCAGGCCTTCTCTGGTTCCCTTCCGAATCCGGGAGGAGTGGTGCAGAGAACTCATGGGGCTGTCCCTGCGCAATGTGCGCCTGAGTCTCTATCAGGGAAATAAGGAAATTTATCAGGATTTTGGAGAGATGCTGTTCACTCATTTTGGAATCAGCGGACCATTGGTTCTGAGCGCCAGCAGCTATTATACGGCGAAATGCCAGGGAGAGGCAGGTCTGCTTCTGGATTTAAAGCCCGCCCTGGATCAGCAGCAGCTGGATAAAAGGGTGCTGCGGGATTTTGAGGAGAACAGGAACAAGCAGTTTAAGAATGCTCTGGGACAGCTGTTTCCGGCGAGGCTGATTCCGGTTATGATCCGTTTATCCGGTATCCGCCCGGACAAACCGGCCGGTGAGATTACCCGCCAGGAGCGCAAGGCCTTTGTGGAGCTGATCAAGGCTCTGCCCATGACCGTGACCGGAGTTTCGGGCTATGAGGAGGCCGTTATCACCAAGGGCGGCGTCTCTGTCCGGGATGTGAACCCTTCCACCATGGAGTCCAGGAAGGTACAGGGACTTTATTTTGCAGGAGAGCTGCTGGATCTGGATGCGCTGACAGGAGGCTATAATCTGCAGATCGCATGGTCCACCGGACACTTGGCGGGAGAGAGTGCGGCAATAGGAGCTTGAGATAAATTCAGTTTATATATTGACCAGTCCCGTCACTTGCAGAAAATGTTTCGCAATTGTCTAAGAGATTTTATAAATAAGAAAGGAACAATCGTATGAGTTATAATATTGCAGTAGACGGACCGGCCGGTGCCGGAAAAAGCACCATTGCCAAGGCGGTGGCCAGAGAACTGAATATTATCTATGTGGACACGGGAGCCATGTACCGGGGCATGGCGCTGTATATGCTGCGTCAGGGAATTGATCCGGATGATGAACAGGCGGTGATCGCCCATTGCGATGAGGCTGACATCACCTTGAAATATGAGGATGGAGTGCAGGTGGTCTGCCTGAACGGGGAAAATGTCAACGCCTACATCCGCACGGAGGAGGTGGGGAGCGCCACCTCCAGAATCAGTGTGCTGGCCCCGGTGCGCAGACGCATCACCGCCCTGCAGCACGAGCTGGCGGCCAGAACAGACTGCATTATGGATGGCCGGGATATTGGCACCTGCGTGCTGCCGAATGCGGATGTGAAGATCTATCTGACCGCCAGCAGCGCGGTGCGGGCCAGACGCCGCTATGACGAGCTGACCGCAAAAGGAGAGAAATGCGACCTGGCTCAGATCCAGGCGGATATGGAGGAGAGGGATTATCGGGATATGCACCGGGAAGTCAGTCCTCTGCGCCAGGCGGAGGACGCCATTCTGGTGGACAGCTCAGATATGACTCCCGAACAGGTCATCGAGAGAATTCTGGAACTCTGCCGCAGATAAGGCGGAATTTTTCACTCAGGATTGCATGCCCGTCGAAGCGGGCGGACGGGGTAAACGGACATGGAAATCAGACTTGCGGCTGTTGTCGGCTTCTGCTTTGGCGTGAAACGTGCAGTGGATACCGTGTATGAACAGATACAAACAGGGAAAACTATATATACTTATGGCTCCATTGTAAACAATGAAGAAGTCGTGAAGGAGCTGGCAGGACAGGGGGTTCAGGTTATCGAGAACCTGCAGGAGCTGGAACAGCTGCCTGCTGTGGGAACTTCCCCTGATGTCTCGGAGAAAGGGACTGTGGTTATCAGGGCGCATGGCGTATCCAGAGAGGTGCAGCAGTGCATGGAGAGGGAAGGCTGGGAAATCATTGACGCCACTTGTCCTTTTGTGAAAAGAATCCATCGTATCGTAGAGGAGAGGAGCCGCCAGGGAGAGCATATTCTGGTGGTGGGAAGCTCGGAACATCCCGAAGTGAAGGGTATTGTGGGCTGGTGTATCGGTCCGGTGGATGTACTGGAAAGCGTTGATGACGCCGAGAAATTTACCCCTCCGGAGGGAAAAAAGATCACTTTGGTGGCTCAGACGACATTTAATTACAATAAATTTCAACATATAGTTGAAATTTTTCAAAAAAGAGGTTACAATGTTAGTATTGTGAACACCATCTGCAATGCAACGGAGGAGCGGCAGAGGGCGGCGAGGGAAGTGGCAGCAGATGCTGACGCAATGATCGTAATAGGAGGTAAACACAGTTCCAACACCAGAAAACTCTATGAGATCTGCAAGGAAGTGTGTGATAATACCTATTTAATACAGACACTGGATGACTTGCATTTAGAACTACCTAAATCAGCTCGACTGGTGGGCATTACTGCAGGGGCTTCCACCCCAAATAAATTAATAGAGGAGGTTCAAAATT
>CAYLQE010000067.1:0-3089 GCA_964385835.1 uncultured Muribaculaceae bacterium | reverse complement strand
ACGCTGTACCCGTTTAGGATTGCGACTAGCTTCTTTTACATCAGTTGCCACAGCCAAACAAAATCGTAAATTTCATCGTCTCCTGGTTCTGCACTAAATGTAACCTTGCAACAGATAACTTACCCTCTGATATTCATTCAAACACGCCTACCCAAAACGATTCCTCAAAAATGCTGTCAGCTTTCCCGAAACTTTGTTCATGACAATTCCTCCTTAATGCCTTTCGGCTGTCGCGGTATTCGTCAAATGCTCTTGCAAGCAAGGCATTTTCCTCATTACTCGCGCAAATAATTGTGATGACCAAAGAATGGACGACCCATAGGAGGGAGGACCACTTACCCCAGAATAGTGCGATTGGACTACCTGCCAGTTCTGCGAGATAACCTTATAGGATGTTTTCATTCTTACTCCTATATACTACCACATAAACCCTTATTTTTTCTATAATGAAAAGTTGCATTAACTTAGTGCTAGCGCTATGTCCAAATAATCATTACGGCAATACAGCTTTTGGTCACATTTGCGCCTATTTATTTAATATCATATTTTTCAATCCATTCATACATTGCCTTAACCACAGGTCTTAGACCTTTTCCCATTTCGGTCATATAATATTCGACCTTTGGAGGAACTTGCGGATACTCTTTACGAACAATAAGTCCATCTTTTTCCAATTCTTTTAATTGATTTGTCAACATCTTATGAGTAATTGGTGTAAGCAAACGTTTCAACTCCCCATATCTCAGCACTTCGTGAAATGCCAACATATATATAATTCTTAATTTCCATTTACCGCCAATCATTCCCACAAGCGTTTCAAATCTTTCATATCCAAAATCTTGAAGATAACAAGGTTCTTTTTTCATATAACACTCTCCTTTTTGATAGTATGGCACAAAAAAGTGCGTACTTTTCAAATAGTATTATATATGGCTATAATAGAATTTGAAAGGAAAAAGGTCATGAAAATTATTATTTTAAACGGAAGTCACAGAAAAAACGGAGCAACTGCATTGTTACTGAATGCAATGTATCAAACATTAGAAACTTATCCCAATGTAGAAGTACAATTTTTTAATGTTGCAGATTTTAATTTAAAATATTGTATTGGCTGTTGTAAATGCTACAGAAATGGTACATGTATTTTTAATGATGATATCGAAAAGCTATCAGAAAACATAGAAACAGCAGACGGTATAATTATAGGTTCACCTACATATGCAAGCAATGTTTCTGGACAAATGAAAGTCGTAATAGATCGTGGACATTTTGTAATTGAACAATTGCTATTCAGAAAGTATGCAATCAGCGTATCTACATATGAAAATTATGGTGGAAGGGACACAGCAAAAATATTAAACAAGGTATTGTCTTATTCTGGGGCAACTATTTCTAATTCACTTGTCATAAAAGTGCCTTTTTCTACTAATCCATTAAGTAGTTCAAAAACACAAAATAAAGTAAATAAAGCAATAGATAAATTTTATAATGATATAAATAAACAGAACATTTATTTATATCAGAAAATTAAACACTTTATTATATTTAAATTTGGAATTTTCCCTTTTGTTAAGAAAAAAGGAAACGAATATCAAGGAGTTATATCTAAATGGAAAAAGCAAGGTATTAAGGTTGTAATATGAGTAAATTAAAAAATCCCTACAAAACTCATAATTACAAGCTCTGTAGGGTTCTACCCGTTCATTCAAACTCGGCGTGTTTTTTGTAGTGCTTAACTGTATGTGCACAGACCCTTATTCGAAATCCTATGTACCCTAACCTAATGAATGCACTGCTTTATAACATATCTTAACCCGCCTTCTTTTTAATATGATTTCCAATAATTTCTGACACATCACTAATCGTGATAAAAGCGCTCGCATCTACCTCTTTGATCAGCTGCTTCAATTGATAGATTTCAAGTCGGTTCAGTACGCAGTAGAGGACCACCTTTTTTCCACTAATCAGACCCTCACCTTCCAAAATCGTCACAGTGCGTCCCATCTTCTTATATATCTCATCCGCAATCCTGCGGCCCTCATTCGTAATTATCATGGCAGATTTTGCCTGTTCCACGCCTGTCTCTACAAAATCAATCACTTTCGACGTGATAAAATACGTCAGCAGGCTGTACATGGCCCGGTCAAATCCAAACAAAAAACCTGCAATTGTATAAATCATAATATTGATGAAAAGAACCGTCTGTCCTACCGGAAGATTAAAACGTCGGTTCAAAAAGATTGCCACCGTCTCCGTTCCGTCAAGGCAACCGCCGGAGCGAATGACGAGCCCCACGCCCATTCCTAGAAACACTCCTCCGAAACAAACAGCCAGCAGATAATCCTCCGTCATATTCGTAAGCGACTCAAATACTCCCAGAAAACTCGAAAATGTCACCATGGCAACCGCAGATTTGGCAATAAATCTGGCTCCCAGCTTCCGCATACCAATTATCAAGAACGGAAGGTTGAGTGCCAGGGTCAGTATTCCCAAAGGAATCTTACTAAGATTATTGATCATAATCGAGATTCCCACGACCCCTCCATCCAAAATCGTACATGGGACCAAAAATTCTTCAACGGAGAAAGCAGCGATTATAGCACCTATCACCAGCACCACATAACTAAACATATCCTTCATATGCTCTTTCGACTTTACAACTTTTTCTGACATATACATTACCTCCGATATCATCATATCAACGAAAACCATACCCGTCAAACAAAAAATGATTAAAAAATTATTGTTTTTCAGGCAGGGATCGGTTTAATTACATAGTTTGATATTAAAGCATATGTCCTTCGTAGTTAAAACTGAATAGAAAAATGCAATCGAAATGCAATAATAAAGAAAAAAAGCCGCCAAGCCCTAACGTTTACAGGCTTTGCGGCTTAGCTACAACTATTCAAACTCGGCAAGACTACACCATACCTTAAACTATTTCAAACTTGAATTGAGTGACTTCTTTGTCCTTTTCTTTATCATAACAAAGGCTATTAACGTAACAACAATGTATCCAATAAGAGCAATAACGGATGCTTCAATTCCAAACTCGCCTCCTGTTATTGCAAAGGATTTTGAATCTAAAA
>CAYLQE010000066.1:0-3275 GCA_964385835.1 uncultured Muribaculaceae bacterium | reverse complement strand
GAGGAAGGTGTGGTATGTCGTGATTTCTATCCCGGGATTGATTCTGCTCATTGCCCACAAATACCATGGACACAAGCGTTGGAACCAAGTTCTTCAACCCTGTGAACGAAGAGGTACAGGACTATCTCTGCGCAATGCTGGCGGACCTTGCAAAATACGATGGACTGGAGGGAATATTCCTCGACAGAGGACGTTTCGAAGACTTCACGAGCGATTTCTCGGACTATTCGCGCAAGAAATTCGAAGATTATATCGGCGCCAAGGTACAGAACTTCCCTGCCGACATTCTTCCTCCGGGACATAAATCTGGGCTTCCTGCCCAGGAGCCCGTATATATGAAACGCTGGATGGAGTTCCGCGCCAAAGTAATCCATGACTTTATGGTAAAGGCCCGCGAGTCCGTCAGGAAAGTCAATCCTGACCTGAAATTCGGCGTATATGTAGGCGGCTGGTACTCATCATATTATGATGTGGGAGTAAACTGGGCGAGCCCTAACTACAATGTGACTTCGAAATTCGCATGGGCGACAAGCGAATACCAGAAATACGGCTACGCCGACCACATGGACCAGATGCTCATCGGAGCATACGCTTCTCCTGGAGCGGTGTACGGAACCACAGAATGGACAATGCAGGGATTCTGCTCTCTTGCGAAAGAGCGCACGAGGAAAGACTGTCCTATGGTGGCAGGAGGTCCTGACGTCGGCAACTGGGACACAGCCAACAAATATACACAGGAGCAGGAGAACGAGGCCATCACGAACTCAGTGGCAGCCTGCTACCGCGCCTGCGACGGCTATTTCCTCTTCGACATGATTCATCTGAAGAAGGCCGACCAGTGGAAGTATGTGAAAGCCGGAATAGACGGTGTGCTCGCCAAGAAATAAACGTTTTCAGCAAAGAACAATAGTGATATGAAACGACTGTTTGCAACTGTTTTCTGCCTTTATTGCCTGTTCGCTCCGACCGGGAGCATGGCGCAGAAATTCCATAACGACTATTACGACACGCGCCGCGCAGCATACGAGCAGGAAAGCGTGCCGCAGGGATCAGTGATCTTTCTCGGTGACAGCATCACCGAACAGGGCTGGTGGAACATGCTTTTCAAGAGCCGCAATATCGTGAACCGCGGCATCGGCGGCGACAATACTTTCGGAATAATCGACCGTCTGCCACAGACTTTAGAGTCCGCTCCTTCGAAAATATTCCTTCTGGCCGGCGTCAATGACATCACCGGAGGCCAGAGCACCGACACAATTGTGGAGAATATCGGACGCATAGCTGACATGGTGCATGAGACGGTGCCGGGCTGCAAGCTGTATATACAGAGTCTGCTGCCTATAAGCACCAAACGTCTTGCCTATCCTTACGTAAAGGGCCACAATCCTCAGATCAGGAATGTAAATGCCCGCCTTGCACAGCTGTGCAATGAAAAGGACTGGTGCACTTTCGTAGACATCGCTCCCCTGCTCTCAGACGCTGACGGGGAACTGCGCACGGACATGACAAAGGACGGCATCCACCTCTATCCCGAGGCATACGTGATATGGGCGGACCATCTCAAGAAACTCAAATATCTCAGATAACATGGGGAAACGCGCTGATTCGATAGACCTGCTTCGCGGACTGGCGATCGTAGGCATGGTGCTGGCAGGGCAGATGCTGTGGCACGGCGATCTGCCTGCATGGCTCTTCCATGCCCAGGTACCGCCTCCCTCTTTCGTGTTCGACCCGAACGTGGCCGGAATCACATGGGTGGATCTGGTCTTCCCTTTCTTCCTTTTCTCAATGGGAGCGGCTTTCCCGCTGTCCATGCGCAGGAAACTCGGGCAGAACGGCGGGGCGGCGGCACCGGTTGTCACAGGAATCATCCGGCGCTGGGCTTTGCTGGCATTTTTCTCGATAGCCCTTGCGAATCTCCGTCCGGGCATCCTCGCACATCTTCCGGCATGGTGCGCCGCCCTCATGCAGCTTGCGGCATGGCTTTGTTTCTGGATGCTGTTCCTGCGGGTCGGTAAGCTGACGAAACTGCAGAACACCCTGATGCACGCCGGCGGCCTGGCGGGACTTGTCCTGCTGATGTTCACGGCGAAATGGTCCGGCAGTACCGGAGTCTCTGTCTGCAACAGCGACATAATAATACTCGTGCTGGCTAACATGGCTCTTTTCGGAAGCCTTGTCTGGCTCTGCACACGCGACAGCATAAAGGCGAGACTCGCAATCCTCGCGCTGCTGGTGGCGCTCAGATTCGGCTCGCAGGTGGCAGGCTCGTGGAATGAGGCACTATGGAACTTTACTCCGGCGGCGTGGCTTTTCCGCTTCGACTTCCTGAAATACCTGTGCATCATCATACCGGGAACGATCGCAGGAGATTATTTCTACGACAGGATGCAGAAAGACGATGGTTCCGCGAAAGAACCTGCGCGCGGCCTTGCTATCACGTCAGCAGCTGCCGCCGGACTGCTCGTCATAGTCAATCTTTGGGGACTGTTATCACGGCATCTTACCGTCAATCTCGCAGCGAGCGTCGTCCTGGGTGCGGCCATGTATTTTCCGCTCAGGCGCGATGAAACGCCGTCCGGAGTCCTGCACCGCAATCTGGCCGGCTGGGGACTGTTCTGGCTCATGCTCGGACTTTGCCTGGAAGCCTGCGAGGGCGGCATCAAGAAGGATCACGCCACATTCAGCTATTTCTTCGTCACCTCCGGTCTGGCATCCGCGACGCTCGTATGCGCATCCATACTCATGCAAAGCTGCGGCATGCGCTTCAGGGCGCTTGTAAAATGCGGACGCAACCCTATGGTGGCCTATACTGCGGCAGGATTTTTGATTAATCCGCTGCTCACGCTCACACATACGGACAGCTGGCTCCAATGGTTCGGCGAACTCGACCCTTGGGCAGGCGTAGCGCGCGGTGTCATAGTGACCGCGGCCATAGTGGCGCTGACTGCCGCATGTACGGACAAAAAACTATACTGGAGAACTTAAACAATATACTATTATGCGTATAAAAGGAACATTTCTGGATGAAATAAGCCACGACATCCCCCATCAGAACTGGGGTGAAAAAGAATGGGACCGCGATTTCGAACTGATGCGGGGTGCAGGTATCGACACAGTCATACTGATCCGCAGCGGCTACAAACGCTGGCAGACATTCCCTTCCGCCGTGCTCACAGCGGAGGAAGGATGCTATACGCCTCCTGTCGATCTCGTGGACATGTTTCTCCGCCTGAGCGACAAGTGGGGCATGAATTTCTGGTTCGGACTCTATG
>CAYLQE010000065.1:0-3373 GCA_964385835.1 uncultured Muribaculaceae bacterium | reverse complement strand
TATAGAACGTCAAATTCCCATCCGCTAAATTCCCGTTTTCTCATCAAATAAATATATCCTGCTAATAAGTTAATCTGATGCATTCCGTGTCAGATTATTTTCTTTTGATAACTATTTATGGTATCATACTATAGAAACCCATAGGAAAAGGCAGGAGCTTACCGTCCAAAGTCTGCCTCCTGCCTTCAAAAACACCGTGGACATCAATAATGATGGATGCCACTGACAAGATTATGATAACCATTTTGACCGATAAATGCAACCCCATTTCCCAAAAAACTTATGATGAACTCATGGAATCTGTAGATCCCTCGCAGCTCCCCTGCTCCTGCGGCCGCTCCGGTTCCCTGATCCGCTATGGCTCCTACCGCCGCCGTGTCAAAACAGACGGCTCCGTATGTCATCTGAAAGTCAGGCGTGTCCTGTGCTGCAGCTGCGGACGTTCCCATGCGCTCCTCCCGTCTGCGCTGGTCCCTTATTCCCAGATCCCCCTTGAAGACCAGGTGGCTGTGGTCCAGGCATTTGAGGATGGGACCGGTCCGTCAGCCGTCCTGGAAACCAATCCGGAAATGGATGAGAGGACCCCCTTTAAGCTGATCCGGATATACCTCGCCTTCTGGCGTGAACGACTCAGGGCCGAACGCATCCTGCTGCGTCCCCTCGCAGCCCTGACACGGGAGTGCATCTCCCTTTTCGGCAAACAGTTCATGCAGATAAAAAACACGCCGAATATATTTTATTCCCCGCCAACATAACCCGCCGTGCAATCCTGTGTTATCCCGTTTATACTCCTCTTATCATCGAAAAAAGGAGGAATTTCACCTATGGAACAGAAAAAACGACATGACATCGCACTCATGAAATACGCTGCCATCGCTCCCGTCATCTCCGGCCTTCCGGCGCAGTACAAAAGCTTCAGCGAATATTTCCGCGAAGTCGCTGAAAAGGGGATCCCGCATCCGGACGGGGGCCTGCGCCACTATGCCCCGTCAACCATTTCCAAATGGTATGAGATCTATCTCAAAAAAGGCTTTGATGCCCTGCAGCCTGCCGGACGCTCGGATGAAGGCAGGTCACGGAAACTGGATGATGCCCTCAAAGAACAGATCATATACCTCAAGGAGCATTACCCCAGAATGAGCGCTGCCGCCATCTACAGACAGCTGCAGCATAACGGCAGCATCTGCCGGGGAGAGCTCTCTGAATCAACGGTCCTGCGTTTCATCAACCGCCTTGCACTCGAAAGGGATCTGACAAACAATCAGGACATGCGCCGCTATGAACGTCCGCACATCAATGAGGTGTGGTGCGGAGACTCCTCTTCGGGTCCATACCTGAAAACACCGGACGGAAAAAAGCGCCGGGTTTACGTCATTGCCCTGATCGATGACGCAAGCCGCATGGTGGTGGGCATTGATGTGTCTTTTCATGACTCGTTCGTCAGCCTCATGTCTGTCCTTAAATCCGCTGTCGCAAAGTATGGTGTCCCAAAGACCCTTAACTTCGACAACGGCAGCGCCTATAAAAACCGGCAGATGGAACTGCTGGCCGCGCGCATCGGCTCCGTCCTTAATTACTGCCGGCCTTACACCCCGACTGCCAAAGCCAAGATCGAGCGCTGGTTCCGTACCATGAAAGACCAGTGGATGGCCTCACTTGACATGCGGGACTTCCAGTCCCTTGACGGGCTGCGGGGCTCCCTGCTTTCCTTTGTACGTGCCTACAACCTTTCCGGACACTCCTCCCTGCAGGGGAGATCCCCGCAGGACAGGTTCTTTTCCGAACCGGACAGGATACGCCGTCTGGAAATGCGTCAGATTGAGGAAAGTTTTCTCCTGGAACTGGAACGCCGCGTTTCCGCTGACAGCGTTATCGTCATTGACGGGGTGGAATATGAAGTGGATTACCGCTTCGCGAAACAGCGTATCACCCTGCGTTATTCCCCTGACATGAAGGATATCTTCGTGGTGGAGCATGACGGTTCCCTTACCCCCGTCCGTCTCCTGAACAAACAGGAAAACGCATCCGTAAAACGCGAAAAGATACATCTGTGCGGAGGTGAGGACTGATGGAATCCATTGCCCGTTTCGGACTGGAATTTAATCCTTTCCTTAAAAATTCAAAAGAGATCCCTGTTGACACACAGGAGAGCCGCGAGGCTGCCTTCCGGCTTGATTATCTGGCAAAGAACAGGGGGTTCGGCCTCCTTACCGGTGCTGCCGGGAGAGGAAAGACCACGGCTGTCCGCAGATGGAAGGCTTCCCTGAACCCTTCCCTGTACAAGGTCATCTATTCCAGCCTGTCCACACTCACCGTAAGTGATTTTTACCGCAGCCTTGCCAGTGAACTCGGCGTGCAGCCTTCTTTCCGCAAACCGGACAATTTCAGGGCCATACAGGATGAGATCACCCGCCTTGCCCTCGAAAAGCGCCGGACACCCGTCATCATCATTGACGAGGCCAACTATGTCAGCAACGCTGTCCTCAATGACCTGAAGATCCTCTTCAATTTTGAGATGGACTCCAGGGACCGTGCGTCCGTCCTCCTGGTCGGGCTCCCGCAGCTCAATTCAACCCTGCGGCTCGGAGTACATGAACCGCTCCGCCAGCGGATCATTATGAACTATAACATGGAAGGGCTTTCCAAAGAGGAAGGGCGTACCTATATTTCAGAAAAGATCAAAGGTGCAGGAGGGACTCCCGGCATCTTTGATGAGAGCGCTGTTGAAGCAGTCCTCAATGCTGCCGACGGTACGCCGCGCATGATCAACAAACTCTGCAATGCCAGCATGCTGGTCGCGTCAAGCCGGGAGTTGAGCAGCATCAGTGCCGATGCTGTCATGCAGGCGGTCAGCGACTGTGAACTCGGATAGATCCCATTCAAAACTGCCTGTGTTTTAATCTGCATGGGCAGTTTTGTACTCCCTGCAATGTGACAGACTGCCAGATGATAATTTGACGGTACCTCATCAGATCCCATATATCAGCCAGCTTTTAATGTGACGGATGTGCTTCCTTTTAATTTGCCGGACAACAGGGAAAAGGCGCTAGCAAAAAGCAAAGAGCTTTTCATTTAGACTGGGATGCTTATTATCGAGGAATTGAGGATTCAAATGGAAAACGAAGAAAAATAAGCGAGGATGAAAGAGATGACATTCATCGCAAAACAAAGGATAACCCCTACAGTAAATTTAAGAAAAACAAAGAAGGGAACTGGTCTTGGGATATAAAGTATGGGGGAAAAAAGAATAAGCGCTATAAGAAAGCATATCAGGATACTATAAAATATATGAGAGATATTTTTATGACAATATAGTAGAAGCATTCTGGTGATATGTCAAGAACTTTTTGAAAAATATTTTGATACGTTTTCA
>CAYLQE010000064.1:0-3403 GCA_964385835.1 uncultured Muribaculaceae bacterium | reverse complement strand
AAGTTGATGTAGGTGTGGTTGAGTATCGCACAACGGACAACGATGGTAAAAGAATCCGCAAACAGTACGAAGTGGATTTCGTTGCCAATCAAGGTAGCCAGCGTTATTATATACAGTCTGCGTTCATAATGCCTACAGATGCAAAAGAACGTCAGGAATCAGCGTCGTTGCTTAATATTTACGATTCATTCAAAAAAATCATTATCGTCAAAGATTACATAAAACCCAAAAGAAATGAGGATGGCATCGTTACAATTGGATTGATTGACTTTCTCCTCAACCCTGAACTTTTAAATTGGTAAAATTCTAAAAATAATATCCGGTCGTCAGTGCCTGACCGAGATTGCATCCCGCGTATACGAAAAACCCTCCAGGATCGGGAGGGTTTTCTGTGGTGTCACCGGGAATCGAACCAGGGACACAAGGATTTTCAGTCCTTTGCTCTACCAACTGAGCTATGACACCATTATTTCGGACTGCAAAGATAATAAATTTTATCTTACATCCAAAATTTATTGAGCAAAATTTATTTTTCCGTCTCTAAGGGTCGACATCGAAAAAAATATGTCCCGCATACTTGTGCGCCTTTTCAAAATCCGCGACAAGCCTCTGCAGAGCCTCCTTGCGGGCAGTAAGATTCCTGTCCTTGGGCAGGATCAGGCGCACTCCCATATCCGGCACAGGCATGAAACCCGTAAATCCGGCGGACATCAGCGTCAGACACAGAGCCTCCGTCATCTTTGCCTGACGTCCGGCGGAACTGTCCCTGAAACATATATCCACGATCCGCGTGAAAGGAGGATAGCCGAACTCCTTGCGCTCCGACAGCAGCGCGGTCACATTTCCGCTGACAAGCGATGAAAAAACCGGATGGGAAGCCTCGCGGGTCTGGATCACTACCCTGCGCAGGGAACCTCCGCACTGCGCCACCGCCTGCATCACCGTCTGGATGAAACGCTCGTCCGCCCTGAAATCCTGGCGGCTCAGCATTGCATCCGCCCCGAATATTCCAAGCACCACGCACCCCTGTGGAAGCGGCTTTGCTATTATGTCATCCGTCAGAAAGACATCCGTCCCGAGAGCAGATTGCAGTTCCGGCAGAAGTTTCTCCGTTTTCGGGAATGCTGCCCTGCGCGGTTTGTAGAACGCCGCGGCATCCTTATCCCTGTACAGCGGCACCGCATTCAAAAGACGCACCGACAGTTCTCCCCTCATGCCGTTCTTGAACAGTTCGGCGCGGGTATCGATTATGTCCCAGTCCGGCCCTGCGGCCGCATCCGCCGTTTCCACGCGCAGATATTTGCCTGTAAATGCGTTAAGAAGGCTCTCGAACGACGGAGTCGCGCTCTCCAGCAATACGGCCGCCCCAAGTTTTGAAGCCAGCAGGACCGCCGCATCGCGCCCGTTATAGCGCGGCGCCGGCGAAGTCTGCTTATACGACATGTCATGCTCTTCCTGCACTATCACCAGATCCGCCGAGGCGTACGGCAGAAACAGCGAACTGCGCGTGCCAAGCACCACATACGGCCGTCCGCTGCGGATGAAACGCGCTGCCTCGCGCTTGCGCGCCGCGGTGATGTTCGCTCCCCACACCACAAGACACGAACCCAGGACCTCCTCCGCCCTTTCAGCCATCGCCTTGCCGAGCTTGATCTCCGGCACAAGCCATATCACGTTCCGCCCCTCCTCCGCATGACGGCGGCATATCTCCAGCATCACATCCCAGCTTTCCGGCGAACTCATCAGCACGGGCCTTGATGGCGAAAGCGCCGTCATTATCCTGCCGGCAGCCTCCGCCACACACGGCGGCATACCGGCTGCGGCGGCGTTCACGCAACGCTCAGGCTTTTCCTTGCGCCTTGACGGACGCACGGTCTCATTCTTTGCCGACGGATAGGCCACCTTGTACACCTCGCCGACGCTGCACATATAGTATCTGGCAAGAGTACGCCAGAAATCAATCTCCGAAGGCAGTATCCTGTCCTTGTAATCCTGTATCCCGTATATCTGCAACACGTTGCGAATGCCCTCGTCCGGAGTCACGCCCACGGCGCTCACCACAGACAGATAGCTGTGCCCGGCAAACGGCACGAGAGCCCTGTCCCCCACTTCGGCCTCCACGCCGTCGGGCAAGGCATAAAAAGGCTCCCACCCTAATTTGAGTGGGAGTATCACATTAATATAACGCGTGTTATCCAATTACCGGTTCTGGCCGTGACAATGTTTGTACTTCTTGCCGCTGCCGCAAGGACACGGATCATTCGGACGGATCTTCTTGTCCACATGCACAGGAGTCCTTGCCTTGGTCTCGCCGTTTGTCACAAGATCGCTGCGCGAGGTCTGATAATTCACTTTCTCAGGCTTGCGCACGGACTGCTCCTGACGCACCTCCGAGGCATCACGCAGAGGGATATGCGCGCGGAACAGGAACGACAGCACGTTCTTGCACAGAGTCTCAAGCACGGCATCGAAAAGGTTGCTGCTCTCCAGCTTGTAGATAAGCAGAGGATCCTTCTGTTCGTATGAAGCGTTCTGGACGCTCTGCTTAAGGTCGTCCATATCCCTGAGATGCTGCTTCCAGAGCTCGTCTATATTATATAAGGTAATGGTCTTGCTAAGTTCCCGTGCGATCTCGCGGCCCTCGGATGTCACCGCCTTCTCCAGATTCACGCCAAGGGAAAGCTGTTTGTAGCCGTCGGAGATAGGAATCAGAATGTTCGTGTACATCTGCCCCTGCTTCTCGTACACGGTCTTTATCACCGGATATGCCTTCTGGGCTATAGTGTCCATACGGCGCCTGTACACCTCCTGCATGTGGGAGTACAGAGCCTCGGCCTTCTGCCGCGGCTTCGCCGTATTGTAGAACGCCTCGTCGAAGCCCGGATCAATGGAAAGGGCCTTTATCACCTCTTCCTCGAAGCTCTTGTAGTCCATGCCGTCGCATGATTCCACAAGGATGTACGCGATATCCTGCATCAGGTTGTCGATATCGATCTCCACACGCTCGCCGCTCAGCGCATTGCGGCGTTTGGTATAGATCACCTCACGCTGGGTGTTCATCACGTCATCATACTCCAGCAGTCTCTTGCGGATGCCGAAGTTGTTCTCCTCCACTTTCTTCTGGGCCGTCTCTATCGACTTGCTGAGCATAGGGGCCTCCAGTGCCTCGCCGTCCTCCATTCCCAGACGGTCCACCACTTTTGCGATACGCTCGGATCCGAACAGACGCATAAGGTTGTCCTCAAGGGAGATATAGAAGCGTGAAGAACCCGGATCACCCTGACGTCCGGCACGTCCGCGGAGCTGACGGTCCACACGGCGGCTGTCATGACGCTCAGTGCCTATGATAGCCAGACCGCCTGCCTCCACGACCTCGGGAGTCAGCTTGATATCCGTACCACGG
>CAYLQE010000063.1:0-3489 GCA_964385835.1 uncultured Muribaculaceae bacterium | reverse complement strand
TTGCATAACGGAGCTGAATACCGCTCCTCATGCTTGAACTTGATATTTGACGTTATATCGCTTGCATTCAATTACTTCTTCCAACCACAAATCACATTTGTTCCCGGATAGTTCCCTGATGATACCCCGCCAGCCGCAAGGACAAACATGCCCGGCCCCAAAAGCTACACATGCCCCGTCACCCTGCCAGCCAGCGAGAATAAAAAACACCCCATCGCCACGTCTGTCCCGTCGCCCTGCCGGACCGCCCAGCCGCATATACTCCTCCGCCAGCGAGAATAAATCTGCCCCGCCGGCCTGCGAGAATAAAAAACACCCCATCGCCACATCTGCCCCGTTACCCCACCGCCACTCCACAGACGCGTACGGCGGAATAACATGAACGCCTATATCAGTCCAGAAGGTTTACAAGTTCTTTCTTCATGTCGTCATCTATCGTCCTGTAACGTGCAAAAGCGCGGCTGCCCTCCGCATGCCCAGACATGGACGCGATCAGGTTCGGATCCTTGACCTGTTTATACAGGTTGCCGATGAAGGTCTTTCTCGCCGTATGTGTCGTGATGACTTCGTATAACGGCCTTGTCACCTCCTGCCTCGTCTTGGGGTCGAGAGTAAGGATTTTCCTGTCAATCCCTACATATCTCAGTATTTTCTTGAGCTTGCTGTTATATGTGAAAGGGCAGAAATGCGGCAAAAGCGAAGGGCCGGTATTCCTGTACCTTTCCAGTATGTCCAGCGCCTTCCGGTTCAGAGGCACCCTTACCGTATTCGCGTGCACGCCTCTTGTCTTCTGCGGAATATATTCTATGCATCCGTCCGCCAGACTGTCTTTCGTCAGCTTCGCAAGGTCGCTGACACGGCAACCGACAAGACACTGGAACATAAATATATCCCTGTAAACGGCATTGACCGGATGCAGTGCGGACAGATCGGCATAATAGATCTTGTCCCGTTCTTCCAGCGTCAGGTAGAAAGGATCGCCGTACATCTGCGGAGCTATCTGGTAGCGGTCGAACGGATTATTCCTTGTCAGGCCTTTTCTTACGCACCACTTGATTACGGTGCGGATTCTGTAAAAATATCCGCTCAGCGTGTTCTCGGACCTTATCTTCGTATATTTTGACGGCGGCACATCCCTGTAAAACCCGGGGTAAAGTTTCCCGTAAGCATGCTCATTTGCAAGCCATGTCCTGAGTTCTCGCAGATCCTCCACGTCAATCGTATCTATATAAAGACGGAATCCCCTGCGGTGCATGACCTCCCTCTGGAATCGCTCATACCGCCTGATCTTGTCTATATTCCCCCAATGGTGGGCGATACTGTCCTGTGCCAGCGGCACCTCGTCGATATACCTCCGTATCTGGTATGTGAGGCTGTATGTCTCGTTCCCGTTTCCATCCCTTGAATTTATATTCGGATGGTGGTACTCCTCTATTATATTCTTCAGCCATGCTCCGTCTGCGCCGCGGTGGTATTCCCGTGCGATAAGGTGGGTTATTTCCTGAACCGCCTTGTCAAAAGCCAGCCTCTTTTCCTCGGATACGAGCGATATGCGTGGCTTGTAACCCTGTTTCTCCGCACTCCAGTGGTTCGGATTGATCGACAGTTCGCTTGACGCCTTGATGTCAGTGCCCCGGGTATCACGGACACGGAAATATACCCTTGCCAGATCGGTTACATTATTCTTCGCCGCTGTCTTTCGTATGAATGCCGTTACTTTCATTTTTGTATCTGCTTATAATTCAATTAAAAATCAATTTATCAGCTCTACAAGCCTGCGTTTCATCTCATCGTCGATGCAGCGGTAGCGCCTGAAAGCCACGCTGCCCTCCGCATGTCCCGACATGGAAGCTATCAGATTCGGGTCGGGAACCTGCCTGTACAGATTCCCGATAAATGTTTTCCTCGCCGTATGGCTCGTCGCCACCTCGTACAACGGCTTCCGCACCGTTTCATACCCGTGGGTGTCCAGCAGCGTCACCACCCGGTCGATGCCGCAATATTTCAGCAGTTCCTTTATCCCCGCATTATATCTGGCGACCGGCCTGAACGGCAGCAGACGCTTGTCCGGCATGTTAGCCCTTTTCCCTTTCTGCTCCGGAACTCCAGGAATGCCGGCGGAACCGCTGCGCTGATACCTTTCAAGAATCTTCATCGCCTTATCATGCAGCGGCACCCTTACGGTCTTTGCCAGACATTTCTTGGTCTTCTGCGGAATATATTCCACAAAACCGTCCTTGACATTATCGCGCGTGAGCCTGTACAGATCTCCGACGCGGCACCCTATGTAGCAATGGAAAACGAATATGTCCCTTATTATGGCAAGCTCCGGATCGGCGTCAAGATCAGCGTCATAGAGTCTGTTCCTCTCCTCTATCGTAAGATAGAACGGATCCCCGTATACAGGAGTCCTGCAGCCGTACTGCAAGAAAGCGTCCGACTGCGTATAGCCCATTTTCCGGCACCATCGGAGGAACACGCAAAATATATTCATCACATTTATGACAGTCGAATCCGAAACCGGCTTAGGCGTGCTTTTCCTGACAAAACAGCCGGCATACATCTCTGGATATTTTTTCCTGAGCTCGCATTCGCCTGCCACATAATCCCGGAAAGCGTTTATTTCTTCAAGCGAAATCGTCTCCACAGACAGGCGGAAATCCTGTTCTCCCTCTATTTCCCGCCGGTACTTGTAATAACGTGACATTTTCCGTTCAAGGTCCATGATTCCGGCCCTGCTGCTTTTCGCCCCGTCGTACCTCTCATAATATTCATGAATGCGCGAGATCATGCAGGGATGCCGGAGTTCAGGCTCCTCCCTCCGGTACAGCACATCTTCTATTATCCCTTTCAGCCATGCGCTGTCCGCCCTGCAGGAAAAAGTCGCGGCGGCGCGTTCGGCCACCTCCGCAATGGCCATGGACGTCTTTTTCCGCTCCTCCTTCGGCACAGGCGAGTTCCGCTCATAGGCCAGAATGTCCGGATTCCAATACTTCTCAATAACCGTTATCTCTGAGACGACCTTTATGTCTGTACTTTTCTCCCGGACCCGGAAACAGACCTTGGAAAGACCCTTTGCTGAGGCTTCTTTAGATGGTCTCAACGTAATGCTGATTTTCATAAAAAGAAGAAATTTTCGATTGCCGGGACAAAGGTAGCACAGTTCCCGTTTATGTTCCCAATCATCCCGTTTTTCTCTCAAAATGCGCGTTTTTTATCCATCTCAGGGCGCCGGGATACCGGCCCGGAGGCCTTGAAAAGCCGTTGTCTGTCCGGCCATATCCCCGCACACGCATTTTTATGCCTTCCGCAGGCGTCAGATGATAATTTTATAATAAAAATGCACAAAAATTAATATGATTGTTGCTGGTTTTACAAAATATTCGTACCTTTGCGCCAAAATTTGTGTATTAATAAGGATTGAAATTTTTTAAACAATTATACTACGATGAAAAAAACAGAATTTTTAAAGCATGAGGAGCGGTATTC
>CAYLQE010000062.1:0-3511 GCA_964385835.1 uncultured Muribaculaceae bacterium | reverse complement strand
TGCCCGCGTCGCGCTTGTCGGCGTACATTTCGGAAAAGTATGAAAAAATTTTCTGCTTTTCTTCCTGCGGCAGACTTACAAGATAGCTTTCAACTTCGTCTTTCCATTTAATATAAGTCATCTTTTTCCACCGAAAATTTTGAGATAGATATTATTTATTGCCTCAAAATCCCTTTTGCTTTCTTCGAGTTTCTTTAATCCCGCGTCGGTAATTTTGTAGTACCGTCGCAAGCGCCCGTTAAACTCCTTTGTGCGCGTTGTAACCGCGCCGCCAGCTTCAAGCCGCTTTAAAATAGGGTAAAGCGTGCTTTCGGATATGGTTATAACCTTTTGCAAATCGATTATTATCTTGTAACCGTAACTCTCGCCGTCCTTTAACGCGTATAAAACGCATGCGTCGAGTACGCCTTTTTTGATTTGTGCGTCCACGCTCAATACCTCGCTTCGCCTAATACTATACATTACATAGTATGCGTTGTCAAGTATTTTTATAAAAAAATTGCCGAAAATATTTTTGTATGAATTATTCAATAAAACAAAGGATAGGAGCGGTCAAGAAAATTCTGCCGTCCGAGGACATACTCGTTTTCGAGTTCGACAGCGATGAGGGCAAGAAGTTTGCCGTCATTTACGCCGACGGTATCGTCGACAAAAACATGCTCGGCGAGCTGGTAATCAAGCCGTTGAAGCACGCCGCAAGCGACGTGACTGCGGAGGAAGTCAAAAAGCTTTTAGCCTCGCCCGACGTCAAAGACGGCAAGGATTTGAAGGACGCGGTTAAAAACATTTCCGACGGCAACGCGGTTTTATACACGGACGGCGAAAAGGACTTTTACGTTATAGGCGTAAAGGCGCCCCCGGGGCGCGCCGTTGCCGAGCCGCCCACGCAGGTCACCGTAAAGGGTCCGCGCGAGGGATTTACCGAGGATATAAAGGTAAACCTCGGCTTGGTGCGCAAGCGCATAAAGAGCGACAAGCTTCAAATTAAAACCATTACCGTAGGCAAACAGAGCCAGACGGCGGTTGCAATCTGCTATATCGAGGGAGTGTGCCCCGAAGGACTGCCCGAAAAAATCGAAAAGCAGATAACCGAAAACGAAATAGACATCGTACCCGATTCGTCGTACGTTGCCGCGTTCGTTTCCGAGCGGCCGCACTCTCTTTTCAAGAGGAACTCGACGTGTGAAAAGCCCGATATTTTCTGCGCGAAAATGTCCGAGGGCAGAGTGGGTATAATTTCGGACGGCTCGCCCATAGCGCTCACAGTGCCGTATATGCTTGTCGAGGATTTCCAGACGGCGGAGGACTACTATGCCGTAAGCTACCGTTCGACGATTTTGCGTATACTGCGTCTTACGGCGGTGCTCATAGGTATTTTGTTGCCCGCGATATACGTGTGCGCGCAACTGTTTAAAATACAGTTAATTCCCGCACAGCTTCTGTTCAAAATTGCAAGTTCGGTGGCAGGCATACCGTTATCGCCGAGCGTTGAAATATTTTTAACGCTGTTCGTTCTGGAAGTTCTGAACGAAGCCTCGATACGAATGCCGAAGTACGTGGGACTTGCGCTGTCGGTAGTCGGCGCGCTGGTTTTAGGCGATACGGCGGTAAAGGCAGGCATAATTTCAACGCCTGCGGTAATCATAATCGCGTTTTCGGCAATCTGCCTTTACACCGTGCCCGACTTAGTGGAAACTTCGACGACGCTCAGGCTTATATTCCTTATAATAGCCGGTTCGATAGGCACTTACGGAGTTGTGCTTGCAATTGCGTTTATGCTTTGCTATCTGGTGACCGAGCAGGACTACGGCGTGCCGCTTTTAGCGCCGTACGCGCCGCTTATAGGCAGGGATATGCGCGACAGTCTTATCAAGACCAACGCCTACGCGCTGTCAAAGCGCCCCAAGGTGTTTAAAACCAAAAACCGAGTGAGGTTAAAGACAAAGAAATGAGAGAGAAAATTTCGGTAAGGCAGATTTGCTTTATTTTGATTGCTTACAATGCGGCTTCCAAACTGCTGCTTTTCCCTACGACGGCGGCAAGCTCGGTGGGCAACGCCTTAATATTCACGGCGCTTTTCAACCTTGTGTTGCAGACTTTAATAATATGGTCGGTGTCGTTTTTGAGTTCGCGCACGGATAAAACCTTTTTCGGACTTTTAGAGAACACGTTCGGAAAAATTACGGCAAGAATAATTTTCGGGTTTTTCGCGCTGTACTTCCTAGCGTCGGCAATCATTCCGATGAACGAGCAGCAGCTTTTAGTGCACGACAGCTTTTACGACACAATGCCGTCGCTTACGGTATTTTTGCCCTTCTTTATCTTTTCGGTATACGCGGGCGTAAAATCGTTTACGAACGTGGGAAGGTGCGCGGATATTATGCTGCCGATATTCGCGGTGTGCGCCGCGGCGTTTTTGATAATGTCGGTGGGCGAGGCGGACTTTACCAATCTTTTACCGGTATTAACCCAGCCCTTTAAAAAGGTGGCGGTGTTCTCGGTATCGTCGATGTTCCGTTTTTCCGAGAGTGCGTTCCTTTTGATGTTTATGGGGCACTACAAGTACAAAAAGGGAGACAGTGCTAAACTTACGATTTCCTATGCGGCGGGCGGACTTGTGGTTATTGCTATTATGGCGGCGTTCTGGTCGCTGTACGGCGCGCTTACGCCCACGCGCTCGTTTGCAATAAGCAACATTTCGGTGTTCTTCCCCGTAATCGGGTTCGTGGGCAGGATAGACTTGTTCCTTGTCTACGCGTTCGATATGGTTGCGCTGTTTGCCGCCGTTTTGAATATTCAGCTCTGCGTGCACTGCCTTGCGCACACGTTCAACAGAAATTACCGCATACTCTATTCTGTCTGCGTAAACGCGGTGCTGGTCGCAGTAACCTTTATATTTAATAACAATTACACCGTACTGCAAAAATTCGCAGGCGACTGGCTGTGGATTTTGGCGCTGGTTTTCGCCTACGTCATACCCGTTCTCGCCTGGACGCTAAGGAGAAAGAACAAATGAAAAGACCGCAAATCAAATACAGGCTGAGTTTTTTATATATTCTGATTTTCCTGGTTTTCACGTTCCTGTTTTTCACCAACGATTTCGGACTTCTGGATTTGCGCAAGACCTCGGTCGTTATCGGCGTGGGGCTTGACATCGAACAGGACGAGGTTGTTTTGACGGCTCAGCTCGCCGTGCCCCAGCCTGCCGAAAACGGCGAAAATACCAAGTTCAACGTGGTTACGGGCAAGGGCAGTTCGGTTGCGGCGGCGCTCAACGAAGTCAACGTTAAGACGGGCTTTTATCCCAAGCTTGTTTTCTGCAAACTGATAATTTTGGGTGAAAGCTGTTTCAACGACGATATAACCAAACTTTTAGACTATTTTTACCGCAACGAATACACGGGGCTGACTTTGAACGTTGCCGCGTGCGAGGGCAAGGCGTCAGAGCTCATTGCCCAGCAGTTCCCGTGCGGCAACTCGGCGACCGACGTCATCGACAAACTGCTCTCGT
>CAYLQE010000061.1:0-3616 GCA_964385835.1 uncultured Muribaculaceae bacterium | reverse complement strand
CTCGGAGCAGCAGTTCTTATGCTTGCCACTGCATGCTCAAACGACGAAGTCGTTAACGTAGCTCCTCAGGGCGGAGCAATTGGCTTCCATTCTTTCATCGACCATTCCACTCGTGCGGATAACACTTACGCCGAAGTAAATGACCTTAAGGTCTGGGGTGTAACTTCAAGAGATGGAGTAATTACACCTACTGAAATTTTCAATGGTGAAATAGTATCCAAAGCTGGTGCTGCTGAAGGAACAGGTTATTGGTCTTATAGCCCAGCTCGTTACTGGATTGCGGACAACGCTTACAGCTTCGCAGCAATCGCACCGGCATCAGCTGTAAAGGAAGGTGAAAATAACGGTAGTGTAGAGGTAGATCAGGATCTTGAAACTGAAGGATGGTCAGAAGCTGGTCTTAAACTCACGTTCGACAACACAAAAGCAGCAGCAGATCTTGACCTCCTTTATGCAAAAGCTGATGTTCAAAAAGCAACAGCTGATAATGATGCAGTTCCTCTCATTCTTAAGCACATGCTCAGCCGTGTGAAATTTGAATTCGACAACGAACTCCCTTCAGGCGAAATCAAGATTGCCAATCTCCAGATCAACAATGCAGTTGCAAAGGCTACTATCTCAAAAGCTGCTGCAACGGGATTATGGACTGCTGCAGATGCTACCACATTTGAAGTTAAATATTGCGAGGGCACTGATGTTTATGAAGAAACTACTGTAGAAGGTAAACAGGTTGTCAACTCTGATCCTAAGTATCTTATCCCAGTAACTGGAGGTTCTGCTTACGAAGTAACTTTCACTATCCAGCTTTTTGAGAATGGCAATATGATTGCTTCTTATGATCACAAGGTGAATATTGCCAACTTGGTATACGAAAACAATTACAGCTATAATTTCAAGGCTACTATCGATACAACCACAATTGACCCGAACAATGATGAGTTGAAGAAGATCGAATTCACAGTTAAGGTTGATCCTTGGACAGATTGGACACCAGGTACTGATGAATCTGATGAGATGACTCTTCCTAAAAATGAAACAGAAGGAGAATAATTAACTGAAAAAGACTAAATACGACTATGAAACTGAATATATTTAATTCGCTAATAGGCCTTTGCGTGGCTACAGCTGCCGTATCGTGCTCCGACGCGCTTGTTGATGACGTCAACAATCGTCCTGTCGGTGGCGAAAAATCCGATATGATCAGTTTCGTAGCCGCAAACAACAACACCACCCGCGGCGGTTCCTTCGGGAACCGCCCCTGCGGCGGTGCTTTCCTCCGCACCTCCGACGGCGCCGACTCCCTCTATATGAAAGCCGAAGTCGCCGACATCGACGATGATCTCCTCACCCGTGCTGATTTTAACAGCACCACTCCTCCCCCTAAAACTCTAAAAATGACTTGCCGCACAAGAAAAGAAGGCAATGTCCTCGATCATTATTTTGCCAACGAGCTCTTTGAGCTAAATGGCGATGTATGGTCATCAAAGACCCCACACTATTGGACTAAATCTTTCTCCAATTACAATTTCTTCGGTTACGCTCCAGCAGAAGCAGTAGCTGAGGCAAATTTCCATGCCAATAGTGATACAGACTATATCCCTACAATTGACTATTCTGTTCCGGCTGCTATATCAGATCAATGCGATT
Organism: uncultured Muribaculaceae bacterium; assembly: GCA_964385835.1. Classification (GTDB taxonomy): domain Bacteria; phylum Bacteroidota; class Bacteroidia; order Bacteroidales; family UBA932; genus Cryptobacteroides. The sequence goes on along the minus strand of CAYLQE010000061.1, from coordinate 1,969 downwards.
TGATGTATCATAAAGCCTACTTTATAAATAGCGAAAATGAACGCGAACCTATCGAGTATATAGATGAATATTACAACAAAACAGCTCCAGTGAACCTGAAGCATGCCCTTGCAAAGGTTGCCTTTAAGGTTAAAAGCCTTCCAGCAGGAAAGGAGATTGAGAGTTTTTCCATCAACAACGTGAACAATGGTGGTACACTGAATCTTGGAATTGGAATATGGAACATCACATCCTCTAATGGTTCGTTTACTTTAGAAAACTGGTTAAAAGGGGAAGAAGAAGAGCCGGTGATTGGCGAGAACTGTTTTGCAGTGCTCCCCGGACTCCTTTCTGATGCCGTTGAAGTGTCGGTTAAGCTAAAAGGAGAGAGCGACCCATATACATATTATTTAAACAAGGTTACCACCGAATGGGAAGCCGGCAAGAAATACATCTACACCATCTCAATCGAGGAAGATCTTCCTATTCTTAATATTACGCTTGATGATGACATCCTTGATGCTCACTATCTCATAGCTCAAGCTTACCTCGACGCCAGCGAATTAAGCGATGATCAGACTTGGGAAGTAGTCGTCAGTGCTGAAGGAGTAGGAGAAGAGGATACTCGTAATCAACCTTCTTTGCTTCTTACAAGTTCTCTCAGTGATTTTCAGAAAGAAGGGTATTGGATTGATAATGAATATAGTGATGCAGATTGTACGAAATTACTACGCGGTGCACGCGGTGGTCAGTCATTAGAAGGTTCTAAAGGACATAATATACCAGTTTCAATTTTCATTCCAGAGAATATTGATAATGATCGGAAAATCTTCATAGATCTTAAAGTAGACGGAACTACGGTTAAATCGGTGGAATATCTGCAGAAATGTCCCGGGTGGACTAATAGTAACTATGGCTGGGAACAAATTCAGGATAGTGAAGGAGAATTTGGATTCGATTGGTCAAAAGTTGTATACTACGGTTATAAATATGATAATATTAGAGTAATACCTTATAAAAATAGGACGCAACAATTTAGAGATTATTGTCAAGGTATAATAGATGATAATAATGCTGGAGATTATGCTTCTGTAAGCACATATACTTATAAGGATGGTGCTGTGGACCGAACCAGAACTCAAATAAAAATAGATTATAATTATTTTTCTTCCTTACCAGGGTGTCATAATGACGAAAATGATGGAATGAAAAATACTGTTGAGCTATTTAATCTTTCGGGTCAGTCCAGTATAGGAGCTTTTGAAGAAACCTTGAAAAAAATAGAGAAACAAGCAAGTGATTCCTCCGATGACCGTTTAGCTTTTAAGGAAGGTCACGGGGATAGATATGGTAGTGAATCAACTGGTGCAAATTCACCCGAATCTCCCGCAATCGCAGAATGCTTAAAAAAGAATAGATTTAATCTGTATATCTCAACTAAAAGTGATGGTGAAACGGTTCACGTTATTTCCGCTCCAGTAATCAAAGAATCCGAAATAGTTTGGTATATGCCGGCTGTAAACCAATTCGGAAATATTCCATCAAATTTGGTCAATCCAATAACAGATGGTGATAAATCTTCGTATTGGACATCTACTGCAATACCAAGTTCAGGAGCGGATAAAGATAAATTCGCCAAACTTGGCAATGGAGATCCGGGAAAACGATTGGATAATCATTATGTTAGAGCTTGCAGAAAACGCTAAATGACCAAATCCAGTCAAAAAGCTCGAAAGTTAAGCCAACTGAACCTCGCGGCTTCAGCGGCTTCGCCTAAGGGTGAAGAACCCCCTAACCCCCTGAAAGGGGAATGTTAATGGTCCTACTACATGTAAGTCAAAGTCATATATTGACTTGGAGCATCAACGGCTTCGCCGAAGGGTGAAGGGTGAAGAGTCAAGAACCAAGTAGTATACATGTAAGTCAGCAGTCATATATTGACTTGGAGCATCGATGCCGGTTGGTGTCGGTGCTCTGTTGGTTTTTTGGG
>CAYLQE010000060.1:0-3837 GCA_964385835.1 uncultured Muribaculaceae bacterium | reverse complement strand
TTGACCGCGACCAATATTTGAAAGACTATTGGCAACAAAACCCGTGGCAACTCGCATTTTCATTCATAGACCTTGCAGAATTAACCGGGGATGAAGAATTGAAGAAGCAAGCACAAGGACAATTTGAAAAAGAATTGGCGGAATATTTCAACGAATAAGTTAAGGGCGGCACAATTCAAGTGCCGCATCTATCGCGGCAAGATAAACCGAAAGAAGCAATCAAGATGAATCAGGAATGACACAAGACAAAATCAATTTCGTAAAGAATAACCCGACCGATAAGATTTGGTGGGTTGACAACCCGGATGTTGTCGGTGAATGGTTGTTCACGTTTGACAAGAAAACAATCTTTAATATGTTCCGGGATTATCCTTTCATATTATCCCCAAAACAAAAGGCAATCTTTGATGAAGAAAACCCCGAATGGGCAAACTTCTTCAAAGACCGTTAAAAACGCACAACGAAATTTGTTTCTCAAAAAGGATGACATCAATTGATGCCATCTTTTTTTATATCCATATTTGACAAAAATAGGTATTTCCGAAATAACAAACCTTTTAATGTAATTATTCTAATAATGACATTATAGACTATCACGAAACCTATATGGCGTTTGAATAACTATTGCGTAACTCACCATTTAATTATTGCTTACTTTCATTTTTAATTATCAATTTTGCATCATTAAAATGAGTAATAATTAAATGATTTAGCACATGAGTATTGATGCAGCTATTAAGGAGTACGTTGATGTCGCCGTTGCGCAAGCAATGGAAAAGGCGTTTGCCCAAAAGCAAAATGACATGGAAGAATGTCATATTAAGAATGAGCCACAAATCATCCGGGGCATTAGTGGGTTGGCTCAATTCCTCAACATTTCAATAGTAACCGCCCAAAAGTTGAAGAATCAAGGTAAAATTCCATATCGTCAGGTTGGAAGAGTGTTGGTATTTGTCGCAGATGAAGTTTTGAATGCGATGAAGAAAAAGTCAAAGTAATTCTTAAATGGCAAGGATTAAGAATTGTCTTAACTTACATTTTCCAATGATACATGAAAAGAAATGAACGGTTGGATAAAATTGCCAAGAAGTATTATGGAAGACCCTATTTATTTCGCCGAACCCTTTACGCGCGCCCAAGCATGGATTGACTTGCTATTGCTTGCCAATTATGCCGATGCTTTCTTCTACATCCGAGGAAATAGAATTGATGTCAAACGTGGTCAAGTTGGGCGAAGCAAAGAAAGTCTTGCGGAGCGATGGAAATGGAGTCGAGGGAAAGTGCAGCGATTTCTTGATGACATGGAAAATGACGGCAGAATTACACAACAAAAAAGCAGATTAACAACCTTAATATCAATAAATAATTTTGATGAATTGGATTTGACGGCACAACAAACAACGCATCAAATCGAACAACAAAAGGAACAACAGATGGACATAAACAATAAGAATAAAAAAATTAAGAAGAATAATATTTTATCTTCTATCGAAGATAAGGAAAAATCGCAAAAGCGATTTGTTCCCCCGACACTTGAAGAAGTCCAAGCCTATATTGTTGAAAAGGGTTATTCCGTCGATGCTGAAAGTTTCATCGCCTTTTATCAATCAAAAAATTGGTATGTCGGCAAAAACAAGATGAAAGATTGGAAAGCCGCAATCGTGACTTGGCAAAAGAGAGAAAAAGAACAACCCCGGCGCACGGCATCCCGAAAAGGCGTGAACCCAAATGCAAATGATGAATGGCAATGAGATATTCAGACTTATTCGCACCTATTGAAGCCTTTTCCGCATACCTGATGAAGAATATTACATCAATTGTGGAAAGATGTGGCTTTGGCAATATTGAGGATTTTTCAATTGAATATGTTTATCCCCGCAAAGGTGAGGAATTAAGCATAATGAGATTGAGAAGTCAAAAGGATAGTGTAATCATGATTTGTCAGCTTTTCAACTCTGATAAATACGGCATTCCGTTTTCAAGCCTTAAAAAAGCAAAAGAAATAATGACAAAGGAAAATGCCAAAAAGATTATTGTTGTTTGCCCCGGCATCTATCCTCAAATTTTAGACAATATGGAATACTTGGGATTTAACGAAGAAATGCCAATTGATTTTCTAATTGTCAATGGAAATATATGTGAATATGTCCCATGTAATGTTACCAATGGGACAATAAACCACTAAAAGATGAAAAAGTATAATTCACGGTTAGCAAACAAGATTATTGACCTTATTCGTGCCGATACATATACCGTTTTTGAGATATGCCAAATTGTGAAAATCTCAAAAACTACATTATATCGTTGGCAAAGTGAATATCCCGATTTTTCACAAGCAATCAAAGATGCAAAAGCAGAAAGGATGCAAATAATGGTACGGGAAGCAAAGAAATCTTTAATGAAGAAATTGCAAGGTTATGAGATTACGGAAACGCGCACCGTTACCATTCCCGGCAAGGACACGAAAGATGCAGACGGCAACCCCGTTCCGGGTAAACCGCGCATCAAGGAACACATCACCACCAAGAAGCACATTGCAGCGGACACGGCGGCAATCATTTTCACATTGACCAACGGCGACCCGGAAAATTGGAGTAATCGCCAAAGGACTGAAATCACGGGAAAAGATGGAACGGATTTATTTGCCCACATGACCGATGAAGATTTGAACAAAACAATATTAGAACTTCAAAGGAAGCTAACCTAAATAAAGGTTCAAGATGCCTACACTCCACAATTAGAATGTTTACCGGGCTAATAATCAATCTAATGTGATGTATAGCGCATTTGTTACATACAAAAAAACAAACAAAAACCAATTCTAATGGAAGAAAACGACAACAAGCAAAACGAACAAACTTCAATCGCTATAAGCGGTGGAGATGAGTGGCGTGCCGAACATGGTTTCGCCCCTCACGGTGAAAACTTTGTCGCAAAACACATGAGCGACTACATCCAAAAAGGAGAATATAAAAAACAAAAAGAATCAGACAAATGGCGCGGAAAGGAAATATGAAAAAGTATCTTTTACGTTTTGATGAGGACGGCGCGGCGCGTGTTCTCAAAGAAACGGAAGTGTCGTTGGTGCATCCCATCAACAAAATTATATCATCATTCCATAATGCCGGAATCTTCAATATCACAAAAAATGAGATTGCCGACATCTTAAAAAATGGCATTAGCGCATTAGATGGTATAATTCCACACCCTGACGTTGAGGGGTTGAATCCCTTAATTGTTCCTATTGCAAAAAAAGAACATGAAAAGAAAGTTGAGATTATCCGGCGTGATGTTCTCAAATTAGAGAGTAAACAATTATTTGACGGAACAATGTCAACGGATGTGGTTGCTCTTGATATGCTTGACTTTTTAAGTTCAGGTGAATGCGAATTGTCACAAGATACAAAAGACAAAATCAAAGATTGTTTTTCGGAATATATCGAAACGCCAAGAGGATGCGAGTTATATGAAATTCAACATCAGCTTGCGGAACTGATGCAAAAATTCAATGATAAGTTGCGTGAATCTGAAAACATCCCGCATAAGACAATGCCAATAAGTGCAAGGGCAATTCGCGCAAGATTGTTCCCTTTGAGTGCTTTCCATTTTAAGCACACTGATGATGATGACATCATTATCACTCCAAAAAGTATCAATTTTGATGCGGAAGTTTTTGAAGATTAACATTCAAATTGTCGGGGTAGTAGTTACTCCGGCAATTTAATATTGATTACATTATGGCAGAAATAAATAACGGTGGCTTGTCTTTTATCTCTGAAATAGACAATTCCCAACTTGAAGCAGCGATTCAAGAAACCTTGCGACGTGTGCAAGGTC
>CAYLQE010000059.1:0-3914 GCA_964385835.1 uncultured Muribaculaceae bacterium | reverse complement strand
TTCCAGTTGAAATAATTGTGTAGTATCTACATTCAAGACTACATTGATAATATTCGCCGAATTCATCTGCATAAGTTTCGTAAGATGCTGGTAACAATCTTCATAGACAACGAAATGCCAATTGAGTAATTACGGCGACTTCTCGAACACTGCAATATCAATTGCAAATTGGACAAATGTACACCGAGTTAACTGTTATTTTATGAAAAACGAGTATCTCTACAATCAAAATAAAAGGAATATACAACGAATTACTCGGCATAACGTGAGTTCGATGTAAGAAAAAATGCTTTAAAAGTTTAGGAGTGAAATATTTTTAGTAACTTTACAATCTCTAAAATACACTTTTTATAATCGACATTCCACCACCATTCATAGCGTTTATTTTTTTAAACTATGCCAGAGTCTAAAATATATCCAGTAAATCCTTCTTCAATACCATTGTTTTATCCTGCAGTTTCGAAGAACTATCTCTTGAAGAGTGATGATATTCGTGTTGCTGATGTGTGGCCGTTTTTGAGCTATACCATTAAGGTCGCAAAACATAACAAGAAACCACTAAAGGCTGATGCGAGGAACTTTCTTTTGAACCTATTGGAGCAGGCAGAGTATTTCTTTAATACAGCCTCTAAGGCACCCATTAAGTCCCAACCTCTCTTGTATTACTACTCTTTTATGAATCTTGCAAAGGTTGCCATCAATCTTGATTCATACATGGGCAATGGGCATAAGTATAATCATGGAATCAATGATAGCATATCTCTGACCACAAAGTTGTCTAATGCAGAATTAACTTTGTGGAAGTCCAAGCCAAATAGTTATTCAGTGAGTGAGTATTTGTTAAAAATGTTGGAGGATAAGCCTCTACCTTATGTTAATACTCGAAATGGCCATTGTTTCAATATAAAAGTGCAAGATCTATTGCGGGATTGTGTAGGTATAAGCAAAACCTATTGTGAGATATACAATTGCCCGCCAGTGTTTTATAAATTGACAGATGTTAAGGTTTATACTAAGGCTCGTAAGATGTATTTTGAAGCACATATATGCGAGTGTAATGATGATATTATGACTGAGCTTGTAAGAAAGGGATATTCTGTCACGAAAGTTGCAAATAATAACTATATTCTTTCTGCAAATTGTAATGTAAGAACGACATCAAATCCGACAATTGCAGAGAAACACACACTCTCAAAGAAACTGAGAGATATTGGTGTTTGGTCATATTCGGATGGTGACTCTTATAAATTATATATATCTCCTGTGGCTTATAACTTATCTTCAGCTTCTGTTATCTACCATATCATGTTTTTCTTCGGTTCGATAACCAGGTATCATCCAGATCTGTTTGATGATATAATCTCAGCGAAGGAAAATTGGCTGGTAAGTGAATTTCTGAAGACTCAACCGATACAATTCTTATATTACATGGTTTCCAAGATAAATGGATCTGAAATACTGATGAGTAAGCAGATTTAGTTAAATGCTATACTCTCAGCGCATTTGACGGTAAGAATAGTCAATCTTTATTACACTTCCCGCACCCCAAAAATACCTTTATAGAAATGTTGATATAAATCCCATTTGGTCTCTATATAAAAACTTTATGGTTTAGGAGCCCAAAGTTATATAGGTAATTTTGGGGTGCGCTATCTATAAAGAATGAGAATTATGAATAGGTCTTGGAATATACCATTTATAATGGACACAACGAATGAGGATGGAAGCAAGTCGTCATCGATGATATTCCCCTCTATCTGTATGAAAATGATTGGCATACGTCTGTTGCCTATGCTATATCTCAGAGGAATGGATGAACGTGAAATGAAGTGTATGCAGAAGTTGCTCCATGATAAGAATCCTGGATGGCATTATTTCTACAAGGGATTTGACATAAAGCCCGTCAAAGGTTTGGAAGACTAATATGAAGTGTTCATGGTTGATGATTATTTCGATTCTGATGTGCTTCTTTACCGTGAGAGTCCATACGTGATTCCAATAAAGAAATTGGCAAGTTGCAACTCTCAAACATCAGCATAAGTGCTATTGTTGGTGAAAACGGAACTGGTAAGAGTTCGATGTAAGAATTATGTGATAAGTCTGCTTTTGTCAATGATCTCAATGTTCATTGAGGGTTTCTTAGGCAACAGGTTGTATGCAATAAGCCCAGCAAACAGATTGGTAGCAAAGTTGTCAAGGGATCGGTACCTTGTATGCTCAATCTGACATACGTTCTTCAGTTCATCATTTACGGTTTCAATGACTGACCTTTTCCTGAGCATCAGTTTGTCATGTAGGTTCATCAGTGAGTTCTTCATGTTTTTCTTTATTTTCGTGGCTATGTGTATATCGTCCACAAAAAGTTGCTCGAACAGGTTCTTGCTGATGTATCCCCTGTCAGCAAATCCGAAGAGTCTCTCCATGAATTGCCTGTCTTTGAGCGGTTTCCTGTCATCCACGTTGCCAGGCGTAAGCCGCCACTGTATAATCTCTCCCTTGTCGTTGATGATCAGGTGCAGTTTGAAGCCGTAGAACCACCCCATGGTGCACTTGCCCTTTCCAGCCCTGCCCTTCATTGTCTTGTGCATGTGCATACGCTTGATATGGCAGGAGATAAGCGGCGTGGAGTCGATAATGGAGAACCGGTACACTTGCCACCTGTAAAGGTGCTAAAATATTTCACTCCTACAACTTTTTTGGCATTTTTCTTACATCGAATTTACTTGGCATATGAAAACTTTTGATGAAATATAGCAATTCATCAAAAGCGATGATGAGCCTGAACAAATTGATGTTTGGTTTGCTCTCGAACTTTAAAAGCTATTGAGTTATGACAGATGAGAGAAATTTGTTGTTGTCATAAACCGTGCCGTAAAATCATGCAAAATGCAGGGTTTCAATGTTGATGACTATTTTCATGACCTCACGAAAAGGTCTATAGTAAGCGTAGAGACTGATCGTGAGAAAAATGTCTGTCTTCATGAACTAGAACGATTTGTTGGCTTGAAAATATGAACTCGAAAATATACCCCCGAACCGGCGACACGCAGACCGTGTATCTGAAATCCGTGGTGCAGGACCGTCCATCGAAATTGGCTACTACACCATTTACAACGACTTCGTGTCCGATCCGCGACTCTTTGAACAAAATAATGTGCTGTATCATTATCCGATTAACCGCGAACGGCTGATCATCGGGCGGTTCTGCTCCATTGCCTGCGGGGCGAAATTCCTTTTCAACTGCGCCAATCATTCGCTCAAATCGCTGTCATCCTATACTTTCCCGCTGTTTTACGAGGAGTGGGGATTGGACAAAGCCGACGTTGCCACGGCATGGGACAATCGCGGTGACATCATCATTGGCAACGACGTATGGATTGGCTTCGAGGCGGTCATTATGGCGGGTGTGCATATCGGCGACGGAGGAATCATCGGTGCACGGGCGGTCGTAACGAAGGATGTTCCTCCCTATGCGATTGTGGGCGGAGTCCCGGCCCGCGAGATACGCAAACGGTTCGACACTGCGACTATCAAACGTTTGCAGGCATTGAAATGGTGGGACTGGTCCGATGAGCGTATTCGGCAGAACCTGCCTTATCTGCAAAATGGAGAACTTGACAAACTGCTGTAAAAATTGGGAGGGTCGGCAAATAGCCGGCCCTCATCTGCAATATTAGTATAACCGCTCTAAAAGTGATAACCTTTCAGCGAAAGTTATAAGTCATATCTTTGTTTTATCGGCTCAAAGTTACTCAATTTTTGCAATATATCGGCTCATTATGAGCCGATATATAACGATTTTTGTCTTATTTTGAGCCGATAGGCCGAAAACGGAAAAACGCATCCTGTCTCGATGGCGGATTATTTCAGCGAAATCCTATTCACCGTTTCCCGTTTCTTGGCACTGACCAAAT
>CAYLQE010000058.1:0-4143 GCA_964385835.1 uncultured Muribaculaceae bacterium | reverse complement strand
GAAACCTATTGGTTCCCACTCGGTCCGCGATTTGTAACGCCTATGTTCAGGCCATGTAATATCTGATTTTAGCATCGTTATATCAAAGTTGGAATGAAATATTTACATAAATTTATATCTTTCATATTGTAGTTACAACTGGAAAATTTACACCAATGATGTGCTATAGACAAAATATATTGCTTCCAAATTGAATTTTGCGAATTTTCTAAAGCTTTTTTATATAAAGAGTTTTCTAATATTTTATAATAATCTTCTTTTTTAAGAAAATTTGAGATAATAAAATCTATCCCTAAAAAAAAGTCCATAGGCAGAAATGGCAAACGCGGAGCAGACAATAATAAAACATTTCCAGTTTCCTGTTGTTTTAAGGAATGACCGCCAAATGTAAAATGAAACCACGGATGAATCACTTTGGCTTCATTTGATTTATCATAATCTAAATGAAAAGAAGAGTAATATTCTTGTTCATTATCACTCTGCCCTATGAATACGACATTAAACAAATATTCCTCAATGTTATTATCAATATCTGTTTCATTCGCATCCAAGAGCTTAAATTTTACATCAATCAAAACATATATACGATTGATCTTACTTGGAATTGTATTTCGTGGCGGATCAAAAGGACCTATTTTGAGCTTCTGAATATGGTAAAGATTATTATTTCGAATACGTCCAATTACATTTGTAATAGGTGACACGTCAGAACATAATCTAGAAGACGATAAAATATTTGCCCAATTTCTCAACTCCGTTTGAATATTTCGTATCATGTTATTCTCTTAATGTTTATATTTATTTTTTAATAGGTTAAAATAGGATTTTTCTATTTCAGCTATTTCTCCCCATAATATTTTATTTTTTCGTTTTAATGCAGCATCTATAGAAACATATAATGGTTCTTGCCATGGATATAAATTATCCTGTCCTGCTAATGTTAATCCATCAATAGGATCAAGAGGTCTATTATATCCTTGGCAGACGGTCCAGAATTCATCGCTAGTACACTTTTCTATTTTATCAGCAGGACATAAATTCGACAGTCCAGTTGCACTTTTTATAATTTCAACTCTTTTTTCAGCTGTAAGAGAACGTATATTTTCTTTTGAAATGTTATCCCACCATTCTTCCAACAATGGTTTCCACCATCTATTCCATCCTTCATAAAATACACCTTGATATTTTGTCTCCTTTATTAGCTCAAGGAAATTCTTCCAATCTTCGGAATTCCCAATATCTATTCCAACTCTTGCAGCTAATACATCTTCATTAATGAGTAGCCCTTGTTTCTCTATTAACTCTTTAACAATGAATGAGGCTGGAATATGTATTGGAGATGATAAAAATTTTTGCAACTCAGATATGAAAATACAATCAATTTTCCCATTATCAATATTAAGAATATCTTCAATATTACTCTTATGTTGCAAATCTCTATAACCTTTTGCTAATGCATATAATCGTGCAGAAATTTCATCAAAAACATCTGAAGTAACACTCTCTTTATCTATACAAATATCAAATAAATCTTTCCCAGTAGACTCTAATAATGTTGAAAGTTTATCATGTGCAGAAAATAGGACTATCGGAAAACTCTTCATACCATTCCCTTTTTGTCTTGTCCTAATTTCTTGGGCAAGGGATGTCCCTTTAAAACATGCCCGTTCATTATTATCATTAGGTAAATCATTCAACTCTAAATCAAGTATTAAACCATCAATGTCATTACTTGAATCACATATATAATTAATTTGTTCTTCCCATGAACCTCTATGTTGTTGAGTGTCTATGATCAAATTTCCTTTAATAAATCCAGAAACCTTGTCACTAGATTTCTCAATCGTATCATCATCTATATAAATGTATTTCATATAATTATTTATTATTATTTTTAGGAATTAATATTTCAAAGCAAGTAGTATATTCATCTGTTGGATCTGTGACACTTATACTTCCTTTATAACTTGTAATAATATCTTTAACTATTTTAAGCCCCAATCCAGTTCCAACAAGTTGATCATTCTGAGGTGCACTAAAACTAGCTGGGGTAGAAGTTGAATAAAACGCATTAAAGATACGACTTCTATTTTCCAAAGGTATACCATCACCATTATCATTAAATCTAATACCAACATAATTATTAACAGAAGCAACTTCTATTAAAATACTGCCTGTTGCTACTTGAGCCCGCCTAATTGCTTTTCTAGAATTAGAATATAAATTAAACAATATGGAAGACCATTCAGATTTATGCATAGGTAAAGTATAAGCCTCGAAATCATACTCTTCAACATTAAGTTCAATTTTATTAGTCAGTAAATCATTCTTTATCGTATTCCTAAATGCATCTATAATTTCAAGAATATCTATTGGCTGCTTTTCTCGTGTTGTATTTTGAGAAATAGTTGCATTAAAGAATCTAGTATAGCTAAATAAATCGGCTATATTCTGTTCTAATGAATTAATCGTTGGTATAGAAGTTACAGGCAAATTGTTATTGCGAATTTTGTGTATTAATCCATAAATTGATGGCTGATACTGTTTTATTTCATGAGTAAATTCACCAATAGTCAACCCTAAACCAGCAAGAACTCTCAGCATTCCTGCTTCTTCAATCAATCTATTTATTCGTTTAATTATTATACTTTTTTCTGTAGGTTGCTTGTTTGTATCATTATGTACTGATTGAACTAACGAATTAATTAATTCTTGATCAGATTGTTCTTCATTTAGAGATTTCTGAGTATAATCATCTTCGTTAGATTCAGTCTTAAACATAGTGATTTTCTCAGAGATTCTATTTCTGGCAAGAATTAATGCCTTATGTATGAAATCTGTCAATTGTCTAAATGCGTCGTTTTCAATAAGTCCTTCACGACTTGCGGTTTCTTCAAATGCGTCCCCATTAGGGTCTGCTATTTCAACAAAACCAAATAAATTTTTGTTGCTAAGAGGAACATTAACAATACCTGATTCACTTGACCATCTACGATCTATTTGAGTCCAATCATCTGTAACTTCTCCATATGGTAAAACTCTAAAACCATTTCGATATAAACGTACTCCACTTGCCGATTTGGATAATTCATTTATTTTAGAAAGTTCCATATTGGACACTTTCCCTTTGTAATATTGAGGCCTATTATATATAAAATAATAAATCTTAAAATAAATATCTGAGAGCGAATTGTAAGCAGAGTCATTACCAGAATTAATAATTATATCACTATCATTTAACCCCAAACTATCACTATATACCTTTATGTGCGCTATATGTGTTTCATCAATATATCCTTCTATTATAGCTAATGATTTATCGAAAATAGAAAGCTGTTCATTATTTAAAATTATTGATTCATTATTGTTTGATTGTTTAAATACTACCTTAAACACATTCTCGTCCTTTTTGGCAAAATTATGTTTAAAGCTTTTATCGGAAAGATAATCTGGTTGAAACAGATCCATAACATACCTATAAACTCTATTTATAGATGCCTTACTCCATTTATCTCTTAAGTTGTCGATTAGCAAAGTTGTTCCTTCACTACGTTCTTTTTTTATGATTTCTAAAGGGAATGTAATATCAGAAATATCCTGATCCACAACATATCGATCCCAATCTATTGATACTTTTATGGCGACATCTTCTTCTTTCGTTTGGGTGATAATTGTTAATTTTGTCCCGAGCCTTTGAGTCGCGAAACGACCAATTCCTTTTCTTCCCGCTTTAGTCCTATGGTATTTATTTGAAATTGGATTATGTATCTTATCTGTAGATGAAATTCTCATAAATCCATCAATTAATTGCTTTTGAGACATTCCAGATCCATTATCCGTTATAATTAATGTACCATGAATATCATCTGTATTAATGAAGTTAACATCTACCTTTGTAGCATCTGCATCATACGAATTTTTAATTAATTCAGATACAGCAGTTTCTGCACGTCCAACCAATTCATAACCAAGACGTTGTATCAATCCTGCATCTACGGAAAATCTGACTTGTTCAATTTGCTTATCCATAATAATTATATAAAACAGTTAGCGCAAGGTATTTCATCGTCGTCATCAAACATGTCAACCAAAAGACCGCTGGTAGATTTTGCTTTTAACCCGGTTTGCTTCTTGATATGATCA
>CAYLQE010000057.1:0-4172 GCA_964385835.1 uncultured Muribaculaceae bacterium | reverse complement strand
CAGGAAAGATGCCGGCTGGGCTCTTCCTATGGAGCGCACATACGACAACCAGGACTATCAGGACGAGCTTGACGCAGCTACGATCTATGCAATCATAGAGAACGAGATCGCTCCTGACTTCTACGAGAAGGACAAGAAGCTCGGATACTCGCCTGTGTGGGTGAAATATGTCAAGAACACTGTCGCGCAGGTGGCATGCAACTTCACTACCAACCGCATGCTCACCGACTATGTGAACCAGTACTACACTCCTCTTTGCGAGCGCAAGGCCGCACTCCGCGCCGACAACTTCAAGGGTGCCCGCGAGCTTGCCGCATGGAAGAGTCTCGTGAAGGCCGAGTGGCCGTTCCTCGAGCCTCTGTCGGTAATCCGTCCTGATGAGACTTCGTCCCTCCAGAACGAATACAGGAGCGAGGTCGTGTTCCGCATGAACCGTCTCAAGCCGGAGGATGTCGGAGTAGAGTTCCTTTTCGCCACAACCGACGCGAAAGGCAAGCTCCATATCGCCCAGAACGTACAGTACGACTGCGTCGACTTCAAGGACGGAATAGCCACATACGCGGCTTCCATCGTTCCGGACCATTCAGGCACATACCAGATCGCCATCAGGATGTATCCTAAGAACAGCATGCTCGTAAGCCGTCAGGACTGCGATCTTGTAAGATGGCTGTAAGAGCTGTAACCATAGGCTTTTTCGACGGTGTCCATATCGGGCACCGTCGTGTATTGAACACCCTCTTGTCAAAGGGAGGGGAGGCTGTCGCAATCACGTTCTGGCCTCATCCGCGCGCCGTACTTCAGCAGGACGCGAGGGATCTCAGCCTGCTCAGCTCCATAGACGAGAAGCTGTCCATGATACGCGGATGCGGGGTTGAGGACATACGGATGCTCGATTTCACGAAGGATTTCGCAGGCATGACCGCGGAGACCTTCATAAAAGATCTGCTCATGGAAAGGTACGGATGTACGGACCTGGTGCTGGGATACGACAACCGACTTGGCTCGGACGGGCTGTCGACCGCACAGGTCGCCGCCCTCGGCAGGTCGCTGGGGCTCGTGGTGGACATCGCGGAGCCATGTTCCGTACACGGGATAACGGTCAGCAGCACACGTATCCGCCAGGCGCTGAAAGAGGGAGATATCGCCCTCGCTTCGGCCATGCTCGGACAGGATTACGGCATCAGGGGCATCGTGGTGTCCGGCAACAGGATAGGGCGTACTCTCGGATTCCCTACCGCGAATCTGGCGCTGTCATTTCCGCTCAAGGCGGTTCCGGCCAACGGCGTCTATGCGGTGAGGGTGAAAGTCTCCGGCAGGCAATACCGCGGCATGACGAACATAGGCGTAAGGCCTACGGTCACAGACTCGCGTCAGGTCGTGATAGAGACCAACATATTCGGCTTCGACGAGGACATATACGGCCTGGAAATGGAGCTTGACTTTGCCGCGAGAATCCGCGGCGAACGCAAGTTTTCTTCCGTCACCGGGCTGCAAAGCCAGCTGGAAGAGGATAAAAAACAGTGCATCAAATTGCTTGCCGAATAAAGAAAAATTCCTATATTTGTGAAGTTACGGTGAGGGTTCATCTCGGCGAATGCCTGTAGTGAATCCCTACTTTTTTAGTTGATAATATAAAAAATAAGTATATGGCAATACACTACATGACCCAGGAAGGGTTTGACAAATTGAAAAAAGACCTTGCGGATGCAATCGCGCAGCGCCCCGTCATCTCCGCAGCCATCGCCGAGGCGAGGGAGAAAGGAGATCTTTCCGAGAATGCGGAATATGAGGCCGCACGCGAGGCGCAGGGACTTCTCGAACTGAATATCGCAAAGCTGCAGGCCGTCGTAGCCGAGGCGCGCGTAATTGACGAGAGCAAGCTTTCGGCAGACACCGTAGGCATGCTCAGCAAGGTAAAGGTAAAGAATCTCGCGCTCGGACGCGAAATGCAGTTTACAATCGTAGGCGAGCAGGAGGCGAACTTTTCCGCAGGCAAGCTGTCCGCCACCACTCCTATCGGCAAGGCCCTGATGGGACACAAGAAAGGTGACGTTGTGGAGGCCCAGGCTCCGAACGGCGTCATGAAATTCGAAATACTTGACATCACACTCTGAAATGGCGACTATATTCACTAAGATCGCCAATGGCGAAATTCCTTCATACAAAGTGGCGGAATCAGAGGATTATTACGCGTTTCTGGACATAGCCCCCATGGCGGAAGGCCACACGCTGGTGATTCCGAAGAAGGTGGAGAAAGATTACATCTTCGATCTCGACAGCACGGTGTATGCCGGCCTATGGGAGTTCGCGTCCAAGGTAGCCAAGGCCCAGAAAGCCGCCATTGACTGCCAAAGGGTGGGAGTGGCCGTGCTCGGCATGGAAGTGCCGCACACACATATCCACCTCGTTCCGCTGCGCTCCGAAGCCGATATGGATTTCCGCAAGCCGAAACTTCAGCTGAGCAGGGAACGTTTTGAAGAAATTGCAAACGCCATAGCCGCCGAGTATGAGAAACTTTAGGATCATCATTGCAGCCGCGCTTGCCGCGGCCATACTGCCGTCATGCGGACGCGCCGTCGTGAAAGGAAGCTTCGGGACCGTACCATCAAAGCATGAGGTCGTGGTCAAATCCATAGAGGGCAGTTCCATGCGTACCTTGGACACCCTCAGGACGGACTCCAAAGGACGTTTCACTTACAAGGCTGACGTAAAGCCGGGACAGCCTGAATTCTTCTACCTGTATTACGGCAACAGCCGCATCGCCTCACTGCTTCTTTCTGCAGGCGACAAGGTGGAGATCGTATGCGACACGCTCGGTTCATGGAGCGTAAAGGGCTCGGCGGACTGCGCCGCGCTGCAGGAGAACGAGGCGGCCCTCGCAGCCATAAACGCAAAAGAGACGCTGCCTGTGAAAGAGTTCATAGACTTCTACCGCAGCCAGGTGAAATATGTGCTTGAAAACTCGCACTCCCTGTCCGTAGTGCCTGTGCTGTTCTCGAAGATAGGCGACACTCCCCTGTTCTTCCAGCTGTCGGACGGCATTATATTCAGCAACGTGGCTGATTCGCTGGCCGCGGCATATCCCGAATCCAGATACGTCTCCATGCTTCGCTCGGAGGCCGATTCGCGCATGCGCAGGATCAAGGTGAATTCCATACTGCAGGCCGCGAGGGAGGCTCCTTACATCGACCTTGACTTCGACGGAATGGACGGCAAGAGCGTAAAGCTGTCAGACCATGCCGGCAAGGCGTGCATGCTCGTTTTCTGGAGCGCTGCCGACGCCACCAACAAGATGTTCAACACGGAAGTCCTCGGCCCCGTCTACGACAGGTATTCTCAAAAGGGGCTTCAGATATATTCGGTATGTGTCGGATGCGACAAGCCGACATGGGCCATGGTAGTACGCGAGCAGAACACTCCGTGGATCAATGTATGCGACCCTTCGGGACGCAGCATCGGCGCATACGGCCTGGAGACTCTTCCAAGCGTATTCATTTTTGACGGCAAGGACATGACAAGGGCGGACGACATCAGCCTTAAGTCATTGAATGCCGCACTTTCAGGCATATTATAACAGTTCAACCGGTACAGAAATGGCAAATATCGTCGGTCATATCTCACAGATAATCGGTCCTGTAGTCGACATACACTTCGATTTCGACAGCCGGGACAATGCGAAAACCGCCCTCCCGCGGATCAACGACGCCCTGACAATCAGAAGGAAGGACGGAAGAGAACTCGTAGTGGAGGTACAGCAGCATATCGGCGAGGACAGCGTGCGCACCATCGCCATGGACTCGACTGACGGCCTGTGGCGCGGCATGGAGGCGGTATGCTCGGGCCATCCGATCTGCATGCCGGCCGGCGAAGCTATAAGAGGCCGCGTGATGAACGTGGTCGGAGACACGATAGACGGCCTGGGAGAAATCCCCGGGGACACCGGCTTCCCTATACACCGCGAGGCTCCGAAATTCGAGGACCTGGCGACATCGCAGGAGGTGCTCTTCACCGGAATCAAGGTGATCGACCTGCTCGAACCTTATCTCAAAGGCGGCAAGATCGGCCTTTTCGGAGGCGCCGGCGTGGGCAAGACAGTGCTCATCAAGGAGCTTATCAACAATATCGCGAAGAAACACAACGGATTCTCCGTATTCGCCGGCGTGGGCGAGCGT
>CAYLQE010000056.1:0-4326 GCA_964385835.1 uncultured Muribaculaceae bacterium | reverse complement strand
GGATTCATCAAATGGTTATTTGCTAAATAACGCCATAGGAATTTCACCTTCTTGTGGTTCTCACAAAATCGTACCCATTGGTTGAATCTGTGGCTATACGAAAGTATCATTATTACTAATATGTTTCATTGCAGATTAGGTGCAAATCTAATTTTATAGTCAAGCATTGATCGACAAGCGTACTTACTAAAGTGCTACACATACCAGGAATGTATTTGATGAATAGTCTATAAATTGTCAAAGATCCTGTTTCATAAAAAGAAACAAGTGAAAGTGATTTATCATCCCTTTCACTTGTTTGGCACTTTAAATGAAGTTTTGCAACCCAAAAATTTAACTTTTCATAATTTTTCTTATTTCATCTATTCCCTTGCTAATGCTTTTACTTATAGCTTGATGCGTAGAACCCTCAATTTTTGCAATCTGTTCTAAGGTCATATTTTCAAAATAATACATTTTGATTCTTCTTTTTTGAATATCAGATAATAAATTTATAATAGACTTCAATTCTTCTATCAAAATTTTTTCTTCTACTTGTTCTTCCAAAGTAGTTGTCTTGTCCATCATTCTAGTATTCAAAGTTTCTTCATAAACTTCTGAATGCTCAATATGTTTTCTATATTTATGTATTTGAGAAATATCTTCTAATTCAAATTTATCAAATGCTTGATAAACCTCTACAGATATATCCACCTTGTGTATAAGTTTCTTGTTATCAACAAATTCTACAGTATATGTTTGCTTTCCTTCATCAAATCCTAAAGTATAAGGATTATCGTTACTTTTTTGTCTTTTTTTCATTTTTACCTCCAATTAACTTTTTTGAATTAGTTAATTGAAGGTGGGGATTTATTTCTTATGATTTGTTTTTCAAAACACAAAAAAAAATTATGCCTTATATAACTCAACCAAATACAAAACATAATCTTTAAATAGCTATATGCTAAAATAATATTAATTTTATTTTTATGAAATTGATACATAGGCAACTACTCCTGAGCAATCACCTTAAAAGGAATTGCATAAAATAAAATCTATTTTTTCAATCCCTTTTTATTTTTTCCTTAGTATTTTGTGCAAACTCATTGCACGCCGATTCTATCAATACTTTTAACTCTAAATTTGTAACAACAATATTGTTTTCTTTAAACAAAATTAGAATATTTTCTTCAGCCCTTTTATACTTTTCTTTACTGCTTAACTTTGCATAAACTTGTTCTACATATTTAACAGAATCTTCTACAATTCTTTTTTTTATCCTATCTTTCTCATATTTTTCTACAGATGTTTTTATCTTTAACCCAATATAAGAGCAACAAGCCATTAAGCAGATATAAATTGAATTAAGAAGACTACTTCCATATGAAGAAAAAAATTCTTTTACAAAATTCATTACGACTTTCCCTTTCTAAAAACAATTCATTATCTTGTTTCAACTAAAATATAACCAAAAAAAAAGAATTTATTAACCTACCAAAAGGCAAGTTAATAAATTCAACTTTTAAGTTACATAAAACATATCTTAAATAAATCAAAATTAAAAATCAGGGTTGATATATTTATTAGTTATTCAACTCTCTCACTACTATACCAATAGTAATTACCATCTTTATCCTTTTTAAAAGTATGTTTATATAATGCACCTTTACTAAAATCTTTATCCTTTGAATTTATTAATTCTTTTTCGTTAAAACGAGATTTATAATAAGATTCACCATCAGGAGTTACCCTAGTCCAAATATAACGATCATATATTTCGATAGAATCTTCATTTTCTACAAAGCGTTCATATTTTGTTTCACCATGATTTAATGAAGTATCTGAACCAGTTTGTGTAAAACATAAGAAATTAGCTTTTTCTTTAGAATATACACAAGCACCTATAACATGCTTTGTAAAAGAAGTTAATGGCATTTTTTTATCTTGGCCATACATATTGTGATAAGCCTTTTCTAACATTTCTTCATCAACATTTTCAAAGCGCCAATCTCCACTAGTACCCTCTTGTATTACTTCATTATCTGATTCACAGATATTAGAAATTTTTTTACCATTAAATGAATAACCTTTTAATTCGTTACAAGAATTAAAGTTCTTTCTCTCAATATTCTCGATAGTATTATATGCATAATAAAGTTTAGATTCATCACTTAAATCTTCATATTTAATTTCTTTATCCATATAGAAATTACTATTATTATAGGAAGCAAAATTAGGATAAACATCTGGTATAAAATATACTTCTAACATATCATATAATTTTCTTACTAAATTATTTTCCTTTTCTACTTGTTCATTTGAATTTTGTTTATTATCTTCAGATTTTTCTTCTTTTTTACCACAACCAACTAATGATAAAGTCATTATAGCAATAAATAATAATGTTAATATTTTCTTTTTCATTTTTTCACCTCAAACTTTCTTTATAAAATAATATGTTTTTTATGATTTATTTATTAAACCTCACCTCCATTTAATATAAAGTTTTAAACTTGATAAAAGTATGTAATATTCAAACCATTCCAAGATTTCCTTATATAAGTTAATTGTATCAAACAAGCTAAAATAAAAATAGGGAATAAAAACAGTCAAAATTTATTTTTTAAATTATTATAATCTCTTAAATACCTTTATATAAGGTCTCAAATCAATTTTACAATAGTAATAAATTTTATAAAATTATTTACAAATATTTACACTACAAAAAATAAAAGAATAAAGTATTAATGATTCAATAAAAAAAGAATGAAATAAATTTCATTCGCCAACCACTTTGTGGTTGCTTTTTATTTGTTGTAAAATATTTGTAGTGATTCTTATGATTGTTTGTACTCAAAATGATAAAATTTTTCAGCTTTATAAAGAAAAAGTTAAAAATAGAAAAGTTCTTTTTACTATTAGACAAATCTTTCTTGATTGGTGGCTTATCTTTCTTAACTCTTTTCCACATATTAAAATTAGAAAAGTTGTTATTAATAACGTTGATAGAATGCTTAAATGTAAAACTATTTCTTTGGGTTTTACTTGTTTTAAATGTCCTGATTGTGGTAAAGAAAAAGTTTTATTTCATTCCTGTAAGTCTAGAGTTTGTTCTTCTTGTGGTAACAAGTATAACAAACATCGTGAAAACTCTATTTTCTCTAAATTATTTAGATTTAAACATAGACATGTTGTTTTTACTATTCCTGATGAATTAAGGAGATTCTTTAGAAAAAATAGAAAAAGATTACATTATTTATTTAAAGCTTCTCAAATTACTATCAATTTTTGGTTAAAACAAAAATACAAAAAATATAATTTGATTCCTGCTTTTGTTTCTATTCTTCATACTTTTGGTAGAAGTCTTGTTTTTAATCCTCATATTCACATCATTTTATTAGATGGTGGTATTTCTAATATTACTAATTCTTTTGTTTCAGTTAATTTCTTCTCTTATCCTTCTTTTAGAAAAAGATGGATGAAAGTTTTGTTAGATTTACTGGAAAAAGATATTGGTAAACAAAAATTTAGAAAACTTAAAAACGATTTATATTTACGATACAAAGATGGTTTTTATGTCTTTGCTCCTCCTTCTAAATTTAAGTCTTATGTTGATTTAATTAAATATGTTTGTAGATATGTTGCAAGACCTGTTATGGCTGAATCTAGAATAATTGATTATGATGGAACCTACGTAACATTTTGGTATCAAAGACATCAAGATGATTTAATTGTGATAGAAAAAATTCATGCATGCGAATTTATTTCAAGAATCATTGTTCACATACCAGATTATAATTTCAAACAAATTAGGTTTTATGGTGCTTACCATAACTCTACTAAAGTTAATATTAATATGGTTAAAATTCAAACACCTGAAAAATCAGAATATAAAAAGAAAATGGAAAAATGGAGATATATGTATCTTCTTGAATTTAAAATAGATCCACTAAAATGTCCAATTTGTAATAACATAATGGTATACTATAATAGTGTTTATACATAAAGGATGGTTTTAGATGAATGAAGAAAAAGAAGCACAAAGATTACTAAAAGAAGCACAATCATATTTCGGAAAAGATGAAGAAATCTACATTTTCAAGTGTACTAAATGTGGGAAGCTAGATCCAGTGCCAGGATTTATAGTTTCAGAACAACAAGGATTTTTAAAATTTATAGGAAAGAAAAGTAAACCTAAAATGGACTGTCCATATTGTGGACATACAATGTTAATTAGAGAAGAAAAAAATTAAAGTACACACTTTAATCTTCTTTAAGTGGCTTAGAATAAATCTAAACCATTTTTATTTGTTTATAATGAATCGCACTTTCCTTATAAATAAAAAA
>CAYLQE010000055.1:0-4703 GCA_964385835.1 uncultured Muribaculaceae bacterium | reverse complement strand
GACTTTCCAGAAGCGAGTTGGAAGCCAGTCTGTTTTTGCCGTGAACGCCGTTACAACACGTTTCGCCCACCGCGTACAGTCTCGGCATGGTCGTTCTGCCGTTCAAATCACTGCGAACGCCGCCCATAAAATAGTGTATCGCAGGCACGACGGGTATGCACTCGGTGAAAACGTCGTAGCCCTCCTCGGCGCACCGCTTTACAATCTGCGGAAAATGGCTCTCGATTTCCTCCCTCGGCACGGGGCGCAAGTCCAGCCATACGAAGTCGGTGCCGTCCTTTTTCATCTGTTCGAGCACCGCGTTTTTAACCACGTCGCGCGGCTGCAATTCGTCGGTGAAGCGGTTGAAATTCTTGTCCAGAAGGTGCGCGCCCTCGCCGCGGACCGATTCGGAAATCAGAAACCGCCTGCCGCGCTTTTTTGTGTAAAGCGTCGTCGGGTGCACCTGTATATAATTAATATTGTCTACCGCCACACCGTGGTTCAGACAGATTGCAAGCGAATCGCCCGTCAGAACGGAATAGTTGGTCGTATACCCGAACGCGCCGCCTATGCCGCCCGTCGCCAGTACGGTGTAGTCTGAGTAGATAAACTTAACCGCATTGTCCTTCGCCGAGTACGCCACAATCCCGAAGCACTCGCCGCCGCCCTCGATAATATCCAGCATTGCGACGTTGGGCTCAATCTGCACGTTTTTAAGCCCCTCAACCTTTTTCATCAGCTTCGAGGTTATTTCCTTGCCGGTGCAGTCCTCGTGAAAGAGTATGCGCGGCGAGGTGTGTCCGCCCTCGCGCGTGCAGGCGAAAGTGCCGTCGGGGTTTTTCTTAAAGTCCACCCCGCACTCTTCGAGGTCGGCAATTATCCCGCGCGAGCCCTTAATCATACACTCTACCGCGGCGGGATTGTTTTCGTAATGCCCCGCGCGCATGGTGTCGTTAAAATATTCGTCGTAATCGAAGTCGCCGCGAAGCATACATATGCCGCCCTGCGCCAGATAGCTGTCGCTTTGGCGCGGAGACTTTTTGCATATTATAAGCACCGACTTATCGCGCGGAAGGTTCAAGGCACAGTTCAGCCCCGCAACGCCCGCGCCGACGATTACCACGTCGTATTTCTTTTTCAATGTAGCCATAAGTGAGAAAAGTATACAGCAAAAGTTTACACCTGTCAAGTCTACTGTAAACCTTTTTAGGAAATTTTTGGTAAAATTTAACTTCGACAGTATAAGTCAAAATTTTGCGTGCTCAAAATGCGGCGCAGATAATATGATAGCGTGTAAGGAGAAACGAAAATGAAAGCAAGTCAGATT
The DNA here is from genome assembly GCA_964385835.1 of uncultured Muribaculaceae bacterium. GTDB lineage: Bacteria > Bacteroidota > Bacteroidia > Bacteroidales > UBA932 > Cryptobacteroides. Next base: position 3,394 of record CAYLQE010000055.1, on the reverse strand, counting down.
TTTTGCACCAACATTTCCAGTAAAGACAAAAAAAAGCGCGGCTACATTATGTCTGTAAGCTGCGTTAAAGATATGATTGAGGGCTATATATGCTGCAACGAACACGAAAACGAGTTCTTTGCCGAGAGCGCGGGGTGCGAATTTTCGGGCGGAGCCGCAACCTTTTTGGTCACGGGTAAAGAAAACAAAAAAGGGTACCGTTTAAAGCTCGGTATCCCTCTCTATTCGTCCGACGGCAAATTTTTAGGGCTCATAGACGACTTTACAATTAAGAGCAACCGCCTGATTTTCGCGCACTCGGGCAAGCGCAAGTTTGCGTTCGAGCGACTTGTCATAGGCGACGTTGCCATTTTAAAAGACGACGGAGTTTCCGCCGAAATCGCCGCAAAGGATATGCTTATCGGCGCGCTGTGCGGTTGCTGAAAAAATTACAAATCGTACTTAGCCATAAGCTTTAACAGCGCGTTGAACATATCGTTGAGCGCCTCGCCCTCCTGTGCGGAAAGCACGCCCTTTACCTTTAATACGGTGAGGGCGGTTTTTATTTTTTCAAGCTCCTGCCTGTCGCCCCTGCCCAGATTTTTCAAGAGCAGTTTGTCGGCAATGGACAATGCGTGTTCCAGCCGCACCACGCTGTTGACTGCCGCCGAGGGCGCACTCTGCACGCTCTGACCTGTTTTTACATTGCGCGGCTGCATAGCCGAAACGGTTGCAACAGGTACCTGATTTGTTATGCGGGCGTCGCGCTTTTTGGGTCTGAACAGCGTAAGAACACCGTAAAAAAGATACCCTGCGCACCACAAAACAGCCGATACCGCAATCGACTGCGCCAGTGAAAATTCGGTTAAAAATACCGCTAAGGTTACTGCGGTAAACGCGTTTACTATACTTAAAAATACGCGCTTGTCGCGGGCGCGCAGTCTTTCGGAGCACGCGCAACCCAAAAACGCGGCAACGCACACCACTCCGAACGCCGCCAAATCTATCACGGCAAGCAAACCGAAATTCGCTTCGCCAAACTGGTTTAAAACACTTTTAAAAAACTGTGCAACACTTTCCATACGCGCTAATTATACCCGACAAAGCCGCGCAGTAACCGTGTTAAAATGTCGTTTATTGTAGAGGTATGTCAAACCAAATCAATCTGGCGGCACGCGCGTATGTTTATTATCGTAGTTGTCACCGCACTTTCTTTAAGTCCGTAAATCTTGCTTACCACGCTTTTATACAGCGCAAGCTGCGGCAGATATTTTTTGCGCAGATATTCGTCTCCGTGCGAGGTGTATTTATAGTCGATTATGTCCGCCGCAACAGCCGTGCCGTTCTCGCGGCGGATATGCAGTAAGTCGATTGCGCCCTGTACGATAACGCTGTTTCCGTCGTCCGCGCACACCTCAACGTTTCCGTTGCCGCCGCGCAGAGCAACGTAGTCCGCGGAGGGAAGTCTGCACACAAACTCGCGCTCTCTGTAAGCCGAGCCGCCGTCTATGCCGTCGAACGCAGGCATATTCAAAATCCGTGAAAGCCGCGAAATATCCAAAAGTCCGCTCTGATTTTCCGTGAGCATACCCGACAAAACAAAGCGGTCGAGCTGTGCTTTAATACCGCCCTCGTCCTTGATTTTAAAGTCGCAAAGTTCCAAAAATCTGTGGTATGCAATGCCCGCGTCTATGCTTGTGTCGGCGCCGCTCTCTATCTCGTCGTCGAATAAAAGGTCTGCGTTTTCGCCGCCGCCGAGCAAGGTCAAAAGCTGTGAAGCCGAGCTCTTTACGGGCAGTTCCACACCCTGTTCGAAGGGGTACTTAAAAGTAGTGATTTCGCGCAGATTTTCAAGCAGATTTGTATCGGCGCGGCTGCAATCAAGCACCCTTTTCACACCCCCGTGATTTGCCCCGAATTGCTGTTCAACGGGCAATATTCGGGGGGTAAACGCCGAAACGTCGAACAAATCAGCGTAATTTTCGGCAAAATTAGCCTTAATTAAATCGTAGCTTTCCGCTTTGCTTGTAAGCACGTGCAGACAATATTTCGCGCGCGTGCAGGCAACGTAGAAAAGGTTGATTTCGTTGCTCAACTCCTCTCTGTCCTTACGCGCGGAGTACAGCCGCCGAAGCACGGTTGTGCTGTACGTTCTGTTATCGCCGAAACAGCGCGGAGCAAATCCAAAGTCGTCGTCGAACGGCATTTCGGCGCGCTCGTCGCCGCCGAAGCCCACCGCAATATCGGCAATAATCACAACGGGAAATTCCAGTCCCTTGGACGCGTGCATAGTCATAACCTTTACGCAGTCCGAAGCCAGCGCGGACGGAGCGGTCACCTTGTTTCCGCCCGCCTTGATTTTGGCAAGGAACGCAGAAAGATACAGCTCGCCCGAGGGCGAAGCCGCCTCCCTTTGCAGCCGCCGCAGCGCAATGAGTTTCTGCTCGGTATCGAACGCCGACGAAAAGCCCTCAACGCGCATAATTTCGTCTATAAGCCGCGCCGCGCCTATGCTGCCCGACAGCGTGCGAAGCCTATCCGAACGTTCGTAGAACGTGTTAAGCTTTTGTGAAATACTGTCGGACTTCTTTTCCGAATAGAGTTTACAGCACTCCCCGAATTTGGGCGCGTTTCTGTCCGTTCCGCCGAAAATGCGCACCTTTGCAAGCTCGGCTTCCGTCAATCCGCCCAAAGGCGATAAAAGCGCGGTAACGAGCGGCACGTCCTGCTCGCCGTTATCGAGGTATGACAAGATATCAAGCATACGCCTTATTTCGGGGCGGTCGCAGATATTGACCTCCGCCGCGCCCGCAACGGGGTATTTGGACGACAGCGCGCGCACTATACCCTGCGCGCTCTTGTTTGCACGCTTGCGCGTGAGCACGCATATATCGCCCGCCTGAACCTTTACAAACCTGCCGCTGTCCGCGTCGTAGTATTCGCTTTTCAAAGCCTCCTCTACAAGGGCTAAAACCGCAAGCCCCTCGGCGGAAAATTCTTTGGCTGCGGTCTTTTCGCCGCTTACGGAATACACTCCGCTCGCCTCTTTTTTTGCGTTTTCGCCGCTCTCGAAAAGACAGATTTCCGCTCTTCCGCGGTTGCCGTCATACATTGCGCCGCCGCGCATCGCGTGCCCGTCGGAATAATCGAACTCGCACACGGGCGGCACCATCACGCCGGAAAACAGCTTATTCACGAAATCGATTACACCCTCGCCGCTGCGGAAATTGTCGGGCAGAATTACGTACTCGCCGCGCTTCGAAACCTGTCCGCACTTATCCGAAAAGAAGCGCGACCGACTGCCGCGGAAACCGTATATAGCCTGCTTTAAATCGCCCACGCAGAAAACGTCGCCGCCGGCAACCGCGCTTATAATTTCGTCCTGAATGGGATTGACGTCCTGATATTCGTCCAC
>CAYLQE010000054.1:0-5167 GCA_964385835.1 uncultured Muribaculaceae bacterium | reverse complement strand
GCCGATTTAAAACTGCACATAATCAAAGCACTAACAATGGTGTCTTTATTGTTTCCGTGGCATCGATCCATAACAGGAAACTATTGTTTCTCATCAAATTAGACCATAAAAAGGTCTATGAATATAAGGTAAAGGGAAATAAGGCCTTATTAGAGGAAGTAAAGAATACATTTAGCGAAGATAAAACCGCAATACAGAAAGTCGCATTGATTGACGTATCTCCAAGAGTTATATGGGATGTATTGGTCTATGATAGAAGCTGCCCTTCAAAAATAACAAAGTTTTTTGGAAACTTTCTATCAGTACTTCCAAGAGAAACAGAAAGAGATTTAACAACTAAAACCCTAACAAGTGCAAGAAAGTGGGCAAGCTTGAATAGGGGCGAAAATATCGGAGAACCATCAGTTTATAAAACTCGTGCGAAAAATTATTTAATGAGTGTTGATGAGTTTAATTCTGATAAATTCATTGAGGCTGTTGTGCAAGATAACGATTTAGAGAAACAATCTATATTAAGAGATTCTCTAAAAAGTTACCTTATAGACAATGGTCTTTATGGTCAGATTTTCGAACCTAAAAAGGATGCTTTGAATAAACGTGAGTCTAAAAATATCAGGCAGACAGCCGAAGGTGTGAAAATCGAATGGGAAGGAGCGCCTGAAGAAAAGAATATAACAATTTCAAATAACAAAGATCAGAGAGGACAGTATACGATAACAATTAGAACTAGTGAGATTAAGGAGATACAGTAATGGAATTCAGTAAAATAATTGTTAATCTACAATTACTCGCTCTTGTATCGACTAGCAAAAATGAGAGTTGGTCCAATTTGACACTTAGTGGGACATTCGGTGACCGCTATTCCAAGACGTATTTTTCTCAATTATATGAGAGTCTTGATGAAATTGGAATTTCATCAGCAATTACTTTGCGTATAGACAATGACCCTTACTCTATTGAAGAATTCCTCGACGTAATAAGCAATAAGGATGTATGGAATATTCATATAAATAAAAGCGTGTGGCTCAATAAGGTTGATTCACATGGGATTATACATACTTTTTTTCTACTAAAGCAGGAATTTTTAAAATGGGCTGATGACACGGATCCCTTTAGGTCAGATAATCCATTTAATGAAAACTGCATTCATATATACGTTCAAGATTTGAACAAATCTTTTGGTGGTCCTAATTTCATTGTAAATGATTCTGACGACATAAGTATATGGAGTTCAGATATTAAAATTTCTTCAGATTTAATAGAATCAACTATACGGATAAGGTGCCAGGAAGAGTTTATTATTTCTCCTCAGAAGCATATTGTCACATTTGGAGAGGTTACGGATTACTCCAAATATTTCTACCGGAATTCTATTCATGTGTTGTTATGTTCTTTATGTGATGAGGTATCATCTGATAAAGAAATAATTATAAGGGGACCTAGAATAATTCGAACTCATGTTGCTGGTAATAATTTTTCAGCAGATGAACTTGTCGACTATCAGAAAACTCTTATCTCGATTGTTCAATGGGTATTTGAAAACAGTGATAATTGCAATGTAAAGAAAAATTTATTTACAGATCGTGTTTCTTTGGACTTAAAAAGCGGTGTAAACTTATATGATGGATTGAAACGTAGGATTACTGATATTGAATCTCAAATCAAAGAGCAATATCGGTTCATTTTATTGGACAGAAAAGCTGAATACCAGAATGAATTAAAAGAACTATTGAATGATATAAAGAGCATAACAGATTCCGTTTCTGAAAAGGTTCGTTCAATACTGAGTAATCTTTTAAGAGATGTTCTGGCCGCCCTAGTGTTGGTTGGAATCACATTGTTTTCTCAGATAGATGATATAAAAAAGCTATATGAGAATAATTTGATTAATTATGTTTTCTATGCTTTTGGTATATATTTTCTTATATCAATTGTACTTCAAGTTGTATTTGATGGCATGGATATGCATAAATCTTTAAAGGATCTCGAGTACTGGAAAAGTATTACCCATAACTATATTTCAAAAGAACAATTTAATATTTATAAACATGAGACTCTTGAAAAACGATTTAAATCTATGAGCGCTTATTATATCATCATTGTTTTATTCTATGGTGTAATTAGCCTTTGTTGCTTCAATTATTCTTCCATCTGGAATAAACTTCTGATACCCGCTCCACAGAAAATTGAGTCTAATCTTCCGAAAACAATGGATACTCAGATCGTTATAAAGAACGACTCTTTAACAATTAATGAATCTAAAAATGATACAGTTATACGACTCAAAGATAAGTAATTGTATTGCTCACTTTGTTGGCAACAAAGCTGCTGATGATGGTGTAAGAATTGCATCAAACGAGCTTTCAATGAATACGGTGACACTAGAAGCTATGTGTGACTATTTCTTTAAGTCTTTCGTTGAAAAAGAGGATTATTATCATTTTTCGCATCAATCTGATGTGAAATTGAACACAATATATGCATATATTTCTGCGATTTTTAATAATAGGAATAATTTTATAGCTGAATCTGCAAAAATAGCAAAATATTTGTATGAGCAGAGTTCGCATCCAAAGATAAAGGCAGGAGATTTATATATAGCTTATATTGAGAATTGCATCCTTAACGGGGACTACGTGAACGCTATAGGAATTTTCAAATCAGAATCTAAAGATAGATTTCTCAAATTATTGCCCGCAGAAGACGGATTTTCTATAAATAGTGAGGTCGGTACGAACATAAAAAAACTAGATAAGGGATGCTTGATCTTCAATAAGAGTAAGGATTCCGGCTATGTTATTGCTATTGTCGATAACACGAATAAGGGGCTAGATGCTCGCTATTGGATAGAGGATTTTTTGCATATACAGCAAATAAAAGATGCGTATTCAAATACTGAAAACGTAATGTCGTTGACAAAATCTTTTGTTACGAAAGGATTATCTCAGTCTAATGATATCTCGAAAAAAGAGAAGGTAGATTTATTGAATAAATCTTTGAATTATTTTAAAGATAATGATTCTTTTAATATTTCTGATTTTGAACTAGAGGTTATAGCAGATCCCGATATTGTTACGAAGTTCAGAAGCTATAAAGAAGAGTATGAATCTACTAAAAATATTAATATCGAAAATGAATTTCCTCTTTCTGAATCTGCATTTAAGAAACAACAGCGCTCATATAAAAGGACTATAAATCTTGATAAAAAAATTCAGATAACCATAAATGGGAATTCAGATAATATTGAAAAAGGTATAGACGCAAAAGGAACGTTTTATAAGATATACTATAGTGAGGAAGAATAATAGATGTAGAAGAGTATATAACCACTGAAGATATAAAGGCATTGATTGCTACGGATGAGTCAAGGATTCTGGAGCTGAAGAAGACTGCTGGCGGATTGAAAGACGGTATGCGGTTGCGTGTGCGTTTCTGAATGCTGCCAGAGGTAAAAGATTTGTAATAATTTAATTATAATAAGACCAATAAAAGATATGGCACTACCGATAAATGTTGATGAACTGCTGAAGCAGAGGAAAGTTGAATCCAACCGGATTGAGTTTAAGAAAGGGTGGAATCCTGATAGGATCTACCGCTCTATCTGTGCGTTCGCCAACGATTTCGACAATATCGGTGGCGGATATATCCTTGTCGGCGTAGATGAGGAAAATGGAGTTGCAAAACGTCCGGTTCAAGGCATCCCCATTGAGCAGATTGACGATATCCAAAAGGATATTACCAATTATAACAATAAGATAAACCCATACTATCTTCCTCGCACTGAACCTATAGAGGTGGATGGAAAAACTATCCTTGTGATATGGTGTCCATCCGGAATCAACCGTCCATATGACGTGCCGGAATATGTCACTTCTAAGAATAATCCTCAGAGAAAATATTATATTCGTTCCGGATCCTCCACTATCGAAGCAAAGGGTTATGTACTTGATGAACTCCGGGAAATGGCAAACCGCGTGCCTTTTGATGATAGGGGGAATCCTGAAATAACCATCAATGATATTTCAGGCGTTCATGTTCTTGACTATCTTCATAAGATAGGTAGCAAACTTGCTAATGATTTTGACGGGAGTGGTTTGGAATCTGTCCTTGAACAGATGGATCTCTTTGTTGGGCCGAAGGAGAACCGGATGATCAAGAATGTGGCGGCGATGATGTTCTGCCCAAATCCTGAGAAATTCTTTCCCTATACTCAAGTTGAGATTGTCATTTTCCCTGAAGGTGTGTTTGAAAATCCACGCAACTTTAAGGAGGTGCCCCCTATCCGTGGAACTGTGCCTCAGATGATTGAGGAAACTATGCGTTATCTGCGCACAATGGTTATTCAGCTGCATATTATCAAACAAACATCAGGCCCAAGCAAACGCATATATAACTATCCTGAGAAAGCTATTGAAGAGGCTATCTGTAATGCGTTTTATCATAGAGACTATCGTTCACGTACTCCTATCGTTGTGGAAGTTCAGCCATACGAAATCACAATAACGAGTGCGACCGGTCCCGATCGCTCCATTCCAATGGATGCAATTCAGAAAGGACAACGCATGGTGAGCCGTTATTACCGTAACCGTCGTCTCGGCGAGTTCTTGAAAGAGTTATCTTTGACAGAAGGCCGCAATACCGGTATTCCAACAATCCAACGTGAATTAGCTCGTAACGGTTCCCCGGCGGCCACCTTCGAGACTGATGAAGACCGCCTCTCATTCCTCGTCCGTATCCCATGCCACGAAGGCGAAGAAGGCATATCCTCCGCTTTCATGTCTTCTGAAGCCAACGACAAAGAAATTACCAAAGAAACCAAAGAATTTACCAAAGAAAAGCCCAAAGAATTTCTTGAAATTGCAAGATCAAGAAACATCTCTGAAATTCAGGATAACTTATTGAAAGCCATAACTGTAAATCCATCTATTACTTTTCAGTCTTTGTCTTCTGACTTAGGGCTGACGGTTGACCAGATACGTTACCAACGTAAACAGTTAGAGGCAAAGGGCATATTTCTCTATCGTAAAGGAGCGACAAAGAAAGGCACTTGGGAAATAAAACTAATGGACAACCAATAGTCTACCAGTTAGACATCCAATTTATACAGTTATTGATAAGAATCTTGACATACAGATAGAAGATGCTCTGAAGGCTTATTTGGCTTCGG
>CAYLQE010000053.1:0-5408 GCA_964385835.1 uncultured Muribaculaceae bacterium | reverse complement strand
GTGGCAACCTCTTGATAAAGGCTTGAGGCGGAATTCAGTTTGTGTAATCATAATTGATAATAATGAAATAAATGAGAATGAGGCGTTTGGAGTGTGCTACTTAGAGTCCATCTCATAAATTTGAGATGGGCACTTATTATTTAAGTTTGTCTATGATCCAAGCGTTGAGCGTTCTGGTTTTAGTTTGAAAGTTGGCTCCTATGAGAAAGATTGTTCTTGGATCTGATTCAAATGGGATAGCGTAGCCTTTTTCCAAAATCTGATTCATGGCTTCTTCGGGAGTGCCGTCTATCTTGAATTCGAAGATATATACATAATTGGAGGTGTGTATTTGCATATCGCATCTTCCCGCTGAGGAATGAACTTCTGTGCGGACAGCAAGCCCCATCATCTTGCATGCAATTGCCATCATATTTTGGAAATGTATTTCCTTGTTTTTCTCGAATTCAGAGTTTGTATCAGCAAAAAGGCTCTTCAATCTGAGCATAAAATCTTCCGGACGTCCCTCATTGACATCATTAACGCATCTACGAAGATTGAAAGCCGAATTGCCATCAATGCCACGGTAGAAGTGTTTAGCCAGAGATTCCCAAAAGGCAGCATTTACTTCATGGTTTGGAAATCCAAGAACAAATTCTTTAGGTGCATTGCCGAAACCTATGTTGGGAATAGTCTTTTTTAGGGTAAGATATCCAGATTGATAAAGAAGAGGGACTATATCATGATTAATACTTGTGATATCACTAAGTTCAATCTCTGTTCTTTCAGCGCCTTCAAGATTGTCGAGTTTATAAGAATTGTTTTCGATTAGTTTAATTAAATAATTGGAGGATCCGCTATTAAACCAATAACTTCCAATCTGACCATCATTGAAAGCATTAAGAACGCTATATGGATTGTATATGTATTCCCCGGAATCAGCAAAGTGATAGCCGTCATACATCTTCTTGAAAATTTTCCAAGCCTCTTCCTCTGAAATTGAATTTTCAGCAGCAAAAAGAGAAATTGAATTCTTGAAAGAATTGTGGAATTCGGTTTCAGTAATGCCACATATTCCATTATATTTAGATAGCATGGAGATATCCCGAAGATTGTTGATTCCACTAAATACAGAAACTTTACCAAATTTGGTGATTCCGGTCAACATGGCAAATTTTATATATTCATCGCATGATTTTATTACAGAATAAAATCCCCTGAGTTCTGCCTTAAGTTTTTCATTAAGATCATTGTCATGAAGGCAATCGAGAATCGGTTTGTCATACTCATCAATGAGAATGACAATCTTTTCCCCATATTTAAGAAAAGCCTGTTTTATCAGACTCGAAAATATTTCCGAATTATTAGGTCCTTCGGCTATCAAGGAGTAGTCATCCGCAATACTATTCAGACAACCGTTTATTCTGTAAATGAGGCGGTCTACATCTGCATAATTGGTAGGGCTTAAATCAAATCTGAATACCGGATAGGATTTCCATTCCGATTCCAATTCAGCAATCTTCAAGCCTTTGAACAATTCTTTTTCCCCTTTAAAATAAGAAGCGAGAGTAGACATAAGAAGGCTTTTCCCGAATCGGCGTGGACGACTCAGAAAAACATATTTGCTTGAGTCAACCAAATCGTAGATTAGATCAGTCTTGTCTACATATAAGTAATTTTCTGAAATAATTTCAGAAAAAGTTTGGATTCCAACCGGGTATTTAATTTTTTTAGCCATAAAGTCCTTCTTTTAATGCAAAGTTAATCAAAATAATTAATATAATTGTAATTTGGCAGTAAAAAAGCCCCGTAGACAAGTATTTGAGACTTGCGCATGCCCTTGGCTTCATTGAGGAATGCAGTTTGAAATATTTTTGTTTTTTTTTCTTTCGCATAATTGAAAATTATCCTGACTTGCTGTCGTAAGGATCTTATGTTTCGGCTTGGAGCTCTCTTCTGGTATCGCAGATTTGTCAAGGGATATAACAGCTTGCAGGATTGGATTTTTATGTTTTAGAGCATAAAGGGTTGTGGGGTTGGCGGATTTTTGTTAATTTTGCAGTCGAATCCACGCTGTGGGATGGTCTAAGAGTAGACGTAAACTTCAGGCAGCGGGAACTTTTAATATTTATGAAAGCGTTTATCTGACGCTAATCACTTGATTGTTAGAAATTCTCGCAAAATTTCATTGGAGTCAAGGATTAAGCAACGGTAGACGCCCATATGGATATGCTACATCTTCATCGGCATTGCAATCCGCGAGGATTGCAAGTCTGGTGCTATAGTTGCATATACAAGCGTGGGCTTCTGCGTTGCCATCCAACTCCAAAAGGCAATGCGAGAAGCCTCTAACAGAAGGATGGCAACAGATACAGACTCCTACGCTTTTCTTTTATAATTATTTGCCAAAGAGGGGAGTTCGATGGTATTCTTAAACATCATGCGCGCTATTAGAAGTCTTTTATGCCTTATCATCTGTGTATTAAGCGGGTCTCCACGCTTAATTGGCGATACTTACAATAGTATTGTGATAACTGGAAACACAGGGGAGATTGTTACAATTCCTATCGAGAATAAAATAATCCGATTTAATGACAATTCAATCACATTTTCTTCAGAATTAGATTCACAATCATTCTTTTCGTATAACAAAGACATCTTCAGAGTGATTTCTTTCTCAAATCAGAATGTATCGCAAAAATCTTTAATATTTGATGATACAGAATCTTTAATATTTGATCCAAGATCTAATATACTAAAATTGAATAATTCATCTGCTGAAGCATATCAAATAAGGGTATATACACCTGATGGCAGAATGATATTTCAATCATCATACAATAATAATGGTTCTGTTCAACTGCCTAATTTACAAAAGGGATTATATATAGCAATCGCACAGAAGGAATCAACAATCATAAAAACAAAAATATATATTCAATAATTATGAAAAAAATACTAATATTTGCAATATTTATTGTAATTGCAACTTTATCAAACTTTGCCGACACGCAATATCTCCAAATTCATCAGAACGGAAAGATCACCAACTCAATAAAACTTGATTCAATCGATTATATGGAGATTGTAGAAATTCCTGAACCAGAAACACCTATTGTAGTGAATAAAAGATTAATAAAGGGAGGAGAGTCTGACAATCAGATAAGTTTTGAATATACAGAAGATCGAATCACTTCTTTTTCCTATGATGATAAAGATATAAGAAAAATAATCTATTCTGACTCTTTAATAACTATAAATAGTAAAGAAAAATATGTGTTACAAGATGGACTCATTAAGGAATGTGTTGATTGGATTGGTGATTCATATCAATACGAATATGAAAATGGAAGATTGATCTCTATAATGCAAATGAATAAACAGGGAGAGGTGTTTAAAAGAAGAGATTTTACATGGGATAACGGTATAATAATAAAAGAAAGAAACTGGCTATATGATGATGAAGATACCGATCTAAGGTTATATGCAGAAGATAACTTTGAATATTATCCGACCGAAGATAATGGCAATGTTATTACCTTCATTCAAGGTAATTCATTTTTGTTTACATACGTAAGTATACCCCTTTTACTTCAGGGATATTTTGGAGAATTACCAACAAAACTTATTAAAACAATTAATTCAACTAATTATCAAAAACCAGATTCTTATCATCCAGATCCGTATTATCAATATAGTTATAGATATACTTATGTTCTTGATGATGATAATTATCCAATATACATGTATCAAACCTATGACGATGGAAGAAGTCAACCATATATTTACAAGTGGAAAACGGTTGATTAATGTTGTCTATAAGAGGATACTTCAACTCCCAATTGTCGTCGACATCTCAGATAGAGATAATGGAATCCTCATCGGTTCTTTTCCTCGCGGATAGTTAGGTTTTTGCATTTATACCCTTCCCTGCGGCTTCCACTTTGAAGTGATCCCAAATAAGTTTTTATAACTTTTGGGGTCACTTCATTTTTCACTATTCATTTTTAATTTTTTCATATCAGTACAATAATAATGCAGGGATTTGCGTATGTAATAAAAAAACGAATGGCAGCCCATAGTGCTGAGGCGGAAGCCGTAGGGACAATATTAGATACAATGAAAGAAAAAACATTTGCTTGTGCTGGTAAATACAGACCTCTTCCTAAGGGCGCTCCAGCTAAGTCCAAAAACAAGCGGCACCCTCGCCGCTCTCTAAAGCATGATTATAGGGCTAAGAAAGTTTATTTCATTACTTCTGTCGTAAATCCTGATATTGACTTTATGCCTCTATGCTGTATGCCTCCAGTTACTATCCACCAACTGAAAAACAAAGAAATTATCAATCCTATCCTTTCTCCAATTGGACAAATGATTGAAAAGGAAATCTTGGATATCTCTTACTATCATCCCGAAATAAAGATAATTCGCTATGTTATTATGCCGGATCACATTCATATTGTATTGAAAGTAATAGAAAGACTTAAGCGGCATCTTGGAAATGAATTAGCTGGATTCTTTGGAGCCTGCTCCAAGCACTATGAATCGCTATTGGGGAAAACTCATACGGGCCAACTCTTCGATCCTTTCTTTGACCGCATAATCCGGGATTCCGAACAATTTGACAAAGCTGTTAGATATGTCGAAGATAATCCAAGAAGATTTATCTTGAAAAAGAGAAATCCTCAACTTTTTAAAAAACATTTAAACCTTAGAATTGAAGGCAGAATTTACGCTGCGTTTGGCAATATGTTTTTACTTAGATACATCTCACTATTGCCAGTCAGAATTCATCGGCGTTGGAGTGAACAAGAGTTTGAGAATTATGAAAAGGAATGCATAGAAAAAATTGAAAATGGAGCAATTCCAATTTCTCCAGCGATACATAAAGCAGAGAAGAAAATTCTTAATATCGCTATAGACATGGGATCATCGGTGATTAAATTGACTGCTAAAGGATTTGGAGATCGATTTAAACCTCAGGGTAAGGATTTTGATCTGTGCGCTGAGGGAAGACTTTTATTGCTTTCACCATGGCCAGATGATATTTCAGGAAAATCAACGGCAGGATATACTGAATTCCATGATATGAATGATTATGCTCTTGCAATCTCGGAGATGCCATCGACATCTCGGATGGCGATAATGGAATCCTCATCGGTTCTTTCCCTCGTGGATAATTAGGATTGATGCAATTATACCTTACCCTGCGGCTTCCGCCTCGGCACTATGTGGTCCTCTTATTCCAGCAGCGCTTTGCGAGGCGAAGTATTCATACTAAAACGAATGGGGGCTAAATTGGGGATGCCTGTTTTGTGAGCTTGGGTGAGATGAGTGATGAGTGTGCTATGTTAGTTAAATTTTATGGATGTATAAAAAAATTTATACGAGATTGGGAGGAATTGTGTTATTATTAATAGAGAAGTTGA
>CAYLQE010000052.1:0-5410 GCA_964385835.1 uncultured Muribaculaceae bacterium | reverse complement strand
TTTGCGACCGACAGCCTTTTGCCGCCGGAGTCGTTCTCCATGCCGCATGGCAGGTCTCTGGGCTCCGGATGCTGTCATGGCGGGTCAGCTGGAATTCCGTGGTGGCAGACAGCCTGTTCTGCGGTGCTTGCCCTGCTGCTGGCAAGGGGGCTGTACATGCGTCTTCACGGCAACAAAAGAAAAAACATTAAAAGCAACAATATGACTTACAAGATTACAGGAATGGCATGCAATCATTGCAAGGCCAATGTCGAGCGCGGTCTCGGCGCTCTCGAAGGAGTGACATCGGTGAAAGTGGACCTTGCCTCAGGTACGGCGGATGTTGAAGGCACCGCTGCTGCACAGGAGGTTATCAGGACGGTCGAATCGCTCGGCTACGGCTGCAATGTACTTGCCACGGAAGAATAAACGCTCTTCCGTGTGCATCCCCGCCTCGTAGCGGCATCAGGTCAGGCGATACTGTGGCCCGGCAATATTTTGTTATGTTCGGCAAAGTTTTATCAGCCAATGCTATGACACGGCAACGTTTTGTTAGGTCTGGCGACGCAGTGGCCTTTATCAAGTCCGGCAGTTTTATCAGGCAATGCTATGACACGGCAATGTTTTGTTAGGTCTGGCGACGCAGTGGCCTTTATCAAGTCCGGCAATGTTTCATCGGGCAATGCTGTGGTACGGCAATGTTTTGCTATGTCCGGCAATGCTGTGGCCTTCATCAGGCCTGGCAATAGCGGCTACCTTGTGAACGGCCTTGCACCGTCAAGCCACCCGTTTTCTTTCCAATATTTCCCGTCCAGGGTCTCAAGGCCTCTTTTTAGCAGCCTTTTCTGCAGCAGGCGTGTGAACATGAATCGCATCCTGACTGCGGGACCAGTACGGGCGGGCCGTGAATAATCTTTTCTTGCGTATCTGCGCGATAGTCTCGTGATGCCGTCCGCAAGCCTTTTTCTCCGCTTTTCCGAGAGCCGCTCCCATACGACATCTTCGTAAAGCGCTCCGCAGAACACGCCTATATCGGATATTCCCCACCATGACAGGCTGTGCTTTATGTCGTTGGCTGTCGCTCTCGCTCCGCTGCCGAGGCATTGTGTAATGATAACCGCACGCTTTCCGAACATTTCAGCGGCAGGCCTGTGCGAAATCCAGCGGTAACAGAGGTGGTCCAGCAAGGCTTTCATCGCTCCTGTCACGTGCATCGCGTATGCCGGAGAAGTCATCACAAGCAGATCTGCCTCCAGAACGGACTTCTCGATAATGCTCACGCAGGCATAGTCTTTACAGCTGTGTTCTCCTTTTATGAAACAGTTTGTGCATCCGTAGCAAAAAGAAGGACAATCCTTTGGCAGCACAAATTCCGTTATTTCGGCGGAATTCCTGAACGGTTCCAGAAAAATCTCTTTAAGCCTGTAGGTTATTCCATGCTTCTGCGTCCCGTTTATCACTACGATTTTCATTCCGTTCCTTTTATTGCCATTTGTGCGCAAAGTTATTTATATCGCCTCAGAATATCAAAAAAATGTATGCCGTGGTACAGGAATCCGTGGAAAAACAGTATATTTGCTACTGATACGAATATAACGCGTGTATGAAAAAGAATCTTTCCCTTGCCGTCACTTTTCTTGCCGAATGGGTGGTCATGACGCTTGTCTGCTATTCGATAGGCAGGATCTTTAACCAAGGCTGTTTCATGGACTTGAGCTTTGATATAGTTGTCGGCCTTGCTTTTGCTTCCGTCAATGTATTCGGCCCGATAGCTGCGGCGATTGTCCGCAGGGTATCCCGTAAAAATCGTGACATGGCCTGATATGGAAAGGATTCTGAATTTTATACGGCAACTGGAGCAGAACAATGACAAGCTCTGGTTCGACGCTCATAGACAGCAGTACGAAGAGGCGAGGGCGGTATTCAATGCGCTGGTTGAGAAGCTTATAGCCGGTATCGCGGCTTTCGATCCTGCAATAAAGGGGATCGGAGTGAAGGACTGCACATACCGTATCAACAAGGATATACGCTTTTCAAAAGACAAATTGCCGTATAAGACGCATTTCGGGGCATACATCGTAAGGGGAGGGAAGAAATCCGGCTTCGGCGGATATTATTTCCATATCGGAACAGGTTCGGGCGACAGCTATCCATGCCGTAATATGCTTTCCTGCGGCAATTATTGCACTGAGCCGCGTGTTCTTAAAATTCTGCGCGAAGATATAGAGTACGGCGGAGGAGATTTCGATGACATAATAAGGAATCAGGTGGATGCCAGAATGGCTCTGGACATGAGTTCCGCGCTGAAAAAGGTCCCTAAAGGCTTTCCTGAAGGTTCTCCGAATGCGGAATACCTGAAACTCAAGAATTTCTGTGTGGATTACTACTTCGATGACAGCTTTCTCCTGGCTCCGGATATGCCTGATACGGTATTGGAAATATTCAGAACGACAAAGCCTTTTCTCGATTACGTGAACCGCGCAATCGAATTCAGCCGCGAAGACTCCGGCAGCGGCATCTTTGATCTTTAGCCTTCTGCCGCCTCTGCACTCCTTGTCCTTGCTTTTACTGCCCTTTCTTGTTTGGAATATTGTCTGTTTTCAACGGGGAGGACTACTTCACATGGCTGGGACATGCCTTTGATTATTGGAAATCCTTTCTCAGCAAGGATGAGGTCAGGAGTTTCTGAATAATTTATTTAATTTTGTTCTTCTATCCACTCTTTCAATTTTGCTTGCAGTACACTTTTGTCTGGCAGATATAAAGCATACTGCTGTGCGTAGATGTTGGAATCTTTCGGGAGGGTCAATTCCACTAACGCATCTTTCTTCTCTTTGCAGAGCAGTATGCCGATAGTCGGTTTCTCGAAATCCTCTTTTACATGGCGATCGTAGTAATTGACATACATCTGCATTTGTCCTAAGTCCTGATGCGTCAGTTTGCCAACCTTCAAATCGATCAGCACAAAACATTGCAGCAGGCGATTGTACAGAACCAAGTCGACATAGAAGTTTTCTTCGTCAAAGGTAAAACGTTTCTGCCTTGCTTCAAACAAAAAGCCCTTGCCAAGCTCCAGCATAAACTGTTGCAGTTTGTCAATAATCGCCGTTTCTAATTTGCTCTCCGAGTAGACCGTTTCTGGTTTCAGACCGAGAAACTCCAGCGTCAATGGATTCTTAAGTATATCTTCTGGCTTGCTTATGGTTTGCCCCTCCTGCGCCAATTGCATCACAGCCTCTTTGTTGCGGCTCAATGCCAGTCGCTCATACAAGCTCGAATTATACTGCCGTTGCAACTGTCGAACACTCCAATTCTGCTTTTGGCACTCTATTTCGTAAAAACTACGTTCTGCATCGGACTCAATGCGCATAAGTACTAAATAGTGAGACCAAGACATAGTGAATGGGTAAGTCGCATCAGATTTCCGCAACAATATTGCGGATTTTTGAATTGGCTCAACGGTGTTTAGCGAATCTTCTTCGGACAATTGGCTAGACGATGTGTAGCCAATTTTTTTGACGGAATATATTTGATAAAATTGACGACAATTTTTTAGAGTGGCCACCGACCAACCATTTCCCAATCGTTCAGTTAACATGTCGGCAACACCTTGTAATAGTTGCTTTCCGTATGTCGCGCGTTCTTCACCCTCCTGCACAACTTCTACGATGATGCGCCCGATTTCGTATTTGGTGATCACTTCAGTAATGTTTACTGAGCGTGCGATATGAGTTCGTGCATCAGTTATCAGCCGTTCAATACGTTCCGCAACATCAACAATAATAGAATTATTTACGTTTTGCATTCTGTTCATTACTTTGAGATAATCTTTCTTATCTATCATTCTTGTCAGTTATCAGATCCTTTAAGTCAACTAGCAGGATAACAGCTATTTGTTGCAGAGTATCCAAATTCGGTTGAATCCTATTGCAAGCATAGGCATTCACCATGCTGAAACTTTTTCCGAGTTGCTTAGCCAGCCAGGTCTGAGAGATGCCCTTATCCGACAATACAGCCTTTATTCTATTTAACTTAACTTCATATTATGATTATGAGTCAATTTTATAGCGCAAATATAGTGAATTATATTCGACAACCCGGATTGTTTTGCTATTTTTGCAGACAAATAAGTTATAGTATTTATAAAACTACATACGCATTAATACTTATGTTCTCAATCTTTACAAAGCAGAAGAACTTTCCAATCAGAACAATCGAACAATTGAAGAACTCTGTTGAAATTCTTTTTATTGACAATGAGGAGTTTAATCTTACAGCGGAACTAAAAGAAAAAGATGGCTGGAAAAGAATTAAATGTGTTTCCGACATAAAGTCTTTATCGCAACCGGAACTTAAAGATGCTCATATATTATGTGTTGATATCCAAGGTGTAGGGAAAGAACTTGGATTAGTTGATGAAGGGCTTGGCTTGATCGCGGCAATACATGACTACTATCCCGAAAAGAAAATCATTATGTATAGCGCAGAGGCACAAGGACCGGTTGATGCATTTCATCCTGCAGAAGGCTATGTCGATGAGAGACTTAAAAAGTCGGCTAACCGTTACCAATTTGAAACTGCACTTAAAAGACTTGCTCAAGAAGCTTTTTGCCTAGATAATTGCGCTATTCACTTGCAACGTGTTTTTCAACGAGAGTTAGGAGTGGAATTGACAAAAGAAGAAATAAAAAATGGCATTTTGAAGCTATACTCAAAAGGGAAAAGTGATAATCAAAGTATATGCAAAATATTCAATATTGATAAGGCTGGCTCTGTAGCTAGCATCATAAGCTTGTTAATTTCTTTATGATGAATCCGGAAATATCTATTCAATTTTTCTATCACATAATAAAGAATGGTTCTGTAATACTATCCAATCTTCCAAAAGAACTTTTACCAGAGGTCGATACATGTTTGGCGGAATCAAAGTCATTATACTGTAAGGTTCGTGGAACTTTAAAAAGACAGAAAAAACTTTCTATAGAAGACGGTTTTGTGTATTTGTGTACATATGATACTTCTGTTACTAAGAATGATTTTAAGAAGTATTTCGATATTCTTCTATCTTTAGTGCCTTCCTTTGACGAAGCTGTACATCGAGCTGCAAGTTCATCATTCGATTTGGTCAAGAAACTTAGGCATAATGTATATGGTCAATTGTCACATATCCTTGATGATATGAAATCTATTTCGGCCATCGAAGACATCCCCTCTAAGGACTGGAATGACATTGTTGAGTATTCAAGAGACAAAATCTTTTCTAATGCAGATAAAGCGGCAAAGGCGGTCTTAAGAAGTATAAAAAGTACATCTATTGCACTGTCGGAATTTGACGCATATGAGGTTATTGCTTCTTCGGCTAAACCTCGATTAGCTACTCACTCCATTCATAAAGTGGTTAAATTATCAATACAACCGTACTTAATTGACT
>CAYLQE010000051.1:0-5793 GCA_964385835.1 uncultured Muribaculaceae bacterium | reverse complement strand
GATGTGAGGACGTCATTGCGTATCATGCGCTCGCTGAGCACGATTGCATCCTCATAGTTGTAGCCTTTCCATGGCATGAACGCCACCTTGAGGTTGCGTCCCAGCGCGAGCTCGCCGTTCTGTGTGGCGTAGCCCTGCGTGAGGACCTGGCCTGCAGTGACCTTCTGGCCCTTCTTCACGATAGGGGTCAGCTTGATAGTGGTGCTCTGGTTTGTGCGGCGGTAGTTAGGCAGCTTGTACACAGTAACCTCAGGTGCGAAGCTGACGAATTTCTCGTGCTCGGTACGGTCGTATTTCACGTGGATCTCATTTGCATCGACGTAAACGACCTCGCCTTTGCGCTCGGCCATGACCTGTGAACGTGAATCCAGACATACGCGCTCCTCGAGACCTGTACCCACGATAGGGGCCTCAGGCCTGATGAGAGGCACTGCCTGGCGCATCATGTTCGCGCCCATCAGCGCACGGTGCGCATCATCGTGCTCGAGGAACGGAATGAGCGATGCTGCCACGGAAGCGATCTGGTTAGGAGCGACATCCATGTAGTCTACCTCCTCCTTGTGAACCACAGGGAAATCATCTCCGAAGCGGCACTGTATGCGCTCCGCAAGGATGTTTCCTTCGTCGTCCATCTTGATGTTCGCAAGCGACACCCTCTTGTTCTCCTCCTCTTCGGCGCCCATGTACACGGACTCCTTGAGATCCACCTTGCCGTCCGTTACCTTGCGGTAAGGAGTCTCGATGAAGCCGAGGGAGTTGATGCGCGCATATACGCACAGTGAGGAGATCAGACCGATGTTCGGACCCTCAGGGGTCTCGATAGGACAAAGGCGTCCGTAGTGCGTATAGTGCACGTCTCGTACCTCGAAGCCTGCGCGCTCACGGCTCAGACCGCCGGGACCCAGCGCCGAGAGACGGCGTTTGTGGGTCATTTCGGCAAGCGGGTTCGTCTGGTCCATGAACTGGCTGAGCTGGCTTGTGCCGAAGAACGAGTTGATGACGCTTGACAGTGTCTTGGCGTTGATCAGCTCGGAAGGAGAGAACTGTTCGCTGTCGCGGACATTCATCCTCTCGCGGATCGTACGTGCCATACGGCTCAGACCCACGCTGAACTGGCCTGCAAGCTGCTCGCCGACCGTACGGATACGGCGGTTGCTGAGGTGGTCGATGTCGTCCACAGTGGCCTTGTCGTTGATCATCTGCACGATGTACTTGATGATCTCGATGATGTCCTCGCGTGTGAGAACGCGTACGGATGCATCTATGCCCATGCCCAGCTTCTTGTTCAGGCGGTAGCGTCCCACGTCGCCCAGGTCATATCTCTTCTCGCTGAAGAACAGCTTGTCGATGATGTCCCTTGCGGTAGCCTCATCAGGCGGCTCCGAGTTGCGGAGCTGCTTGTAGATATAGTTGATGGCCTCGATTTCTGTGTTTGTAGGATCTTTCTGCAGAGTGTTGGTGATAACCTCGTACTCGTTTGTGATGGCCTCGTCTTTCTGGAGCAGGATAGACTTGATCTCGTTGTCCAGCAGACGTGCGATCACATCCTCATTGAGCTCCTCGCCGCGCTCTACGATAGGGGAGGTGCGCTCTACAGGGATAACCTCGCCTGTATCTTCGTCGACGAAGTCCTCGACCCAGGTCTTGAGCACCTTGGCTGCGAGCTTGCGGCCCTCGTTGGCCTTGAGGGTCTTCTTGTTTGCCTGAACTTCCTCGGCAAGACCGAAGATGTCGATGATATCTTTGTCCGAATTGAATCCGATCGCGCGGAGCAATGTCGTTACAGGAAGTTTCTTCTTGCGGTCGATGTACGCATACATGACATTGTTGATGTCGGTAGCGAACTCGATCCATGATCCTTTGAACGGAATGATGCGGGCAGAGAAGAGTTTCGTGCCGTTGGCATGGAAGCTCTGGCCGAAGAATACGCCGGGGCTGCGGTGCAGCTGCGATACGATGATACGCTCGGAACCGTTGATGATGAATGTTCCGCCCGGAGTCATATACGGGATGTTGCCCAGATATACGTCCTGGATTTTCGTCGCGAAATCCTCATGCTCAGGATCCGAGCAGGAGAGACGCAGTTTCGCCTTGAGAGGCACGTTGTAGGTAAGGCCCCTCTCGATGCACTCCTCGATCGAGTACTGCGGAGGATCTACGAAATAGTCGATGAACTCCAGCTTGTAGTTGTTGCGTGTATCCTCAATCGGGAAGATCTCCTGAAATACCTTGTACAGGCCCTCATTGGCTCTGTTTTCAGGCGTTGTGTCCAGCTGGAAGAAATCCTTGAACGACTGGAGCTGAACCTCCAGAAGGTCCGGACACTCAAGGATATTTTTTGATGAAGCGAAGTTAATTCGCTGATTTTTAGTTGTTTTTGCCATCGGGCTAGAAGTCTAAGATTGAAAAACTTAATTTACGACAAAAAGGTTAAGGGCTGAAAAACCCTTAACCTGAATGTGTCCCGACGAGGGGGTGAAGTTATTTAACCTCAACTTCAGCACCAGCCTCCTCAAGCGCAGCTTTGACCTGCTCAGCTTCTGCTTTAGATACTTTCTCTTTGATGATTGCATCAGGAGCCTTGTCAGTAAGTTCCTTAGCCTCTTTCAGACCGAGACCTGTAAGCTCTTTGACAGCCTTAACGACTGCGAGTTTAGCCTGGCCGGCTGATTTAAGGATTACTGTGAACTCAGTCTGCTCAGCCTCTGCTGCGGCACCGCCTTCAGCGGCAACAGCTACTACTGCAGCGGCAGCTGGCTCGATACCATACTCTTCTTTGAGGACTTTTGCAAGTTCCTGAACGTCTTTTACTGTCAAGTTTACCAACTCTTCAGCAAGTGCTTTAACGTCTGCCATAATTGTTATAATTTTTTATTTGTTAATATTTTCTTATTCTGCTACAGTTTCAGCTGTCTCTTCCTGAGATGTCTCGCCCTCTTTCTCCGCATCCTTGTTCTCAAGAGCGGCAAGGACAGTACGGATAGGAGACTGGAGGAGACTGATGATGTCGCCGATGAGTTCATCTTTTGTCTTGATTGCAGCGAGCTGATCGAGCTTGTCCGCACCGATGAACACGCAATCCTGAACATAGGCACCCTTTACAACCGGTTTCTCAAAGCCCTCTTTCTGGAGTTTCTTGATAACGCGGCCAGGAGCTGAAGGAACTGTGGTGTACATGATTGCAGAGTTTCCTTTGAGAGTGTCAAGGAGAGTCTGCAGTTCCTCGTTCTCGATACCCTTGATCACGTGTGCGAAGAGGGTATTCTTTACGACTGTGAGAGTGACGCCCGCCTCGAAGCATGCGCGGCGGAGCTTGCTGGTCTGCTCAGCGTTGAGACCTGAAATGTCTGTGATGTAGAAATTAGGAGTCTCGGCAAGCTGTGCTGAAATAGACTCGATTACTTGAACCTTTTCTTCTTTTCTCATAATTCTATCTGTTTTTATTCAGCTGAGCCGATTGTCTTAATATCAACATTCACGCCTGGACTCATGGTAGTACAGAGACTTACTGTCTGCATGTATGTGCCTTTGAGTGCCTGTGGCTTGAGTTTCTGGATAGTGCTGAGGATCTCGTTCGCGTTGTCGCAGATCTGTGAGGCGCTGAATGACGCCTTGCCGATAGCCGCGTGGATAATGCCGGTCTTGTCTACCTTGAAGTCGATCTTACCTGCCTTAACTTCTTTTACTGCGGATGCGACATCCATTGTCACGGTACCTGTCTTAGGGTTAGGCATCAGACCGCGCGGACCGAGGATACGGCCGATAGGGCCGATCTTGGCCATCACTGACGGAGTACAGATGATAACGTCGACATCTGTCCAGCCGCCTTTGATTTTCTCGATATAGTCGTCAAGACCTACGAAGTCTGCTCCGGCTGCTTTAGCCTCGGCCTGTTTGTCCTCTGTGCAAAGAACGAGTACGCGAACCTGTTTGCCTGTTCCGTGAGGAAGGGTAACGACGCCGCGGACCATCTGGTTTGCCTTGCGTGGATCAACACCCAGCTTGACAGCGATTTCTACAGATGCATCGAATTTGGTGTAAGTGATCTCTTTTACAACCTCGCATGCCTCTGAAAGCTTGTACAGTTTGGTCGGGTCATATTTGGCCAGAACCGCTTTCTGATTTTTAGTCAATTTACTCATAACGCATTAAAGTTTTTAGAGATTTTCAGGGAACTGTCCCTCTACTTTGACACCCATGCTGCGGGCTGTACCTGCGACCATCTTCATCGCTGACTCGATAGTGAAGCAGTTCAGATCCGGCATCTTGTTCTCGGCGATTTCCTTTACCTGATCCCAGGTGATTGAAGCCACTTTCTTACGGTTAGGCTCGCCGGAACCGCTCTGGATTTTAGCTGCCTCTTTGATCTGGATCGCTACAGGCGGCTGTTTTACCGCGAATTCGAATGTTTTGTCTGCATATACAGTGATAACCACCGGAAGAATCTTGCCGGCCCTATCCTGAGTGCGAGCATTGAACTGCTTGCAGAAATCCATTATGTTCAGGCCTTTCGAACCGAGGGCCGGACCTACCGGAGGTGATGGATTCGCTGCACCGGCTTTAATTTGGAGTTTAATGAAACCCGTTACTTCTTTTGCCATTGTCTGTTATTCTTTTGTTACTTGCGTAAAGTTAAGCTCAAGCAGAGTCTTTCTGCCGAAAATCATTACAACTACCTTAAGTTTGCTGCGGTCATCGAGTATTTCCTCGATAGTGCCGTCGAAACCGTTGAACGGACCGTCCGTAATCTTGACTGATTCTCCGACCACATAATCCACGACTGTCTGGCCTTCCTGATCCGCGGCGTCGTCCTGCAGCTTGAGAAGCGCGCGCACCTCCGAATCCCTCAGAGGACATGCTATTCTCTCCTGCCCGTTGGAGCCGCCGGCTTTCTCCGTGAGAAAACCTGACATGTTAGGCACTTCATTGCGGATAATGTACTGGAGTTCGGGTGTCAGTTCTGCCTCGATGAAAACATAGCCGGAATAAAGAAGACGCTCCTGAGCGACCCTTTTGCCGTCTTTGATTTTGTAGACTGTCTCGGTTGGAACTAAAACCTGATTTACAAGACTCTGCAGACCGAATCTTTCGATTTCCTTTTCCAGATACTCCTTCGCTTTCTTCTCCTTTCCACCTGCTGTGCGCAGTACATACCATTTTTTACTGCTCTCGCTCATACCACTAATAATTAAATTACAGTGTGTAGATGAATTCCATCAGGTGCTGGAGTACGAAGTCCATTGCCCAGATAACGATCGCGAACACGAGTGATGCGACCATTACCAGTACGGCTGAACTCTGAAGGCTCTTCCAGCTAGGCCATGAGACCTTCTTGGTGAGCTCAATCCAGGATTCCTTGAAATAGTTTGTAAACTTACTCATCTTTACTTTTAATCAACTTTGCAGCGGTTGGAAGCATTTGCTGCTCTGTCAGTTAAACATTACAGGATCGTAACCTCCCGTATTTTGCAGGGGAAGCAGGATTCGAACCCACATCGACGGTTTTGGAGACCGCTGAACTACCCTTGTTCTATTCCCCTGTTTTCCTCATGCGCCCATGAGCGCGATAAGGGATTGCAAAGATAAGAAGATTTTTTCGCATGGGCAAATATTTGCCGAAATATTTTCGGGGCGGAGCGAAAAAAAGAAACCGGCCGGATTCATATCCGGCCGGCTCTTGGTATGATAACCCGTAAGTTACGGATTAGTCAGCGATTTTGGTTACCTGACCTGCACCTACTGTACGGCCACCCTCGCGGATTGCGAAACGGAGACCCTCGTTAAGAGCTACAG
>CAYLQE010000050.1:0-6413 GCA_964385835.1 uncultured Muribaculaceae bacterium | reverse complement strand
ATGATAATGTTTCCTGCATACACATGAATTTTAATTGTTCGTGCTGCAAAGAAACGGGTCGAAAAATGGTTATGACGGTTATTTCAGGACATAACCGCACATAACCGACTAATAACCGTAACCGGAAGTATTAAATAAACTATGTTTGGTCTATTAATAGGAGAGGAAAAACGAAAGTATAAATAGACCTTCTTGACAAGAATTCATTTATTATATATTATTTTTTATATCTTTGAACTTAAATTAAATATATTTACAAATGAGATATTTAAATTGTATCAAGGTCGTACTTGTTGAAAAGAAGCGAACGGCTACGTGGCTTGCAGAGGAATTGGGAAAAAATCCAGCCACTGTAAGCAGGTGGTATACCAATCGTGCCCAGCTTGACTTGTAAACATTAGATAAGATGCAGTGTTGTTCGACGAATCGATAGCTTAAACAGATAAAGATTAAAACCTTGGTAGATGCTGCTCAAATTCAAGAATAGGAATGAATATGAGATAATTTTGTGAGAAGTTGTTGCGGTTTTAACATAGTATATATGGATTTTGAAGCGAAGGTTTGGTACTAATGCCATACTATAAGGTTGAACATTGGACTTAGTTCCAGTGCCATTTCGCTGAAAATGCGCATTCAGAAGTACGAATTATTAGACTATTTGTGCAGAGATTGAGGTAAAATCATTGTAAGAAAAAATTATATATCGAATAATACTAAGTGGTTAAATAATATTGCAGAGATTATTTGTGATTGACGCTTATGCAAATTTTCTGTTACGGGACTGATATACAAATTACATAAGGTTCCTTAAATGGCAGAAACTATAATTGGTATAATGGATAACGATATGATTATTCCTCAACATATTATTAGTCGCTTAAATGAGTTACCTATTGAAGAGGTGGCTTACAAGCTTGGTTTGGATGTAAAAAAGCATAAAACACTTTGCTTTAAGCATAACGATCATAATCCTAGTATAACCTTTTCCAAGACAAAGAACATATATAAATGTTGGGCGTGTGGAATAGGAGGCGGTCCAATCAAATTGGTGCAAGACAAAGAAGGATGGGATTTCCCAAAAGCATGTATTTGGCTGGGTAAAGAATTCAATATCTGGTGGCCTAAAGAAAATGTGGATAGAAAGGCTATAAAAGGAACAATCAAGAAAGTACACTTGCCCAAGATTATAAAATGGACCTTTACGTTTGACGAAGAAATTTATAGGTGGTTAATTAATAATGCAACACTTTTGGATCCAGCTAAAAAGTTCCTCTTTTTAGAAAGACACTTGAAGGAAAAGGTGGTACAGAACCTGCGAATCGGTTTTGTTGCCAATCCCAATATTATAATAGACTCTCTTATAGGAATATTTGGTGAGGAAAGGTGTTTGAAAACAGGACTTGTTAGACGAGGCGACCATGGGTTGTATTTTTATTTCTATACCCCATGCTTGCTGTTTCCCTACTATGATCAAGATGGTAGATTGATTGGAGTACAATCAAGATATTTGGGCATCAACGCGAAAGTGCCTAGGTTTCAGTTTGTATCATCACAGAAAACAAGACTGTATAATCTTCCTATTCTAAACAATCTGAAACGAGGGGACAAGTTGTATATAAGTGAAGGAATTACAGACTGTATAGCTTTGTTGTCTGACGATTTGAATGCCGTGGCAATACCGAGTGCAACGATTCTGCCAATGGAAGATTTAGTATTGCTAAGAAATTATGATTTGCATATGTATCCAGACCAAGATGATGCAGGACAAAACGCCTTTATGGCATTAAGGCGTTTTTTTGTAAATCACTATTCTACGGTAAAAATAGAAAAATTGCCAGAGGGAGTCAAGGACTATTGCGATTTTTATATCAAAAAACAGGAAGCAGATGGAAAAGATTTATGAAAAAAGAACAGATATGGGAAAAGAAGAATACACCTTTGATATACTGTTAAATGACATACAGTCAGAACTGACCGATGACAATGAAAGGGACAAAACTGACGACATTGTCAGACGCGAGTACAGCTCAAAGTTGATTGTAATTCAAATGTTGATAGCCTTGGCTGAATTGTATAAAACGAAAAATTATAAAGATAACGAGAAGTTGAGTAATGCCATCGAAATAAAAGTGAATGGCGACGAATTGTTGTCGGGTTACATGTTCTTTGTTTCCCAAAATTCACAGTTTAACTATTCATGGAACTATATGAGGAAGTGTAATACAAACTATAAAGAATTCTTAGCTAATTCTGTTCGTTTTTTTAATAATGTATTAGCTGATATTAATATTCTGGTTAATAAACCACAGATAAAAAGGAATATACATGTGATATTCCATGACATCTTAGATGTAAAATTCACCGATGAAAAGCCGTTTGTAAAGACACGTTTGCTTTGGGAAAAGTTTTATCGTATAGCAACGGTGAAGAGCGAGTATAATATCAGTGTAAAAGTCAAGGAGAGTTTGCTGAAAGAAGGATGTCGAAAATATTCTTCGGACATGAATATACTCATAGATTCGGCTATGGAAATGCTAAATAACTATACATCAAAGATAAAATAGAACAAAAGCATGGAACTGTTTAATAAAATAGTGGATGAGCGAAATATTTTCAACTCAATATTCTGTATGGAATCGTATGTGTTCGACAAAGGGTTATTGGACACATCAATCCCCGTATATCTTCATGATGAAGGCGAGGTTAAAGGAACTATTGCTAACAATGATTTGGAATTATATTATGCGCTTGCAGACAAGTATAACGTAGAACTGATTTCAAAAGTTATTAAATGTTGCCAGCAAAAGCTAAAATGGGTATTCGAAGACAAAGAAAATCTGTTTGACGCTACAGTATACTTTAAAATTAAGAACTACAACACGGAAGCGAAGAAACTAAATTTTCGTCCAATGCACACTTCAAGACTGATTGACTTGATTTGCATGGTAAGTATCTTAAACTGTTTGATGTTTGATGATGACATGGAGACTGGGGATAGGAAACTTTCAGACTTATCGAAGTTGTTACCCCACAATTTCTACGGTAATATTCCCAGCACGAATGTACAATATCTATTCTGTAAATGGCAAACAAAATATAAAGAGTATACAGAGGAGGTGATTGAACACTGTAGAACTTACCAAAGAAACCATAACTATCTGACTGAAGTTAGTTTGGATATTCAAAACTTTTTCCCGTCAATTTCACCAAAGATACTATATGATTACATCATCAGCAAATTGTCGAAAACTTACGAAGAAGACAAAGATGCTTTGAGTATAGCAATATCCAAATTATTATATTTCAATATCTCAAAAAACAATATTGAGCCTTGGAAAGAGTATTACTATCCAGAAGAATCGAATGTGGCGAACACAAATACATACATGAACTGTGGGATACCGCAGGGACTGCCCCAATCGTACTTTTTTGGCAATCTTTGCATGATAGAGATAAAACGAATACTTATGCAGGACGAGACTTTCAAAGGTGATGCTTATTTCTATGTTGACGATTCGGTGATATATATACAAGCTAAGCTGGATGAAGAAAAGTTCAAGGAAAAGATACATAATCTGAATGATAGCCTCAAAATGTGGTGCGAGAGTGCAGAAAAAGACAAAAGTACAATAGGAGATTTTGTCTGTGAAAAGCACCTTGAATTCCAGAAGAAATTAAATTACGAAATAAAGTTCCATGAAGACGAGAAGAGTGTTTTCACGCACATAGACGATGCAGACAATCAGTATGGGCCAATAGCGAATATTACTCGGGAAACATACATGAATTCCAATCTGTCTTCCAATCTGGATGAAATCGATGATCATGTGTCATTAAAGAAGTTGAATGCTCTTGACAAAGTGATTTCTCGAGAGATTGGTAAATTGACTAAGAAACAGAACAAAGAAGATGGGAAAGGACAAAATAACAATGCACTTGATTCTAAGCTCAAACTTCTGCGACGGTTTAAGAAATTTTTCCTTTACCGTAATCGTCTATTGAAAATAAAGGAAGAAGGAGGTCCGAATAGTGACACTATAAACGATTTCAGAAATCGTTTTTTGAAAAAAGATACAGATCCTGAAATATTTTTCGAACAGTTTGAAGAGGACATATTCCAGTCGGAATATCGGTTGATTATTCAGAAGCTCGTAAAGCAAAAGGCCGAAAGTTTCAAACGAGAGTTAATTGACTTCGAGAAACAAATGCTGAAGAACTGTAATGTAGACACAGATGGGAAACTATCATTTCTATTTTTCTCCAAGGATATTGATGCTTCCTGCCTAATGAAATCAATTTCTCAGGATTCCTATGCTTCGTTAATACGATGGGATAGAGAAAATTTCAGCGGTTTGAAAGGTATGGAGCCCGACAAACAGATGAAAAAATTTCGAGATTTTTTGTCGCAGAACCCAACAGAGCAACCAGAATACAGCATCTTCCAAATGCAGGAACAAGGATTTGACAGAATTTCATTTACCAAATTTGTGATGAAAGCCTCTGCAGAGTATCAACGCAAGATACTGAATGTGTATTTTTCTGGAATTATGGATGTTTCCCCATCGGACACATTATCTTTTTCGAAAACAAATGCTAGACGGTTCAGATATACAGAGTTGAGAATATTGTCATATTTGAGGAATAAAAACTTCGAATTGGAACAATTTGAGGAGTTTATAGAACATATAAACGAAAAAGACATCTCAAATCAGATGGGAATAGATATCGGATTGCTTGAAGTATTGAATATATTCATTAAGAACGTACGTAATCCTGCATGGGTGGATTCTTTAATTATGACCCATAGACTGACAAAAGGATTATGGTATAATGGTTCGAAATTTTTGAATTCATACACACTACATAATGAAGAACATGCTGTAACGCTTATATCGAAATCTCTTGAACTGACAAATAGAATAGACTATTTTATGCTGAAGGATGTGGATTTCTATATTTTGTTTCTGGCATGTTACCTGCATGACATCAGTATGGTGATACATCCTGATCTGGGCAGATTAAGTTCGGAAAACGGACAAAATCTGGCATTGATTGCTGATTTAATGACACAAATGCAAGAAGAGGTTAATAAGTTTGCGAATGTAGATATCACAGACAAAAAGAACTCTCGTTATAAAGATGCAGGGAATTTCTTAATCAAAGTATTCAATGATGTGTATGGCTACTTCGAGACATTGGTTAGGGATAACCATGCAAAAGATAGCGCCCAGTTTATTCGTGCTCGTTCAAAGTCACTACTAAATTATTTGGAACCAACATTATTGTCTTTTGTGGCTAAAGTCTCGGAAAGCCATGGATATGACGTGATGGATGTTTATGGACTCAAATCGAGAGCCAAAGACGATACTGTCAGTTTAAAATACTTGATGATTCTCATTAGATTAGCAGACTTACTGGATGTTGCAAATGACAGAGTAAACTATCATTTGCTAAAGCAGAATCTTAAGAATTTGTCAACAACGTCGAAGTTTCATTGGATATCGCATCTTGTGACGGACAAAATAGTATTAAACACAGATTATATACCTGATGATAATGTTGAAATGAGTGAAAAACCAATAAGAGAGGAAATTAAAATAGAACTTTACCTAAATGTAAAGCAACTGACGGTGACAAAAAATGCCAATAAATGCGAAGGATGTGAATTGAAAAAGAAAGAAGAGAAAGATTGCTTATGGATTAAAATAAATGGTGGTTTCGATTCAACAGAAAAATGCTCAGAAGAAGCATGTACGGTACTCTGTCAATGGATGATGCGAAAACATGAATGGCTGATTAAAGAATTAAAAGCACTGAACGAATATCTCTATTCTGTAAATAATTCATTGTTTAAGACGAATATTAATTTTATTATACGCTATCGTGATGAAATGAAACTAGATGCAGATATGTTTGATAGCGTACAAGAATATCTGTCAAACTAATACTTAAAACCAAATGTGTAGTGAAAATCTTGATTTACACCGCTTGCCAGTTATGTTAAATTTGTAATTCAGTAAAGTTTCTCCTCGCCTTCCACCAGCGGGATAGAGTACGTCCCGTAGTCTTTTGTCATCTTCGAGTAGATGGTATCGACGGAGATATGGCCGAGCATATTCGGGAACGCCTGCCGCAGAAAACTGCACATCCGCCGGCGGGAACAGAGTTGCGTCCGCGTCCATACGTTCCAGCCGTAGTGGAACAGGTCGGTTACGGTCAAGCCGTTGGCCTGAGCCAGCGTGCAGGTAATAGCTCCGTCGCAGATTACACCTGTGCGCAGATTTTCGAGCGACACCAGCAAACGTTCGATTTCAACCTCCGGAAGATATTCTTTGAAAATGTTCCGCGTATAGGCGGTTATCTCCTCCCAAGCCGAATCCTCTGCCGGAACGGGGACATTAGCTTTTGCTGTT
>CAYLQE010000049.1:0-6834 GCA_964385835.1 uncultured Muribaculaceae bacterium | reverse complement strand
TCTTTTTTCCGCATAATATCATCAAACAATTCAGCGTGACTGATAAGCCATAAAGTATTATCACTTACGTGATATATAAAAACCATAAAATCATCACGGCAAAGTCGTCCGAAATTGCGTTTCCCACCCGGCTTATTTATTACTATTTTATCCCCGTTTGATAGAGTTTCCACCTCATAAAGTAAGTAAGGAATATCAAGCAATCGTTTTCTAAAGCTTTCTTGTTCGCTATTTGGTACGTTTAAAGCTACTAAATGCGTATCATATCTAAAAGGTTTGTTTGCCATATTATTTTATTCTCCCTATAAGTTTTTTTATTATATTGTTTTCAAAACTTGACTAATCGTTTTAAGCCATTCGTTAAAATTTCTTTTTATTATTTTTACCTTAATTGTAAATAAGCAATTCTTTTATCTTTCCGCGGCCTTCGGACTTGCTGTTTATCATGCGGCTTGCTTCGACTTTTTTAATTTTGTACGATTTGTAAAGTTCTTCAAAAAAAGTATCTTCTTCATTGACGTTTTGAGGGTCTGAATTACTTAAAACAATTTTTGCGCCCGTTTCATTAATTTCGTCAATAAATTGCGCTAAACGGATTTGCTCTTTATCATCGAACACGTTCGTGTTGTATGAAGTAAAACTCGATGTTTCTGAAATAGGTCTGTAAGGCGGATCCAAATATACAAAACTCTCTTTGTCAATGACGCACTTTGAAAGGGAGTAATCCCCGCAAACTATTTGTACGTTTTGTAACGCTTTTGAAATATTACGAAGATTGTTTTCATCACAAATGCAAGGGTTTTTATATGCGCCCATAGGAACGTTAAATTGTCCTTTACGATTTACACGATACAAGCCGTTAAAACAAGTTTTATTCAAGAATATGAATAGTGCGGCTTTTTCTATTGAATTGCTTTCGTTTAATTCAAGTCTATTAAATTTATCTCGTGAAGAATAATAGTAATTTTTGCGACCGTTTTCGTCCATAGGTAAAAACAAAAATTGCATTTTCGTCAGCTTTGCAATTAACTCGTCAATATTATTCCTGATAGCGTTGTAAGCATTGATAAGCTCTGCGTTTATGTCGCTGATATATATTTCCTTAAAATCAAACTTCGATAACACGTTAAAAAGTAATGCGCCGCCGCCGACCATAGGTTCAACATATTTTGTTAAAACCTTTTCACCATCAGTAGGAAGCATCTTTTCAAGCTCGTTTACAAGTTGACTTTTTCCTCCAACCCATTTGACAAAAGGCTTTAATTGTACGGCATTTTGCTTCTCGTAGCGCATAGTACGTTTATCAATAGGCTTTTCGGCAGTGCTCGGAATTATCCACATGTTGCCGACCATCATTGCACCGTCTATGCGGTTTTCAGAGCATAGAATTGCAACACGCCTTTGAGAAATATTCCATTTTTTAGCCGCTTCTTTTGCGGAAATAAAACTTAACATTTCACACCTCAAATTGATAAGAATATTATATTCTAAAATTCGAATAAAAGCAAGCAAATCTTTGTCAAATTATAATTGGTTCTAGGCGGGATTATTGCCGAATAGAAGAAGGTGGCGTATGCGGGGATTTGACGAAACCACGAAGGGGGTACAAAGCGCGGGATAATAAAAAGACGGTTATGAAACCGTCTTTTTTCGTTGGTGAACAAACAGAAAATAAACTTATTATATTTTAATTACGCTCGTGGCAATTTTGTCCTGAAAGGCTTTGTCGTGTTCGACAAAAATCATCGTGGGTTGAAATTCACTTAACAGATTTTCGATTTGAATACGCGAATAAATATCTATAAAATTAAGCGGCTCGTCCCAAACGTATAAATGCGCCCGTTCGCAAAGGCTTTTTGCAATTAAAGTCTTTGTCTTTTGCCCGTCCGAAAAATCGGATATATTCTTTTCGAACTGCTGCTTGTCAAATCCCATTTTGTGTAGAATGGCTTTGAACAAACTCTCGTCTATACCGTGCGAAGCTGCAAAATCCATGAGCGTTCCCTGCAAATAAGAGGTGTCTTGCGAAACGTAAGATATAATAAGATTCGAGCCAATATCTATCATCCCCGAATGGTCTATTCGTTGTCCGCACAGCAATTTCAGCAAACTGCTTTTTCCGCTTCCGTTTTTTCCGACGAGAGCAATTCTTTCCCCGCGCTTTATTTCAAAAGTTACGGGCGCACAAAGCGTTTTGCCGTCGTAAATAGGACTAACGGCGGAAAAGGTTGCAAGTCGTTCGGCGCGATAGTTAAGAGGCATAATTTTAAGACTGCTTTCGATTTCGCTGTTTTTAAGCAACTCCGATTTTTGCTCTATTTCTTTTTGCCGTCTTGCTTCTATAGTCTTAGCCCGCTTCATCATTTTTGCGGATTTGTGTCCTACGAAACCTTTATCAACCGCACCGATTTTCGACGCCTCGACCGTATCCGCCCAGCGCGAGGTGCGCCGTGCGGTTTCTTGCAAGCGTTTAATATCCGTCTGCAAACGGCTGTTTTGTTTGCGCTCCGATTCCTGTTGCCGTTCGAAATTCGTCATAAACGAAGAAAAATTGCCGCTCTGGATTTCGATATCCGATTTGTTCAACGATAAAATATGGTCCACGCAGCCGTCCAGAAAATACCTGTCGTGCGATACTAAAATAAAACTTTTTTTCTTGCGCAAATACGCGGAAAGCAATTCTCTCGCCTTTAAGTCCAAATGATTGGTCGGCTCGTCGATAAGCAAAAAATGCCCCTCGTTAAGGAATAACGCGGCAAGTAAAACTTTGGTTTGTTCGCCGTTAGATAAAGTGTTAAACGGTCTGTACAAAGCGTCGTATTCCACTTCAAGGAAGGATAGCTCCCGCATAAATTGCCATTCTTCGGCAGTCGGGCAAACTTCATGCAAAATGTCCGCCGTTAAACAGCTTTTGTCTTTCACGATATAAGGAAAATAATCGAATTTAACGGACGAAATGATTTTCCCGCTATATTCGTATTTGCCTTGTAAGAGATTAAGAAAAGTTGTTTTTCCTCTGCCGTTTCTGCCGATAAAACCGAGTTTCCAGTCGGTATCTATCTGAAAATTAACGTTTTCAAACACGGTATCGAAACCCGAAGGGTAGGAGAACGAAAGATTTTCCACTTTGATAACAGACATAATTTTTACCTCCTTAAACGCAAAAAAAGAGTTATGAGAAAGCAATCTCATAACTCATTGAAAATAACGATTTTTAAAACGGATATAACTTTCTTGTAAATTAAATATTTAATTCAACAAGAAAATTTCTCCATCATTCACCTCGTAATTTTTTAATTCCCAACAGAACCGTTTCGGGTTCTGTCGGGAACGTGTTGGTGACCCTATACCATAGAAAGTCGAACCTAATATTTTAACTTAAAGCAAAATATTTAGTTTTTTCATAAGTTGAGAAGCGTTTGATTTTTTTAATTCACATTCCCAAATTCTGATGACAGTCCACCCACGACTTTCAAATAATGCCGTTATTTCTTTATCGTGTTTAACATTGCGGTCTCTCTTATTTTGCCAATAGTCTGAATTATCAGCAGGACGAGTATTTCTGCAATCGTGACCGTGCCAAAAGCAACCGTCAACGAATATTGCTATTTTTCTTTTTAAGAATATGAAATCAGGGTGACCTTTGACATTATAATTTCTGCGCCAACCATTGATATTATTTTCTTTAAAAAATTGAATTATCTTTAATTCGGTTGATTTATTGCCCTTTGAATGAATTACGCTCATAATTTCAGAACGCTTTTCTTTGTCAAATATATCAGACATATTTAATCTAATCTTTCAACCCAAGTTTTATCAAATTTTAAGGCGTTTAATATACTTGCTTTATCTAATTTTTCGGGAATGCGAATTTTTAAATGGTAACGCTCGTTCGGTATCTCTTCAATAATTGTAAATTGACTGCCGTGCGGTTGCCAAGTGAACTTATGATTATGACCTTCTTTTGTAAAACCTTCAAGGTTACCCCTTGCGTTCCATTCAAATACATACTGGTCGCTATCGTAACGCACAGTTTCAGTTTCAAAAATAAGATATTCGCTATAATCTAAACCCTTTACTAAAACAACAGTACGGGCGAATTTAAAATATTGTCTTATACCTGAAACACGCTCATTCCAAATATCTAAAACCATTTTACCGATTTCATTTGGTTCAGCTTCGGTTATTCTGTCAACACCAAAGCTATATGTAGGCGAATTTCTGCCACTAATCAGGCGAACAGTTTTTTGAGTTCCGATATTACCGCCAGCTTTAACCGTTTTAGCACTCCAACAACAATTATCTAAAACTACATCATCTAAACCGACATTAGACGGACGCCATTCAGCGCCAATACAATTTGCAAAGATTTGTTCCCACTCGTTACCTTCTAACGACATAGTATCTTTCGTTGCAAGCATATACACAATATCTTCTGCAAATTTCTCAATGAAGCTTGACGGAAATTTGTTAATTTGATAAGGCGGAACAGCTTTATTTACAGTCCGCAATTTAGGTTCAGCCATAAACTACTCCAAATTAAATTTAAATAATTATATCAAAAATAAAAAATAAATACAACAGTAAAAAACATATAATTTTATATTTCGATTTTTATTGACTTGAAAATTCCATTATGCTATACTAAATGAGAAGTAAACTTCCCAAAGGTGGTACAATTGAAATGTTGGCTAATGTAGAGTTGCAGAGAAAAAGAGTAGGCTTAACTCAAACGGAATTATCAAATAAAATCGGTATTAGTCGCCGTGCATTATCTTCTATCGAAAGCGCAACTGCTATTCCGTCAGTTGATATAGCTCTAAAAATTGCTTCTATTTTAAATACTACCGTTGAAGAATTATTCAGCTTAAATGAACAACCCGAAGCTCAAACTACGACTGCAAGTAATGTAATTGATTTTGTTCCGAATACCAAATGGGACGAATTTAAGTTTATTGATTTATTTGCAGGTATAGGCGGTATTCGACTGGGCTTTGAAAGTGTAGGCGGTAAGTGCGTTTTTTCTTCTGAATTTGATGCAGATGCCTGCAAAACTTATGAAGCAAATTTCGGCGAGTATCCGTCAGGAGATATTACAAAAATAAATGCTTGTGATATACCCGATTTTGATATTCTTCTTGCAGGCTTTCCTTGTCAAGCCTTTTCAATAATCGGTAAAAAAGAAGGTTTTGCTAACGAAACTTGCGGAACGCTGTTTTTTGAAATAGAGAGAATATTAAAAGAAAAAAGACCTACTGCCTTTATGTTGGAAAATGTGCGTAATTTAGTAGCTCACGATAATGGAAACACATTTAAAGTTATAAGAGAACATTTAGAAGCGCTTGGCTATTATGTACACGCAAAAGTTTTAAATGCTCTTGATTACGGTGTACCGCAAAAAAGAGAAAGAATTATAATTGTAGGGTTTAACAAAAATATTCCTTTTGAATTTCCTGACCCGATACAAGAGAGTGAAAGACAAACGCTGTCTGATATTCTTGAAGAGAATGTTGACGAGCGTTATTATGTACGAGAAAACATAAAAACTTCTCGACTTGAACGATTACACGATAAGGATTACCCCAAACCCTATATATCGCACGAAAATATGGCGGGTTCAGTTACGCCACACCCTTATTCTTCGGCATTGAGAGCAGGTGCTTCGGCTAACTACATTCTTATAAACGATGAGCGCAGACCTACTGAAAGAGAAATGTTAAGAATACAAGGTTTCCCTGACACGTTTAAGTTTGTTTTACCCTATGGCAAAGTAAAAAAACAATGCGGTAATTCGGTTGCCGTACCTGTAATAAAAGCGGTTGCTAATTCAATGCTCTTATCATTGAAGAAATACTATTGATTTTGTATTAAGGAATTGACGAAAGAATAATGAGAAATTACGATATATTGATTTTAGGTAATGGCTTTGATTTGGCGTGTGGTTATAAAACTGCTTATGATGATTTTTATAAATTTTTAGAGTTGGCTGTTAATGTAAATACTTCGGTATTCTTATCAAATTTTAACTTGCAGTTTCCCCAAATTGAATATGAGTGCGCCCAAGAGCTATTGAAGAAATTTAAAAACCTTATAGATAATGATTATAAAGAAAATATTTTTATTGAATATTTTTTAAATTATAAAGCAAATCTTAATAGCTGGGTTGCATTTGAAAAGGAATTGCTATGTATTGCCAAAGGCTTTGACGCTTTTTTTGAAGCATTAAAAAATTATGACAACGCCGGTCCCTTGTGTAATGATTTTAACTGGAAAGTAAAAAATAATAGTGAAGCGTTAAGAGTATTTAGTTTTATAAAGTCGTGCAAATATTATACAATAAATGAGCATTTTGAAGATGGGTCTGCAACATTTTTCGAGTTTACGATAAAAGAGCTTTCGGGTTTAAATGCTATACAATGGCAGGTGGCAACCGAAAAATATATAGATGATTTTATTGATTATCTTTATAATGATTTAAATGCGTTTAGTGAGTTATTTGCAATATATTTACATATTGTTACTCTTCAAAATTTGAATGATACGGAGTTTTATTTCAAAGCTGATAAAATAGTAAACTTTAATTATACGAATACATATAATAAAAAACTTTCTGCCCAAGAAGAAACAGAAATTTGCTATTTAAATGGGAGCATTGAAGCTAAAACGGATAATATTGTTTTTGGGTTTAATAGTGATGAAAATTTTAAAAATAGTGGGTTAGATACATTATCTAAAAGTAGCCAACGAATAGATAAAAAGACTGATTTTATTAAATTAAAAAAGTATTTGCCAGATGAAAAAGAAACTTGGTACGAAGTAAAAATAGGTGTGTAT
>CAYLQE010000048.1:0-7380 GCA_964385835.1 uncultured Muribaculaceae bacterium | reverse complement strand
CGACAAATAGTTCTTTATGCCGACATAATTATGCTTCTTCATTGATTAATTAAGATATTATTCATCCCATTTTCTATTGACTCTTAATTTTTTGAAGCGAATTTTCATATTTATGGGTGCGAAGTAAGTCATTATCCTCTAATCTGCAATATGTAAAATATGGGGTGTACTTTACTGCTAATTTTTTTGCCTACCAAACTACACACTTGGAAAGTACTATGCAATTTGTCTATCAGGTTGTCGATTAGTATTTTAAAAATATTTACCTAATTCAAAATCAAATGTATCAGGATGAAATTTGACATATCCACTCCATGGATAAAATGTTAATTCCCCAAAATAAATTTGGCCCTTTATGTTATAAAGATCAACTCTAACAAAAGGAAAATCTTTTGATAGTTGTTTACAGATATCAATCATTTGATCGAGATTTTTAGGCTTTGAATAATTATCTCCAGCGTTTTTATGATCACTTGCTACTGGTAAATAATCCCATTTTGTAGTATAAAAGTTTCGCTTATGATCTGTATAACGATCGATATCAAAAACTATATATTCAGGATTACCATGGTAGCATAGTGTTTTAAAGTCTACTATACCATTAGGATGTTCAGGATCCTCTAATAGGTCTTCAATAATAATACGTGGTTTTATTATTCCGCTATAAGCCCATTCCCTTCCTGACATTGTCGATTTTTCTCTAAGCCATTTTCTTAGCTTAGTAAATGCCTTCTGAAAATCAAAAGTGTTCTTATTTTTACAGATTATTACATTTAAGCCTCCTCCTCCATCTGTTGTTTTAATAACAAATTTTTCTGGCAAAGAGGTGATATCAATTTCCTCTACTGAATCATATATCCCAATTAATGGGATTAAGATACTGCTTAGTCCTTTTGACTTAATGTATTGTCTAACTTCATATTTATCAACACACTTTTGCATAAGAGGGTTGTGATAATTCATTTTGTACCACTGAATCCATTCAGTAAAACGTTTAGGATTTTTTATATTAGGAAGATATCCTTGTTTGATTAGATATTGTATTCGTAACATTATTTTATCAGGAATCCATTTAAATGCTCGTAAAATAGCATATCTAGTAGAAGGATTCTTGATTATTTTCTTATAATCCATAATTTTATACTTTATAAAAAAACTTTTAATACTTTCAAAAGTAGATGGAATTATATTTATGAAATCTCTATTTTCCTATGATTGATTTGAAGAATCCAGTTCGTCTACGATCTAAAATATTTTTATCATACAGACATGATTCCATAAAATTATGTTTTGAATCTCTTATCATATCATCTTCAGAAATTGATTCAATCATCCTTACAATTCCCTTTACATCCTTTTTTTCGAATATACGATTTTCAGGTAATAGTTCTGGAATACCTGCAGTTCTTGAACCAATACAACATAATCCCCTGCTCATAGCTTCTATTACAGTTCTTGGAAGACCTTCTTGAAGACTTGGTTGTATATATATATCCAATGAATCATAGAAGTCTTTCATTTGGAGAGAGTTTAAAGTTCCACAAAATACAATTTTATTATTAAGTCCGTACTTTGCCGCAAGTTCTTTTAATTTTTCTAAATCACTTCCATTCCCTGCCAGTTTATAATAAATCTGATCAACCCCTTTTTCTTTTAATATTTTCATAGCTTCAATTACATATTTCTGCCCTTTAAAAGGAAGTAAAGCACCAGCAGTTCCTAAAACTAATTTTTTCGTATCCTTTCTTGTTTGATATGATTCTATTTTTTTTGAAGCTATGTCGTGTTGAGGTTCACATTCAACATTTGAGATTGCTATTGTATTATTTTTACAAGGATATTTCTTTTGAAGATAGTTATTTGTAACATATATTACATTGGTCGCTCTTTGGACTTCATTTCTCGTTTTATAAGTGATCCATGGTGCCAGTAGTTTTCCTTTTAAACCGTAATTTATATAGCAATCCCATGGATCTGTACACAATTCTACTGCATAAGGAATACGGAGTTTACGAGCATATTTAATTGCCAAAAAGCCGATTATAGAGTCTAATCTTGCTATAACGAAATCAACATTATTAACCAAATTGTATATGTGATCTCTACTGTTTTTGTCAAACCAAATAAAAATTGAATTTCTGTACGGTATATTTTTAAATTCAATATTTTCAGTGGAGGCAATATTACCATTGTGATTAGATATATCAGTATATTGGCGACCACAAACTATTATTGAATCAAATATTTTTAAATATCTACTTAATACCGATTTATTAATCCCTGAAGAATAGTATATACCCTTGTCAAAATAGAATGGAGTGTCATGTGAGAATAAAGCTTTCATAATTGTGCAATCTCATTTAAATATTTATTTATGACAATTTCTCTTGAAAAATTTTTTTCAATATGTACCCTACCTTTATATCCCATTTCTTTTCTACTAAAATTATCTAAAGATAGAAATTCCCTAATTTTTGATACAAGTGCTTCAATATTTCCTCCATGGTATATGTATCCACTGACACCATCAATTACAGTTTCTTTACATCCAGCATTATCAGTTGTTATAATAACTCTACCTGTAGCGGCTGTTTCCAAAAGCACATTACTCATACCTTCTCCATAGGTAGACGGATGAATAGTTACATGTGACCTTTCTATAAAAGGTCTTACATCTTTTTGACTGCCTCTGTAAACTATTATTCCTTTGTTTTCAAGTGATGCCAAAAGAGGTTCATAATAGTTTTTTTCAGAGGGTTCTATAAAACCTATTATGTTGAATTCGCAGTTAGGGTAATCTCTTCTAATAATCTTAGCAGCTTCTATGTAGTCATTGATACCTTTGTCTTTAAGTATTCTACCTAAATAATTAAAAACAATGACCTTCCCTGTCTTTCCATCTCCACCTTCAGGATATTTCTTAAGTTTAAAACGATTTAGAGCTACTCCAGATCCAGGAATAAGTACTGATTTTCCTTTAATCATTCCCATTGATTTTGCTAATTTCAAATTGGTTTCGTTTTGAAACATGATACACTTTGATTGTCTATAAGCTAACTTAAATAACGACATGATAAAACTTCGTTTGAAATAATCCTCATTCAAGATACTTCCAAAGCCAGTTACGTTATTGATAGTTGGAATCTTTAGAATAGAAGCTGCCAATGTTGCGTAAACATTAGGTTTAGCTGTATAAGTAAGAATGGCTTTGGGACGAAACTTTTTAAATACTTTAAAATAGTGAATTAGAAGCTTGGAATCACTGTATATATTAGTTCCACGTCTATCTATTTCATATTTGTCATGGATAAACTCTAGATTCTTCATCAGGTCGAACTTGGGCCCATCTGGACAACAGATTAAGATTTCATATCCATGTGATAAAATTGCTTCTATAAGTTCTAAACGAAAACAATAAATGTCATCATCGTTGTTAGTTACAACTGCTATTAATTTTTTCATCTGTTTGATCTATTGAGTTATGACGGTGACGTTTTATTAATTTATTAGCATAGTATTTTATTAACCAATACATTGGTAGATAATAATAGAAAATTGCCCTGATTACAAATTCAAAACTGTTGCGTACCATTTTTACTGTCAGCCATAGGAAAACTATTGCCATAACAGTTCTAATAGGAGATGATAAAATAAATCGTTTCTGCGCATATAAGAATATTTTAGTGAAACCACATCCGAGGAAAAACATCATTATAAATCCATAATAGCCGAAATTATAATAAGCTTCAGCGACTATAGAATAACCAGGTCCAAATGGCAAATTATAATAGTCCTTTAACCAATTACCTAAATTTGAATGTTTTGTGGCAGGATGAATCTTCCATATTCCGATGTTTGGTATAATAGTTGACACTGCATACATATATGATTCTCCGTATCTGAAATCTTGGCTATTAGGGATTATATACATAGTTCGCATCAATGGTTGTATGGAAGCTCCCATTTCAGATAAGGTAAATAAAACAGGATTTCCTTTTTTTTCATCATATAAGTTACCTGATGATAGGTTTGAAATACCAGAACTTCTAGTCCCTGCAAGAATTGCAAATAAGGCAAAGACGCAATAACATGAAGATGCAATAATTAAAATCTTTTTCATACTTAGATGGTGAAATAGCACGTATATTAATAATATTATAGAGAGAATAACCATCATGCCTGTTCTACCACCAATGATAAGAGGGGGGACAATAATAGTAAGAAAAATTATACTTAATATTGTTAATTTATATTTATTTGTACATTCAGAATAAAAATATAGGCAAATTATGGATGGTACATAGAATTCTCCAATTAGATCAAAAATTTTAATTGTGCCTATACTTTCTGCGTAAATTGCTCCATATCCATCTGTAGCTGCAGCAACCATATTGATAATAGAATTATACATGTATCCCGGGAACGATATAATAGCGAAAAAAAAAGCAATTATAAATATTGACTTCAAGGTGAGCATAAATGAATAATAATCTAATTTTGATTTCGCTTCGATTCTTTTGTTATAGATTAGTATGGCACCTAAATGGAATGCAAGAATAAAATATAATGATATAAATGTCGCTTGACAATACATATCAAGTTGATATTCATAATGAGTAATAATGGATCTGGCTGGAGAAACTGCGTCGAATATTTCTAGAATTGGTTGTGAGAGATTAAAGGCATAACACGCTACAATAAAAATTATATAAGCGTCAAAAAAGGACTTCGTTAACTTATACCAACTTGTTAGGATAAATATTAGTTGAATGAGAGAGAAAACACCTAAAACACAGAGTGTATGAAGAGTATATTGCGAAATATTACCATAGTATATTGCATAAATAATGAATAATAGAATACCTGTATATATTATATTTAATTTAGTAGAACTTACAGATTTTTTGATACTCATAATTCTCCCTGATAGACAGATTTTAATGTAGTGGTAATAGTTTTTATATCATATCCATTTTTTATAATATTCAGATAGGCTAACTCTCTTTTTGAAGTTAATTTAGTTTCATTGATATGATTAGCCCATACTGTTGCATTCTCATCGATGGATAGCATTGTAAAATTTTCAGACATGCAACTCATTTTTGATATACGATTCGAGCATATAACCGGGAGTCCAGAAGCTTGAGCTTCTACCAATACTATTGGTAATCCTTCATATAATGATGGCATTACAAAAATGTCCATTGCCTGATAAATCATATTAGTATCCGATCTTGAACCTAAAAATAACACGGCGTTATCTAATTTAAGATCTTTTACCTTTTGTTGTATTGATTGCTTTAATTCTCCATCTCCGACTAGTATTAAGATTGCATTTTCTTTTAAATTCTTTAATTGAATAAATATATCTATTAGAAATTTATGATTTTTGACAGATGAAAAACGTCCGATATGTCCGATTACTAAGGTATCTGCTCCTATTCCGAGTTCGGATCTAGTTTTAGATCTAATAGTCGAATCATATTTAAAATTAACAGCATCTATACCGTTGTTAATAATTTTCGCCTTTTTCCTTACTCCAGAATAGTTGAACATCCAATTAAGTGCTTTATCTGAACATCCAAAATAATGAGTTGCTAAATTTTTTATTA
This sequence comes from uncultured Muribaculaceae bacterium, assembly GCA_964385835.1. Taxonomy (GTDB): domain Bacteria; phylum Bacteroidota; class Bacteroidia; order Bacteroidales; family UBA932; genus Cryptobacteroides. Next base: position 1,768 of record CAYLQE010000048.1, on the reverse strand, counting down.
AAAGTTTACCAAAAAAATGCGTAAGATAATGAATTTTGTTTCCCATTATTGAGGAACTATGGGAATGCATAATTCGTATGGGTATATTTGATTTTTTAGCAAAATATAATATTTCTATGGATGTTAAAGAGGATTCATGGAAATGTATGGCATTATATACAGACTTTTTCTCTTCAAAAAATGACGAGAGAGCTTTAATGTATAAAGATAAACCTTTTCGTCGTGGTGGGATATAATATATTTTCCCTCCATGAGTTAAGATTTCTTTAGAGTAATCTCCTTTTTTCATATTCGTTAAGAAATCGAATTGAATGTTTGATCTGTCAATTGAACGATAAACATTCATGACAAAAGTCTCTAATCCTCCTCTATTAAGACCTGGTAGAACTTGTAATACTCTTATCATTTGATTTTATTATTTTAGTCGGGACTCCTGAAACTATAGTATTTTCAGGTACATCTTTAATAACTACAGAATTCGGAGCAACTATAGAGTTGTCCCCTAATGTTATTTTTCCAATACTCTTTGTTCCTATGGTTATCTCTATATTGTTACCAATAATTGGTTTGTGTTCCGAAAGGTTTTATTTCCAATTATTACACCACTATTAACAATACAGTTTTCCCAAACATGTTTTTGCATTGATTATTATTCCACCTACTATATGAGGTATATAAAGTCCTTTTTCAACAATGTTTGGTGAATGTAAAATTTTATATTTATTTTTTAGATATCGGTGCATTAAGTACCAGTATATCCAAATATTTTTTTCTAATAATTTTTTATGCTTATTTGTGTAATATTCAAGATGTCTCAATACATATAGAAACTTAGTTATAAAATATGATTCATCTTTCAGTATTGCTCCAAGAATTCTTGGTTTTCTGAGATGATACCTTTCCCTATCAGCTTCTATGAACGCATTAAGCTCTTCTTTTGTTAGTATCATGATATCTTTATAAATATTTATTATAAATAAATATTTAAGGTATGGATTACTAAATTAAGCATTATTTTGCTTCTTTCGAAGTTTATTGTAGATTCTTATCAGATTTTGTTCAGTCGATAAAAATGATGAAAACTTAAGACTTTTTTGTCTTGTAGTAGCACGAAGATCGTTATATTTATTATTAGATATATAACTATAAGCTTTTTTAAGTATATCATAATATGCTTCTGTGCTAATTTCATTTGTTTTAAATCCAGATACTCCATCTTCAATTACATCTACCGCACATCCATTATTGAAGCATATGACAGGTGTCCCACATGATATTGAATGATTTACCATAGATGGCCCAGCATCATCAGTCGAGGCACTGAGAAAAAAATGCGAAATCTGATATAGCTTTATTAAAGTTGTTTTATCTACGTATCCATAACTTTTCGCGTTTATTCCTAAACGGGTAAGACTTTCACTTATATTATCATCGCCTACTGTAATAATCAATAACTTTTCTTTTTCTCCTGCAGGTAAACTTTCACATAGTTTTTTTAGGGCATAGATTATATATTGAGCACCTTTTCTTGGCTCTGGAGAAGATCTGGCTAGCAGTACAATTTTTTGAGGATCTATGTCAAGAGACATTCTATTTTCGTCACAGAAATTAGGAGTATATATTGTTTCGTCAAGAATAAAACTACCTATTTCAATTAGATTCTTATCAAATAAATTACTTCTCTTTGCAAATTGATTCATCCAACTATTCGAAGCCCATGCACAATTAATTGAATCATAATTCCTTTTTTTTATTTGATAATTTTTAT
>CAYLQE010000047.1:0-8283 GCA_964385835.1 uncultured Muribaculaceae bacterium | reverse complement strand
GCAACTGGAGCTTCGGCGACTATTTCAAGAAGGAGGCCATAGACTGGGCCTGGGAGCTTCTCACGGAGGTCTACAAGCTCGATCCCGCCCGCCTTTACGCCACAGTGTTCGAGGGCAGCGAAGAGGACGGCACGGAATTCGACAGCGAGGCATACGCGACATGGGAGAAACACCTTCCCAAAGAGCACATCATTCGCGGCAACAAGCACGACAACTTCTGGGAAATGGGCGACACAGGCCCCTGCGGCCCCTGCTCGGAGATACACATCGACCTGCGCGACGATGAAGAACGCGCGAAGACCGACGGCGCGAGCCTCGTCAACACCGGCCATCATCTTGTGATCGAGATATGGAACCTCGTATTCATGCAGTTCAACCGCAAGGCCGACGGCAGTCTGGAGAGCCTTCCTGCGAAAAACGTCGACACCGGCATGGGCTTCGAACGTCTGTGCATGGCCATGCAGGGCAAGCAGAGCAATTATGACACCGACGTGTTCCAGGGCATGATCCACAAGATAGAGGCTCTCAGCGGCCAGGAATATTCCGAGGGCGGAGAGGTGGCCGTGGCAATGCGCGTCATCGCCGACCATATCCGCGCGATCAGTTTCTCAATCGCTGACGGCCAGCTCCCTTCAAACAACAAGGCCGGCTACGTAATACGCCGTATCCTCCGCCGTGCGGTGCGCTACGGATACACATTCCTCGGCTTTCAGGAGCCTTTCCTGTGCCGTCTGGTACAGCAGCTCATCGACGACATGGGCGAGTTCTTCCCTGAGCTTGCCGGACAGCAGCAGCTTATCGAGAATACCATCCGCGCCGAGGAGCTTGCATTCTTCAAGACCCTCGACAAGGGCATAGCCCTTCTGAACGATCACATGAAGAACGCGGGAGAGGGCAGGACGATTTCCGGCGAAGACGCTTTCAAACTGTACGACACATACGGCTTCCCTATCGACCTTACCGAGCTTATAGCGTCAGAAAACGGCTTCACCGTGGACCTGAAAACGTTCGAGGCGGAGCTTCAGAAACAGAAAGACCGCGCACGCGCCGCATCTTCGAACGAGTTCGGCGACTGGAACGAGATACATCCATGCACGGATGTGCAGTTCCTCGGATACGACGTATATGAAACGGACGACGCGCAGCTGTGCCGCCACCGCATCGTAAAGACCGGCGGCAAGGAAAGCATACAGGCAGTATTCGACCGCACGCCGTTCTATGGCGAGATGGGCGGACAGATCGGCGACACCGGCTATATCACCGGCGGGGACGGCGAGAGAATCAGGGTTATCAATACCGTAAAGGAAAACGGCCTCACCGTACACATCCTCGAAAAAATCCCTGCGGACTGCAGCGGAACCTTCCGTCTGGAAGTGGATGCCGTCAGGAGGGACAACATTTCGGCGAACCACACCGCGACCCACCTTCTGCATCAGGCCCTGCGCGAGATTCTCGGCACGCACGTCGAGCAGAAAGGCTCCTATGTATGTGACAAATACCTCCGTTTCGACTTCTCGCATTTCGAGAAGATGACAAGCGAACAGATAGACCTCGTGGAAAACCGCGTGAACGAGCTTATCCGCAAGAATTATCCTCTATGCGAGAAACGTGACGCATCCATGGAAGAGGCCAGGGACATGGGAGCCATGGCGCTTTTCGGAGAGAAATACGGCGACAAGGTCCGCGTGGTGCGCTTCGGACAGAGCGTTGAGCTCTGCGGCGGCGTCCATACCCGCGCGACCGGCTGCATAGGCTTTTTCAAGATCACATCGGAGAGCGCGGTCGCTGCCGGCATACGCCGCATAGAGGCCCGCACAGGCTTTTACGCCGAAGAATGCGTTGACGTGATGGAGAACCTCATGAGGGACATAAAGGCGCTTTTCAACAATGCGCCGGACCTGATGGGAGCCATTGCGAAACTCATCGGCGAGAATGCGGATTACAGGAAAGAGATCGAGGCCATAGCGAAAGAGCGTGCCGCCAAGATGAAAGACAGCCTGCTCGCACGCGCCGAGGAGGTGAACGGACGCAAGCTTATCGTTGTGGATTTCACAATCGACCCTAACATGCTCCGCAATGCGGCCCTCCTTCTCCAGAAAGACGCGGAAAACACCGCGCTTGCCGCAGCCGTCGAATGGGAAGGCAAGCCGCAGCTCACCCTCATGTACTCGGCTGATCTGGTCGCAGCCGGCAAGAACGCCGGAAAGGACATACGCGGCGCTGCCAGGTTCATCATGGGAGGCGGAGGCGGACAGCCTGGTCTGGCATCGGCCGGAGGAAAGAACAGCGCCGGTCTGAAAGAGGCGCTGGAAGAACTCAAGAAAGCTGCCGTAGCCTAAGGCTTCCTTAAACATCTATGCTGAAGAAGCTGGACAGATATCTCGTGACTTCATTCGTAGGACCGTTCATCGCGATCCTGCTGGTCGTGATATTCGTCCTGCTTCTTCAATTTCTGTGGCTGTATATAGACGAGCTGGTGGGGAAAGGCCTCGGTCTGGGAGTCATCATGGAATTCCTTGCATGCGGCGCCACCATCATGATGCCGCTGTCATTGCCTCTGGCCTCCGTGCTGGCGGCCATGATGACGATGGGATCGCTTGCCGAGAACAGCGAGCTTACCGCGATCAAGGCATCGGGCGTGCCCCTGTCCAGGGTCATGGCGCCGCTGATCATCGTCAGCGCCTTTATCGCCGTGGGTGCGTTCTTCATCGCCAACAACCTCGTGCCTGTGGCATACAACAAGACATACACCCTGCGCGAGGATATCCTGAAGACAAAGAATGAAATCAAGATTCCGACCAAGACCTTCTACGACGGCATCGACGGCTATATCCTGAGGGTCGACGAGAACGACAAGAAGACCGGAATGATGCACGGCGTGATGGTATACAACCACAGCGCCGGAAAAGGCAACGTTTCCCTGACTATCGCGGATTCGGCGATGCTGAGCATGGCAAAGGACAAGAAATCGCTCAGTTTCGTCATGTACAACGGAGTGAACTACGAGGAGACCAACTCCACATCGTACCGCGACACCACAAGGCAGCTGCAGCGCACTGCATTCGGATGCCAGGAGATGATAATCCCTCTTGAGCATTACAGTTTCGAGGAGAGCAAGACGGGAAAATATTCGGATCAGGCAAAGTCCATGAGCCTTGCCGACCTTATCGAAGACCAGGACTCCATCCGCCTGCAGCTCGCGGACACCCGCGCGGCCCAGCTGGACCAGATGCGCAGGGACATGTCGCTCGCGAGGTTCAGCCAGATGGACAGTTCCTACGTCGCCCAGCATCCCTCGATGTTCGACCTCAGCCTTCTGCAAGACAGGACACTGTCGCAGGACATAACCGCACACGAGCAGGCTTCCAACAAGCTGAACATGTTCATCAACACGCTGTCGTCATTCGACCGCGAGGCCGCATATCCGTCCACCCTGCTCAAGCTCATCGATCTTGAGATATACAAAAAGTTCGCACTGGCGCTGGTGTGCTTCATCCTGTTCTTCATAGGCGCTCCTCTGGGCGCGCTGATACGCAAGGGAGGCCTGGGCGTGCCGGCCATAGTGTCCATCCTTTTCTTTGTATTCTACTACATTATCGACATCATCGGCACCAAGCTGGCGAGGGACGGTGCCATAGATCCGGTATCAGGGGCGTTCATCGCCACGTATGCCCTGCTGCCTGTCGGAGCATACCTCACATACAAGGCGATCAATGACGAAGCGATATTAGGAAATGAAAATATGAAAATGTTCTTCAGAAAGATAAAACTCTTCCTTAAGGAGAAGTTCCGCAAGACCAATATAATCTACATGGGCACTCCCGAGTTCGCCGTGGCACCGCTGCAGCGCCTGCTGGACGCCGGTTACAAGGTATCGGCCATCGTGACCGTCCCTGACAAGCCTGCAGGACGCGGAATGCAGGTCAGCGAGAGCGCCGTGAAGAAATTCGCCGTCACCCACGGGATTCCTGTGCTGCAACCGGTGAAGATGAAGGATCCGGAATTCATACAGCAGCTGAAAAGCTACAAGCCGGACATATTCGTGGTGGTGGCATTCCGTCTCCTTCCGCGTGAGGTATTCAGCATTCCGCGTCTCGGAACGTTCAACCTTCATGCGGCGCTGTTGCCTCAGTACCGCGGCGCAGCCCCTATAAACTGGTCCGTGATAAACGGCGACAGGGCTACTGGCGTAACCTCTTTCCTTATCGACGACGGAGTGGACACAGGCAAGATCCTGCTGCGCGAGCAGTATGTAATAAAGCCGGAAGACACCGCGTCCGACGTACATGACGCCCTTATGGAGATAGGCTCGCGTGTAGTGCTCCAGACAGTCGAGGGGCTGATCGAGGGCAATCTCGAAATACGTGTCCAGAAGAGTTTTATCCAGGGCTCGGAGATCCTGCACAAGGCTCCGAAGATTACAAAAGAGCTGTGCCATATCGACTGGGACGACACATCAAGGCATATCGTCAACCTTATACGCGGCCTGTCCGACTATCCTTGCGCGTTCAGCGGGCTGGAAGATGCCGCAGGTAAGGTTACCGGCATGAAGATCTTCAAGGCGCATGCCGCCGCACAGGACGAGATCGCAATGGACGGGGCAGCTCCTGCCGGTACTGTGCTCTCGGACGGCAAGACATATCTGGCGGTAAAGAGCGCGGACGGAGCCGTGATTCTGGACGACATCCAGCTTTCAGGCAAGAAGCGCATGAGCGTCGCCGATTTTCTCCGCGGCTACCACGGCATCGGCAGCTGCCGCATGGACCAGGGCACATCTAAAGCCTTCATCCAGACAGTCCGCGCCTCCGAAACCACAGAATAAGTCATTAAGCGGACAGCAGAACCGGCGGCATCAGTTCTTGAAGAGGTTTCTGACGAGATCGGGAACGTCTGCGACTTTGATGACGGAGATGCCTTTCGCCGCATGCTCAGTATTTGCGTATTTGGAAATGTAGATCTTGCGGAATCCGAGACGTCCGGCCTCCGCGATACGCCTGTCGGTCTGTCCGGCAGGACGGATCTCGCCGCTCAGGCCGACCTCGCCGGCGAAACACACATCCGAAGGCACGGGAATATCGAATGTACTGCTCAGCACGGCGCATATCACCGCCATATCGCAGGCAGGATCCGTCACCCTGATACCTCCAGCCATATTGACGAACACATCTTTCTGTCCGAGGCGGAAACCGGCGCGGCGCTCAAGCACCGCGAGCAGCATGTTCAGACGGCGCTGGTCAAATCCGGTGGCGCTGCGCTGCGGAGTACCGTATGCGGCGGTAGAGGACAGGGCCTGCGTCTCGATAAGGAAAGGGCGGGTACCGTCCATAATGGCCGCGATAGCGATGCCGCTGAGTCCCTCGTCATGCATCGGGATAAGAAGTTCGGACGGATTGGCAACCTCCCGAAGCCCCGTTCCCGTCATCTCGAACACCGCAAGTTCCGCGGTGCTGCCGAAACGGTTCTTGATGCCACGCAGCATCCTGTACGTCCCTCTGTTCTCCCCTTCGAACTGAAGGACCACATCCACGATATGCTCCAGTACCTTAGGGCCGGCAATGCTGCCCTCCTTGGTGATATGTCCGATCAGGATAACAGGAGTATCGGTTTCCTTGGCATAGCGCAGCAGCAGGGACGCGCATTCCCGCACCTGCGAGACACTGCCCGGCGACCCCTCCAGCGCCTGGGCGAACATCGTCTGCACCGAATCCACTACAAGAAGCTGCGGGTTCAGCCTGCGAGCCTGGGAGATGATTTCCTCTATCTGCGTCTCGCTGTAGATATAGCAGTTGCCGTGATCACCGCCTATACGCGCCGCACGCATCTTCACCTGATTCACGCTCTCCTCGCCTGTCACATACAGAACGGAAAGTTCCGGATTCATAAGAGGAATCTGAAGCGACAGGGTTGACTTGCCTATGCCAGGCTCGCCGCCCAGAAGCACCAGCGAGCCTTTTACAAGGCCTCCGCCCAACAGACGGTCCACCTCCGGAAGATTCAGGGAAATACGCTCCTTGCTGTCCGATGCCACATCCGAAAGTTTCACAGGGGCATTGCCGGAACGCTGGCAGGCACCGCTCCCGTTTCTTTTGGCCGTACCCGCAGCCGTCTTCTCCTCCACCATGGTATTCCATGCGCCGCATGCCGGACACTGTCCCATCCATTTCGGCGACTCGTTGCCGCAGTCCGTACAGAACCACACCGTCTTTACTTTTCCACTTGCCATATCGTCATTCTCTTTTTATCCGCGGCTTGCGCAGATTACCGTTATCCGTCCCGCCTGTGCTCCTGAACCGGAATTCAAGGCAGACACAGTATTATTTCCTGACAAATATATAAAAAAATAAGGCGTCCCCAAAGGGCAGCCTTACTTTCACCGGATGAAAACCGCGGTCGGGAAAGATTATTTTTGGGGGCTGGCACAACTTACCGAACGAAATTACCACAATTTACCGAACATAATCACAATAACTTACCGAATAAAATCACTACAAATGCTCGAATTTTGCTCATTTTTCTTTGGAAATTTCAAATACGTATGCTAAATTTGCATCAAAATCAATCAGTTATGGCTAAGTACAAACAGCGGATTTCGGATAGAATACTCAAACGCAAAGTGATAGGTAAAGGTGCGGTATTGATAGAAGGTCCTAAGTGGTGCGGTAAGACAACAACAGCAAAACAGCTGGCAAAGAGCGTTCTTGATTTGGGAGATTCATCTGTATTGAAACAAAGTGCCCAGTTGATAGAGCTTAGCCCTAAAACATTGCTTGAAGGAGAAACACCAAGATTGATTGATGAATGGCAGGCTCTACCTCCTATTTGGGATTCTATACGCAGTGAGGTTGATAAAAGGGGCGAACCTTCGCAATTTATTTTGACAGGTTCTTCTGTTCTTCCTGAGGCTGAAGAAACCATCCATAGTGGTACAGGCAGATATGCTTATATCAAGATGCGACCTATGAGCCTTTATGAATCAGGAGAGTCAAATGGCACAGTGAGCTTGACCGACCTATTTGAAGGAAAAACATTCGACACAAAAACGAACGGCTTGACAATTGATGATATAGCGTTTTTGACCTGTCGGGGAGGATGGCCATGGGCTACATTGATTCCTAAGGAAGTAGCCCTCGATCAGGCGTTTGACTATGTGGATTCTGTGGTCAATAATGATATTCAGCGTGTTGATGGTGTCAAGCGAAATCCCGAACGTGCTAAATTATTATTGCGTTCTTATGCGAGAAATGTATCACAGCCCATTCCATATTCAACCATAAAAAAAGATATGCTGGCCAATGATTCCAGTACCTTGGACGAAGATACAGTATCAGATTATATAAAGGCTCTAAAAAAACTCTTTGTCATAGAGGATTTGGCTGCATGGAATCCGAATATTCGTAGTAAAGCGGCAATCAGGACCACTGATACGCGGCATTTTGTTGATCCAAGTATCGGAACAGCTTCATTAGGTCTCGGACCGCAAAACCTGATTAATGATCTGAAATCGTTCGGATTCTTCTTTGAGGATATGGTAGTAAGAGACCTTCGGGTTTATGCAGAAGCATTGGATGGAAAGCTCTACCACTACAAAGATAGTACTGGTTTGGAGTGTGATACAGTTCTTCACAGACGCAATGGAAGCTACGCCTTATTAGAGGTAAAACTTGGAGGAGAGAATAATATCAATGAGGGTGCTGCAAATATGCTTAAACTTGCATCAAACATTGATACAGAGAAGATGCCAGTTCCATCATTTATGGCTGTAATCATCGGAGTTGGTAAATATGCTTACCGAAGAGAGGATGGTGTATATGTAATTCCTATTGGTTGTCTCAAGGATTAAAAATCTCAGCAGACGCATTATAAATAAGTTTAAGGAATCGAAGGTTGATTATGATATCGTTCTTGTTGAGAGGGAATCATAATTCATTATAATATACGCCTATGAATATAATCGAGTAGGAGATGAACACTAATCGAGGTATTCACCTCTTTCGTATTCACTTGTCCTCCGTGGGTATGCCCAGCTGGCGTTTCTTCCCGTTGTCCTTTGGTATCTCCACCATACGGACGGGATCGGACGATATGTCAGTTGGCGAATACTCTCCGTCAGTTGCTCTCCGTGCTCCCTCAGATAGCCGAGCAGTCGGTCGCAGTGCATCTTGTCTACCCCGGGCGCCCCATTGCGCATTACTTGTTTGTAAGCCGCATTAAGGTTGCTTGGCGATAGTATTTGTTCCAACAAAGGGTATTCTTGTTTAGGTTGTTCCGTTGTGAGATATCCGT
>CAYLQE010000046.1:0-8789 GCA_964385835.1 uncultured Muribaculaceae bacterium | reverse complement strand
AGCGTACCCGCGAGGGCAACGACCTGCTGCGTGAAATGATAGAATCGGGCGTCATCAGATACGGAAAGGAATTCGAGCGGAGCATGGCCGAAGGGAAATGGGATCTCTCTAAGGTCGACATGGAAGAGATCGGCAAAAGCCAGGTAAGCATGGTGTTCGGACAGATGAACGAGCCTCCGGGAGCACGAAGCAACGTGGCTCTCAGCGGCCTTACCCTGGCGGAGAGCTTCCGCGACAGCAAGGATCCTGACGCTCCGAAAGACATACTGTTTTTCATAGACAACATCTTCCGTTTCACACAGGCGGGCTCAGAGGTGTCGGCTCTTATGGGCCGCATGCCTTCCGCGGTAGGTTACCAGCCTACGCTCGCATCAGAGATGGGCAAGATGCAGGAACGCATCACTTCCACAAAGAACGGCTCCATAACATCCGTACAGGCCGTATACGTGCCGGCGGACGACCTTACGGACCCGGCTCCCGCGACCACATTCTCGCACCTCGACGCTACAACGGTGCTCAGCCGCAAGATTGCCGAGCTCGGCATTTATCCGGCAGTAGACCCGCTGGACAGCACGTCGCGCATCATGGACCCGAATATAATCGGAGAGGAGCACTATAACACGGCCCAGCGGGTGAAACAGATACTCCAGCGTCAGAAAGAGCTTCAGGACATCATCTCGATCCTCGGAATGGACGAGCTGAGCGACGAGGACAGGATGACGGTAAACCGCGCCCGCAAGGTGCAGCGCTTCCTGTCACAGCCTTTCGCCGTGGCGGAGCAGTTCACCGGCGTTCAGGGCGTAATGGTGAGCATCGAGGATACAATAAAGGGCTTCAACATGATTATGGACGGCAAGGTGGACGATATTCCCGAGCAGGCTTTCCTGAACGTCGGCACCATAGATGAGGCTATCGCCAAAGGCAGGAAAATCCTCGGAAACGATTGAACAAGAAAACCGCAGAAACAGCTTCCTGGTACATTATGAAACTGCAGATCGTGTCAGCAAAGAATCCGGCAACAGAGACGGAGACTTCAAAAGTCTTCTTCCCCGGCGCGGATGGTTCTTTCGAGATCCTGAAAAACCATGCCCCGCTTATCGCCGCTCTTGGAAGCGGAGACATACGCTGGGAGGGCGGCAGCTGCAGCATAAAGTCCGGATTCGTCAAAGTGGAAAACAATATATTGACGGCTGTCGTGGAAATGTGATATGAGAAAATGGTCTGCAATACTCGTCCTTATCCTGTGCGGAGCCATGGCTTTCGCGCAGCATGGACAGGCGGAAAGCGGCGCTGAGACGTACGCGGGGCAGGCAGGCCTCCCGCAGCAGACGGACAGCACGCAGCAGGAATTCGATATGGCGGAATATCTTTTCGGCCACATACTGGACTCTTACGAATGGCACATCACCGCGGCAGGGCATCGTCACATCAGCATACCGCTGCCCGTGATTGTGTTCGGCAAGACCAACGGTCCGGCCGTATTCCTATCGTCCAGACTCCGCCACGGGAATGAATACAAAGGCTATTACATTCCTGAGGACGGCCCGAACAAAGACAGGATCGTGGAGAGGAACGCCGCCGGCGAGGAGGTGCGTCCTTTCGATATAAGCATCACCAAAAACGTGCTGTCGCTGATGATAAGCTCGGCGCTGCTTGTATGGCTCATCCTTTCATGCGCAGCATGGTACAGGCGTCATGACGTGCTTCACGAGGCGCCGGAAGGAATGGCTGCCGTTCTGGAGCCGGTGATCGTAATGATAGACGAACAGGTCATAAAGCCGTCGGTCGGCAAGGAGCACGCGAGATTCAGCCCTTATCTGCTGACCGCATTCTTCTTCATTCTCATCAACAACCTGATGGGCATAGTGCCGTTCTTTCCGGGCGGCGCGAACGTCACCGGAAATATCGCCGTCACCTTCGTGCTAGCGCTGTTCACCTTCCTTATGGTGAACCTTTTCGGCAACAGGCACTATTTCAAGGAAATATTCTGGCCTGACGTGCCCCTGTTCCTGAAAGCGGTTCCGATCATGCCGGCAATCGAGTTCATAGGCCTGTTCACCAAGCCGTTCTCGCTTATGATACGTCTTTTCGCCAATATAATGGCAGGCCACATCCTCATTCTCAGCGTTGTAGGAATGATATTCATCACTGCATCGATGGGGCCCGTGCTGAACGGCTCGCTAAGCCTTGCCGCCGTGCTGTTCGGCGTGTTCATGGACTGCCTGGAAATCATGGTTGCATTCATCCAGGCATACGTATTCACGATGCTGTCGTCCGTATTTGTCGGAATGGCGCATCCACATGAAGATTAACACATCAATTAAAACTTATACATTATGTTACTTTCTATGATTCTTCAGGCAACAGCCGGTGCGGCTTTGGGAAAATTCGGTGCGGCTATCGCTGCCGGCATCGTTGCGATAGCGGCAGCAATCGGTATCGGTAAAATAGGCAAGGCTGCACTTGAAAGCATCGCACGCCAGCCCGAGGCCGCAGGCGACATCCGCACCTCGATGATCATCATCGGCGCGCTTGTAGAGGGCGTCTGCCTGTTCGCAGTGCTTGTCTGTCTTTTGGGTATTCTTAAATAATGGATCTCGTCACTCCTTCATCGGGCCTCCTGTTCTGGATGACCGTCATCTTCGGCATCGTATTCTTCATACTGGCGAAGTTCGGTTTTCCTGTAATCACAGGTATGGTGGGCAAGAGGACCGAGCACATACGCAAGTCTCTCGAGGATGCCGAAAAGGCCGCCGCGGAGCTTAAAGCCGTGCAGGACACCTGCCAGAAGATGCTGGACGATACACGTCTGGAGCAGGCCGCCATGCTTGAGCAGGCGCGCAAGGCTTCCGCACGCATGGTGGAGGAAGCCGGGGCCGAAGCTAAGAAACAGGCCGCGCATATGATCTCGGAGGCACGCGCCCGGATAGAAATCCAGAAGCAGGAGGCGCTTGCCGACGTACGCAACACTGTCGTGGAGATGGCTGTAGCCGTGTCGGAGAAAGTGCTTCGGGCAAAACTGGAGGACAGCGGGCAGCAGAGGGAACTTGTGGACAGGATTGTCGGGGAAATCGAATCTGACAGACGGTAGTTTATGAATTCCGGACTTATCGCAAACAGATACGCACAGGCTTTCCTGGCACTGGCGGACGCGCACGGAAGCGCGGACGCCGTCTATGAGCAGGCCCGCATTATCCTGAGCGCCATGAAAAAGGTGGAGAAGTTCCGCCTTGCGGTCACGGATGCTAAAGGCGTGTCTCCGGAAAGGAAAACGGAACTGCTGCAGGCCTGCGTTGCCCCTGCACCGCTTCAGGACGAATTCAGGAGGCTGCTTGCACTTATGCATGAGAACGGCAGGACGGAGTTTTTCCGTCTCGCCCTGCTGGATTTCCTGCATCTGTACAGAAAGGAAAGGGGCATCGTGATGGTGCGGATTACCACAGCCGGAGCGCAGGAAGAGGACATGGCTCCCCTGTGCGACGCCCTGACAAGGCTCGAGGGCGGCAAGACAGCGGTAATCAGCAAGGTGGTCAATCCTGATATCATAGGCGGCTTCATCTGCGAAAGCTGGGGCTACCGCATAGATGCGAGCCTGCGGCGCTCGCTTGACATCATTAAGGACGGATTAACAGAGACAAACAGAAGATTGGTATAGCTTTATGGCCGAACAAATCAAACCGGGCGAGATTTCGGAGATCTTGCTCAAGAAACTCGAAGAAATAGATATCACCTCCCGTTTCGAAGAAGTGGGCCAGGTGCTGCAGGTGTCTGACGGCGTGGCCCGCGTATACGGTCTGGACGCCGCGGAAGCGGGCGAGCTTCTCGAATTCGAGTGCGGAATAATGGGCGTGGCGATGAACCTCGAGGCTGATAACATAGGCGTGGTCCTGCTGGGCCAGAGCGAGCTTGCAAAAGAGGGCCAGACAGTAAGGCGCACAGGCAAGATCGTCTGCATTCCGGTGGGCGAAGGCATCGTAGGCAGGGTTGTGAACCCTCTCGGACAGCCGCTTGACGGAATGGGCCCATTAAAGGGCGAGACGCTGGACATGCCTCTGGAGCGCAAGGCTCCGGGCGTTATCTTCCGCGAACCCGTGACAGAACCGCTGCAGACAGGCCTCAAGGCCATTGACGCAATGATTCCGATAGGACGCGGCCAGAGGGAGCTGATTATCGGAGACCGCCAGACCGGCAAGACGGCGATCGCTATCGATACGATAATAAACCAGCGGTCCAATTTCGAGGCCGGAGATCCGGTGTACTGCATATATGTGGCTATCGGCCAGAAAGGCTCGACTGTAGCGAACATAGTGAAGACCCTCCGCGACAAGGGTGCGATGGATTATACCGCCGTCGTATCCGCCACGGCGTCCGACCCTGCCGCACTGCAGTATTACGCGGCATTCGCAGGAGCCGCCATAGGCGAGTATTTCCGTGACACGGGACGCCATGCCCTCGTAGTGTTCGACGACCTCTCGAAACAGGCGGTGTCGTACCGCGAGGTGTCGCTTATCCTCCGCCGTCCTTCAGGACGCGAGGCATATCCGGGCGATATATTCTACCTGCACAGCCGTCTCCTCGAGAGAGCGGCCAAGATCATCGGCCAGCAGGAGGTCGCATCACAGATGAACGATCTCCCCGAATGTCTGAAAGACAAGGTGCGCGGCGGCGGTTCGCTCACTGCCCTTCCTATCATCGAGACACAGGCGGGCGACGTGTCGGCATATATCCCGACCAACGTGATTTCCATTACCGACGGCCAGATTTTCCTTGATGCGAACCTCTTCAACCAGGGATTCCGTCCTGCTGTCAATGTGGGCATATCGGTATCCAGGGTAGGAGGCGCCGCACAGGTGAAATCCATGAAGAAGGTGGCGGGCACGCTGAAGATCGACCAGGCCCAATACCGCGAGCTGGAGGCTTTCACGAAATTCAGCTCGGATATGGACGCGGTGACAAAGGCGGCTATCGACAAGGGGCGCAAGAACAACGCCCTTCTCATACAGAAGCAGTACAGCCCTATGGACGTGGGCGAGCAGGTCGCTATCCTTTTCTGCGGCACGAGAGGGCTCATGCGCGACATACCCGTAGAAAAAGTGAACAAATTCCAGGAAGAATTCCTGCACAGGATGCGCACACTGCATTCAGAGGATGTGCTGGACGTTCTCAGAAGCGGATGCTTCGATGACAATGTCGCCGGAATCATGACAGGCGAGGCCGCATTTGTCGTAACACAGCTTAAATAAGGATGGCTTCTCTCAAAGAAATACGCGGAAGGATAAGCTCTGTAAAGAACACGCTGAAAATCACCTCGGCGATGAGGATGATATCCTCGGCAAAACTGCACAACGCCCAGAATGCCGTAGGAAACATGGTCTCTTACGAAAAGGAGCTCCATGACATCATGATGTCGCTTAAGGACTGTACGGATGCGGCACGCGCGCTTGCTCCGTTTTCCCGTACCGGAGGGGATGGCGGCACGGCCGTGGTGCTTGTGACGTCTAACCAGACACTTTGCGGCGCTTTCAATGCGAATATCATGAAGGCCTTCGTGAAAGAGGATTTCGGCAAAGACAGGACGGTCGTGTACGCCGTAGGGAAATTCGGCATGAAACAGGCGTCGAGACTCGGCTACAGGATTGTGGACTGCAGCGACATGTCGGCTCACGCCGACTATGACAGGTCATCGGCCGTCGCGGACGGCCTTGTCGCCGGCTTTCTGGACGGCAGCCTGTCAAGGGTCGTGATGGTATACTCCCATTTCGCGTCTCCGGTCAGCCAGCCCGTATGCGTCGAGGACTATCTTCCTTTAAGCATCGCGCCCGCAGAGACAGGAAAGGATGAGGCCGTGGAGAGCCGGTATATCGTGGAGCCTTCTCCGCGCGAACTGCTTGAAAGGCTGCTTCCGCAGGTGATGCGTCTGAAGATGCACACGGTCATGCTCGACGCCGCGGCGGCCGAGCATGCGGCACGCGCCCAGGCGATGCAGCTGGCCTCCGAAAATGCGGAGGAACTTATAGGGGAGCTGTCTTTGCAGTACAATAAAATGCGCCAGCAGGCAATTACGGGCGAAATTCTTGACCTGCTTGGTGGACAAGCCAACAATAATTAGTATATTAGCAGAGTTGAAAAATCTTAAACCAAACAATATGACAAACAAAAAATCAAATGTAGTGGCGATCATAACGATGATGTTCATGTTCGCTATGATTTCCTTCGTTACCAACATGGCGGCGCCGTTTGGCAACATCTGGAAGATCCAGTATGAGTGGTCGGGCATGCTCGGAAACATGATGAACTTCCTGGCTTATCTGTTCATGGGCATCCCTGCCGGCATGATGCTTACCAAAATCGGCTACAAGAAAACAGCTCTCGTGGCCCTTGCGGTAGGTGTCGTAGGCATCGGCATCCAGTTCGCCTCAAGCTTTGTGCCTGTAGGCATTCCGGCTCTCGTGGTCTACCTTCTCGGCGCGTTCACCTGCGGTTTCTGCGTATGTATGCTGAACACTGTGGTGAATCCTATGCTCAACCTCCTCGGCGGCGGCGGAAACCGCGGCAACCAGCTTTTGCAGACAGGCGGCGCGATGAACTCCCTCGCAGGCACGCTCACTCCGCTTCTGGCAGGAGCCATGCTCGGCACCATTACCAAGAATACGGCAATGGCTGACGTACGCCCTCTGCTTCTCATCGCGCTGAGCGTATTCATCATCTCATTCATCATCATCGCTTTCGTAAGCATTCCGGAGCCTAACACAGACAAAGGCAGCTCGGTTCTTTCAGGCGTGCGCGGCGCGCTCAAGTTCCGTCACCTCGTGCTGGGCGTCATCGCCATCTTCTTCTATGTAGGCGTGGAGGTAGGAATCCCTGCAGAGCTCAACTTCTTCCTGTCTGACCCTACAGGTTCAGGCGCAGGTCTCGGAGAGGGCGCCGCAGTCATCGGAGGAGCGATCGCTGCCGTTTACTGGCTGCTCATGCTCGTCGGCCGTCTGGGCAGCTCCGCAATCAGCGGCAAGGTGTCTACAAAAACCCAGCTCACCGTCGTATCGGCAGTAGCTCTCGTTCTCGTGATTCTTGCAATCCTTCTTCCAACCTCTATCCGCGTATCCATGCCAGGCTACGCAGGTGGTTCGTTCATTATGACTGAAGTTCCTATCGCGGCCCTTCTTCTCGTACTCTGCGGTCTCTGCACCTCGCTCATGTGGGGCGGTATCTTCAACCTCGCGGTCGAGGGTCTCGGCAAATACACCGAGGCAGCTTCCGGCATCTTCATGACGATGGTCGTAGGCGGCGGCGTGATGCCTTTCATCCAGGACCAGGTCGCACGTGGCGCAGGTTACCTCGCTTCTTACTGGGTAATCGCAGCCATGCTCGCATACATTCTCTTCTATGCTCTCGCAGGATGCAAGAATGTCAACAAGAATATCAAAGTCGAATAAAAACAATTTATCATATCTGACATGGAAAAGAAATATGTTGTAGGTGTCGACATCGGAGGCACGACTTCCAAAATCGGCGTAGTGGACGCACGCGGCGACGTGCTCGCACAGAGCGTCATCAAGACTGAGACCACGGTAACTGCCGAGGAGTTCATCCATCAGCTGGCAGAGGCCATCAAGGCCAATATCGAGCGTGCAGGCGTTCAGGGCCAGGTGCGCGGCGTGGGAGTAGGCGCCCCTAACGGCAACTACTATACAGGATGCATCGCGTTCGCTCCGAATCTCGGCTGGGCGGCGAATGCGTCCGTGGAGTTCGTGAAGATCCTTCAGGAGGAACTTGACGGCATCCCTGTATCACTTACTAATGACGCCAATGCGGCGGCCGTGGGCGAAATGACATACGGCATAGCGAAAGGCATCAAGCACTTCATCATGATTACCCTCGGTACCGGCGTAGGCTCAGGTATCGTAATCAACGGAGATGTGCTTTACGGCTCTGACGGTTTCGCCGGCGAGCTGGGCCACACATGCGCCGTACGTCACAACGGCCGTGCATGCGGCTGCGGCAAATCAGGCTGTCTCGAGGCATACTGCTCGGCGACAGGCGTCGCACGCACGGCACGCGAGTGGCTGGAGAGCAGTCCGGAGCCGTCTCTGCTCCGCGGTCTTGACGTCATCACATCGAAAGACGTATATGACGCGGCAAAACAGGGCGACAGCCTCGCTCTCCGCATTTTCGATTACACAGGCCGCATCCTCGGCGAGAAGATCGCGGACTTCGTGGAATTCAGCGCCCCTGAGGCAATCGTGCTCTTCGGCGGTCTGGCACGCAGCCGCGAGTTCCTCGAGCAGCCTATCCTCAAAGCAATGAACGAGAACCTTCTTCCTTTGTGGAAAAACAAGGTGGATCTTCTGTTCTCGTCCCTGAAAGAATCGGACGCAGCCATCCTCGGCGCTTCCGCTCTGGCCTGGGAGCTTTAAGGCGGATTTAAATACTAAACAAAAACGACCGGGGTTTCCGGTCGTTTTTGTTTTATACCCAGTCGTCCGGGCTAATATGATTGCACCGGCGGCTTTATTATTTCTACCCATATCCAGGTCTTACATACTGTCCACGCCACTCTGATGCACGGCCATTCTTAGGGGCCTTATCCCGCACCGCCATGCCAGTCTGGCACACATGGCCGTATGTCCGGCACACATGCAGTCCCAGCAAGCCGCCCATAGCGCCACACATACGCACCGGAGTCCATGCAGTCAGGCCATGCAGTCAGGCCATGCAGTCCAAAGCCAGTCCTGCAGCAGAGACCGCCCCAAACGAAAAGAAGCCTGACCAATTCAATGATCAGGCTTCTC
>CAYLQE010000045.1:0-9020 GCA_964385835.1 uncultured Muribaculaceae bacterium | reverse complement strand
TTTAGTGTTCCTTCATTATTAACGGCATAGCCACTTTGGGCTGTAATAGTGTTGCTATCTAGATTTAATGTTGCTCCTGCATTATTTACTATTGTATCAGCATTAGTGTTTTGATGAATGTTTATTTTTTCGATTGTTAATGTTCCATTATTAGTAATTGTTCTCGCACTCTCTATTGAACCAATATTTTCTGATGAATCGTAGATTCTTAATGTTCCATTATTAGTTATTTCGTTTCCTGTTTGAATATTATAACTATTTAGGTTGATTAAGATTTCTCCTTCTTCTGCTACTGTTAATGGATATGATGCTTCAAAATCTCTTATTATATAGATTTCATTTGGTTCTACTACTGCTGTATCTATCGCATCTTGTAAACTGAAGAAGTATTGCGTTAATCCATTTCCAGGGGTCATTGTTGCTACGGCATTTTTTGGGTTTCCAATTAAGTAAACTCTTTGTACATTTTTGTCTGTGTTTCTTTCGTTATATACAAAGTATCCTTGTGGTACTGAATCTGTCTTACCACGTAAAGCTATTATTCCTTCAATATATCCATCATAGAAGTTAAATGCTCCATCTTGTAATAATCCTGCTGTTGTTCCCATGATTCTTACGGAATCAATGCTTACGTCACCATCGTTTTCACCTAATGTTAAGGTCTTTTTGTTGTGTAAGCCAATTCCGTTAGGATTATCTATTGCTCCGTTTAGAAGTCTTAAAATTCCTTCGTTTACGAATGCTCCTGTAACTGTATATCCACCTAAATCCATGGTAATGTTTTTGTTGTTTATTACGTCTTCTGTTACATCTTTGATAATTTCTACTTTGTCGCCTTCTTTAGCGGCAGCGATAGCGCTTTCAATTGATGTGAAGTAGACGTTTTCAATTTTGGCAACTGCTTCTTTAGTTACTTCCCATTTAGCTGTTACGGTAATATCACTTAAGTTCATGGTGATGATATTATCTGTTAAGGCATCTTCATCACTTATTTCCCAACCAAGGAATGTACATCCAACTTTTGTTGGAATTCCTAAGGTATATGTCTCTTGATATTTTAAGTAAACTTTTTGGATTTCACTAGATTCATTGTATATTCCACCTGCTGGATCAATTGTGATTATTAAATCTGTCTCACCATTTTTTATTGCTTCTTCATCAAGGGATTGTAAGAACTTTCTTTCTATCTCTCCATCATGTGTTGTATGAACTCTTGATAATGGAGCGATTTTGTTAATCTCCGTATTTATTGTTGGTCGTCCTTCAATATATCCATCGTACATTACCATTGTGCCATTGTTTTCGATGGTTAGTGTTTCGCTTATAACACGAACACTAGTTGTTGACACTTTACCATCGTCTTCACCCATTATAAATGTACCATTATTGATAATTGTTGAGGCGTCGAAGCTTTGTAATGAACCGTTGTAAATGTTCATTGTTCCATCATTTACTACTTGAGTTGTAATACTATGATTGTTTAAGTTAAGCTTGAAGTTTTTGTAGCTTTCAACAGTTAAATCTTCTGTTGTTGATTTTAATAGTAAGATTTCGTCGCCTGCTTCAGCTTTGTTGATAGCTTCTTGAACTGTTTTATAATAAACATCGTTTAATAGTGCTACTACTGTACCATCATAATCGTTTTTCATGTACTCTAAAATCGCATATTCGAAGCCGGTTTCTTCATCAACATATGTTGTTGCTTCGTAGTTGTATTCAACATTAGTTGTTGTTTCTGGTTTAGCATATCTTGAACCCCAGATTATTCCATCGTAGAAGTTGAATGAACCGTTTATCTTCTTAACACCGATTCCTCTTGTTGTTCCATGAGCATATAGGTATGGATCTTCTTGAGATACATCAGTTGATTCGATTCCTTTACCTGAGTATACTCCTTGAGTATATGTTCCATAGTTAGCATAAACTCCATAACTTGTTTTAGCGCCACGTGCATCTATTTTTCCGGTTGCTAGAGTTGCTATCGCCTCTTCACCATTTAGATATATACCATATAAATTATTTGTTCCTCTTAAAATGATGTTTGTTGCATCCATTGATACTTTTGCAGCGTCAGTTAGTTGAAGTCCATATGATGTATTAGCGTTATTAGCGTTAATATTAGAACTTGAAATTGTGGCATTAGATGTTCCTGATGCGATGATTCCGTAGTTTGTATTTCCACCTTGAACAGTGATTGTTGAGTCGCTTATTAGGGCATCATTTCCACCATTTAAGTTAACTGCTGTATAAGTTCTGTTTGATCCTAAGTATCCAACTGTAACTTTGGTATTGTTGGTAATATTTAGTGTTCCTGAAGATGAAATTCCTGTTGAATTACGATATCCGTAATCAATATCAACATTTATTTCAGTATTATCCAATGTTAAATCTCTGTTATTGGTTATAGCATTAAAGCTGCTATAGTAATATGAGTTAGGACTATTGATTTTAATGTGTGAATCATTAATAGTTAGGGTTCCATTATTTGATATACTTTCGCCATTAGCACCATTTATAGTTGATTCGCTTATAGTTAGAGTTCCACTATTATTTTGCAAGCTACCATTTAGTGTACTATTAGTCATTATACCTTCTGGAGTTGTAGCATTATAGTATGTTCCTTTTAATGTTGCTTCGCTTATAGTTACATTGCTACTTGTGTTAGAGTATAAACTATATGATCCGCCAGTTGTTGTTCCTCCATTTATAGTAAGTTCGCCACTATTATTAATAGCTGTTGTTTTAGAACTTATTTCACTGTTTGCAATTGTTGCAGTACCGCTTGTTGAGATACCTTGAATACTATCTATTTTAGTATTAGTTAAGTTTAAAGTGTTTTGGTTTTGTAAAACATATCTTGAAGTACTTGTATTTTTAATTGTGATATTTTCAAGTTTTAATGTTCCTTTGTTAGTTATTAAATCGACTGAGGAAGATGTTTTGATTATGGATTCTTCTTCGGCATTATTAGTGATTGTTAAATTACCTTGGTTTTCAATGTTTTTGTTTGTTGAAATTGTATATCCATTTAAATCAAGGGTAACGCTACCACTAGCATTATTAACTACTGGATAATAAATCGGTGCGTTAGCTAGTAGTCTTAAAGTTTCACCATTCTTTACTTCATCAAAAGCATCTTGTAAGTTGGTATAAATAACTTCAGTATTAACGTTTAATACTAAGTCTGATTCTGTTAGTAAGTAATCTACTTGATATTCTGTTTCGTCAATTGTTTCAACATCGTCATATATTTGAGCACGAGTTGGAATATTGGTGATAGTTCCAAAATAACCATCTGTAATACCTTTTAAGATTCCGTCGTAGAAACTTACTGTTGATTCATTATCAATATATAAACCATATGTTTCACCTTTTAAGACTGGAAGGTCAATTTCTACCTTTTCATTATCTTCACCAATTGTTAGGGTTGTTTGGGCATTACTATTGAAATACATGCCATATGTTCCACCCTCAACAACACCACCAGTGATGTTGGTTTGGCAAGTTGAATGAATACCATTTTCTTCTTCGCCTTTAATAGAACCGTTAGTTATTTCTAATTGGTATTTATATGTTGAACCATTACATGTAAGTCCGTTCTTTTTACCATTAATTTCCCCACCATTTATATATACTGGTGATGATGCTTGAATACCATTGTTAGTTGTACTTGTTATTGTTCCATCATTAACTGTTATGCTATTTGAATAACTTGAGTTAATAGCATTTCCTTTAGTTGATTTTATTTCGCCGCCATCTATAACTACTGTTCCTGTTGATGTAATAGCTTCTCCACCATTAGAAATGATTTCGCCATCTGTAATTTTTAAAGTACCTGAATTTGAGATAGCAGCAGCTACTTCGTTAGTTATTAAACCACCATTTATTGTGATGATACCTGAACCATTTATAGAATGGGTACTTGTTCCTTCAACTGTTCCACCATTTATTGTTAATGTTCCACCGTTAGTGATTCCACCAAATGATGAAATTGTTCCTTTATCCATCGTAAATGTACCATTATTTTGAAGAGCATATGTTTCATCTGCGATAAGAGTTCCGCTATCTAGTTTTAATGTACCAGTGTTTGATACTGGATAATCCTTAACTGCATGGATGTAACCATTTCCTTCACTACTATCAATTATTGTATCATATCCTGCTGTAACGATAGGTCTTGTTATAGTTACTGTATGGCCATTTAAATCAAACGTAATGTTCTTGCCTTCAGGCATTGTTTGGTCGAAACTGATGTATGGATCAGCAATAACTGTCATTGTGCCAGTAACATCAATCACTTTGGCAGCGGCGTCGATTGAGTTGAATTTTTGGTCGCCAACTTGTAACCAGTCTCCCATTGTTCCTAGATATTGTGTTTTGTATTCGACACGATTAATATATTCATAATCATCTACAATCATAGAAGATATTGGTATTCTACTTATTAAACCTACGTGAGCCGCTTCAACACCTTTAAAGATTCCATCGTAGAATTCGTTATTTGTTGTAAGCGAATGTAAGCCGTTTATTTTACCAATTAAGACTGGTGATGTAGTAGAAATACTTCCGTCATCTTCGCCTATTACTGATGCAGAACGAATTAAAGCTCCGTATGTTGCTCCTTTAGTTGTTCCACCTGTCATATATAAAGTATTTACTTTTAGTTCAATACCTTCACCTTTTGTTCCTTCAATAGAACCGCCAGTTACTGTTATTGGATCAGTGTGACATGATCCCATGTAACACCAAATGTCATTTTTAACTCCTTGAGCTCCTGTTATTGTTCCACCATTTATCTCTACACCACTATGACCCATAACAGCTGCTTCATTTTCAGATTTTATAATACCATCATTTATAGTGATAGCCCCACTAAAACTGTAAACAGCAATGTTGTTAGTACTAGTAATTGTTCCACCATTTATTTCGTGAGTACCTGTATAAATTCCAGTAGAATAAATTCCTGAATTTGTACCATAAATTGTTCCGCCATTTACGGTTGTACTACAACTTATTCCAATATTTTCTGATGTTATTGTACCATTATTAAATGTTACAGAACCATTTCCTGAAATACCTATGTTACTAGAGGTGATTGTTCCACCATTTATGGTAATTTTCCCAGTTTCATCATGATTTCCATTGTAAATACCATCTTTTAAAGTATTTAAGGTAATATTTTCAATGGTTAAATTTTTATGGTTGGTAATTGCTAGATTTGTTGCTGTGAAGTTACCATTATTAATTGTCATGTTTTCTTTGTTTTCAATAACTTCAGCATCAATTTCACTAACGAAATTACCACTATTTATTGTTAAATTGTTATTGTTTATTAAACCAACAACTCTAGTAGGTTTAAATGTTCCTGTTCCAATGCCTGTTTCACTATCTATACTTGAATCAATGATTGTAACATTAGAATTATTAGTTATTGCCTGAGTTGTTGTTAGGGTGTGCCCAGCTAGATCGAATGTATATGTTTTTTCTGATTCGACAAATTCTTGGTTAAATAATAGATGAGAGTCTTTAATAACTTTTATTGTTCCGTTATTTGAAACAGCTGCTGATGCCGCATTTATTGTGTTAAATTGACTTCCATCATCTATTTCAAGCCAGTTTTCTTGAGAACCAATAAAGTCAGTTTGGAATAGAACATCATTAATTGTTTCTTCGCCTTCAGCAATAAAACCTCCAAGTGGTGTTCCTGTAATTGTGCCATAATATCCATCTATTTGACCTTTTAAGATTCCATCATAGAAGTTAGTTGTTGTTCCTTCAATATATACACCGTATGATTCACCCTTGATTGCTGGAATCGTACTACTGATATCACCATCATCAGCACCAATAGTTAGTGTTCCTTTACTATAAACACCATAAACGGCTCCTTCAATTTTACCATCTAAGATTGTACCATTTTGATTGACTGTGATAGCATTTCCTTCACTACTTGTAATCTCTCCACCACTAATGGTTAAGTTATCAGTAATTAAACCGTTTTCAGGGCCAGTAATAGTTCCTCCTGTTATATTAGTTGTTGTTGTATTTGCACCAACATTATCAGAAGTTATACTTCCGCCTTCCATATTAAGAGTTCCACCAGAAACACCAGCTTCAATTCCTCTTATTTCACCACCATAAACATTAATAGTTGAAACATTAATGGCGATTGTTCCTTCAGTATTTACTTCTCCCTCGTAAACATTAACTGTGCCACTTCCTGAAATTGCTGTTCCACTAGAACTTGAAATTATAGAACCTTTAATGTTTGTTGTTCCGTTATAGTTATTTATAACTGTTTCATCGCCTTGAATAGCCCCTGAGTTAGCATTAAATGTTCCATAATTGTTATAAATTGGAGTTGCTTTAACTGCTATATTACCATCATTAAAGTCGAATGTACCATTATTATAAATGCCATAGCAATCAACATTAGATGAGTCATCTTTACTACGACAAGTTGTGTTGTTGCTTATTACTGAACCATTATTCATGGTAAGTTTCTCGTTGTTGTTGATTGGATAAATATAGGTATAAGTAGGATTAGTTGTTAAAGTTACTTTTTCATTTAAGACTGCTGTTCCATCATTTAAAAGACCATGAATAATACCATTATTCAAAACCAAATCTTCTGATTCGTTATGGAAACCATAAACTGATGCAGCAGTGATTATAGTATTTTCATCTAATGATACTGTACCATTTTCTTTGTTATTGATTCCATAACTATCTTTACCTGTTATTACAGAGTTTTTAATAGTTAGAGAATTATTATTTACAATTGTATCAGTATCTGTTGTTGATGTTATATTAGCGCTATCAATTAATAATGTTCCGTTATTTTCAATTGTTACTGATGCTTTAATGTTACTTACTTTGTCATTTTTGTTATATATATTTAAGTAACCATTGTTAGTTATTTTTTCACCAGTATTGATATTAAATCCTTGTAGGTCGATGAATGTTCTTGATTCTGTTTCGTTTGATGCTGTTATTGCATAAGCTGCTTCAAAGCTTCTGATGATATAGATGATATAATCATCATCACCAAACTTAGGATTCTTTTTGGCTTCTTCGGAACTTACAATAGCATCTTGTAAATTGTAGTAATACCATTCGCCGTTTGTTAAAGTTTTGGCGACTGCTCTATTTGGATTTTTAAGTAGATAAGCTCTTTGACGAGATGGGTCGTTGCGATGTTCAACGAATACAAAGTAACCTTCTGGTGTTCCACTATGTCCTGGCGTTGTAACAGCTTTTACGCCTTCGATATATCCATCATAGAAGTAGAATCTACTACCATTTTCTTCATTTAAGTTAATGTTACTTAAACCATAATTATTACCGATGATAGCAATACTATTTTCAGTTAATACTTCACCATCATCTTGGCCTAGTTTTAAAATACCTTCATTTATAAAAGCGCCATCATGATTATCTTCAGCTTTAAAGGTACCATTTATAATTGTTAGGTTAGCACCATTTGAGTTAGTGAATGTTCCTGTTACTGTGTATCCTCCTAAGTCGAAGATTATTTCGTCAGTTGTTTTATTGGTAGGAGATTCAGTTGTGTCTTTTAGTAAGTAAATTGTATTGTCTTCCCAATCACTTTTTTTAGCAGCATCTAAAGCTTCTTGGATTGTTTTGAAGTATGTTTGCATGATTCTTGCAACATATTCCCCTTCTTCCCATTTAGCTTCTAATACTACGCTTTCTTTTCCCATTGTGAAAACATTATTAGTAAATGTATATGTTCCTGTACCAGTTGGTTCAGTAACTGTCCATCCAGTAAAGTTATAAAGACTTCTGGTTGGAGTTAATACTTCATATGTTTCGCCTTCATTTAAATAAATTCTTATTTCATCAGTACGATTGTTATAGACTCCACCATTTGGAATTATTGTTAAATAGTTTGAATCTTCAATTGGTCGTGGTGGGCAGGCATCATTTTTTTGAACATAGTTAATAGCAAATTCTAAATTTAAATTAACATCTTCTTTTGGATATTCAGATAGCTTTAAGCCATTTTTAAATGAAACAACAGCTTTTATTCTTTTTCTTGTTCCAGCATTTAATTCGTCGCATTCACGAATTGGATCACCGTTATCATATGCAATAGTAAAATCTAAATATCTTTGTTGTTCTTCAGTTAATTCAGTTTGTTCAATTGACTTAACCATAGCATCTATTGAACCATCATTTACGGTATAAACAGTGAATTCGTAGAAGTCCCCTGGTTTTTGTAAGTGAGCATCAAATTCAATTTTTGTTTTAGCGGAATCAACAATTTTAGCGTCATTAGTTGAATCTACAGAGTCAGTACTTTTACGAACACCATCAAAATAGATTACCCAGCTATTTTCTTTAATTTTAGTTCCACCTGTAATAGATAGATTACCAGTTAAAAGAGCAATACCTAAAGGTAGTGCTGTTATAAGAACGAATACTATTGATAATAGTACTGCTAACCTCTTTCTATTTTTATTTTTTGTTTGATCCTTCATACTACTCACCGCTTTACTTCTTACTTCTTTTAGAAAATTTTATAAATTATTAATTTTCTTTTTTATTCTTTCTTTTAGGAGATACTTTATAAAATTTTCCATCGCCTAATCTAATTATTGTTGTATCGATTAAATTATTTAAGATTCTCTTTTCTTTTTGATTTTTCTCATTTTTTTGTTTTAAATATTCTTTAATTATATTTTCGAATTCTGATTCTATTTTTGAATTTAATTTTAAATTATATATTAATAATTCTTTTTCGTCTTGAAGAATAAAATGACTTGATTCTTCTTCTTTGAAATACAGAATTGGTTTTTTTATTTTTTCTTGAGCTGTTATTAAATCAACAATATCTTTGACAATGATAATATTTACATCTTCTAGCTCCAAATCTGTATCAGCATAAACCAGAACTGAATCATAGGTTTTTAGAATTCTCTTAAGTTTATTTTGATAAAGAGTTTTTTCATCTTTTTTAGTAAACAAGATGTAGCAAAATCCAATAAATAATAAAA
>CAYLQE010000044.1:0-9088 GCA_964385835.1 uncultured Muribaculaceae bacterium | reverse complement strand
TAAAAAGTCCTATAATATAGAGATTTGATTCTGTTCGCATCCTTCTTTGTGCCAGATGCTGAATACGGGCTTAATCCTGCGATGGAGTCAGAAAGCGGAACGATAGCCCCGGAAGTTGCGGCAAAACGGGCGCAGAAGGCAAGACATGCGAAGATGCCGCTATTTTGGAGAAGTTTAGGCTATTTTCTGTACAGATATATAGTGAAGCTTGGCTTCCTGGACGGCAAGGAAGGATTTCTGTGGGACTTTTTTCAGGGATTATGGTACCGCATGCTTGTGGACGGGAAAGTTTACGAAGTCCGTAAGTGGATATTTGACAATAATATCGATGCTGCAAGTATAGATGGCAAAGAGAAAATAAAGGGTTATGTCAGGACAAACTGGAATATCACGATCAAGATTTAAAAGATTTTAATACAACGCTATTCTTTGTTTAAGCTTATATTATATATAATATGAATTTTGTATCACCGTTTGATGCAGTAAGCCATATAGCATCTCATTCTCATATACATCTTAGCAGTGTCGCCAGTGTTCCGCAGGTATTGGTCAAAGCTTTGCGTGAGCGTGCCGATGCTGGTGATGTCGAGGATCTTCACTTCCACCATTTTCATACTGAGGGCGATGCTCCGTACAGTAAACCGGAGTATGAAGGCAAGTTTTTCGAACAAGGTTTCTTTGTCGCCGGAAATGTGCGGGCGAATGTGAATGCCGGATATGCAGATTATACTCCGGCTCATTTAAGCGAGACACCGCTGCTGTACAGGAATGGAAGCATTCCACTGGATGCCGCTCTCGTGCAGATTTCATACCCTGATAAAGACGGCTATGTATCGTTAGGAACATCTGTGGATTGCTCTCCTGCCGCTATCGAGTATGCAAAAATGGTGATCGGTGTCGTGAATCCCAATGTCCCTTTCTCGTACGGCAACTTGATTCATATCAGTAAATTCGATTACCTGGTGGAGGATGACACACCTTTGATTGAGGCAAGCTATGCGGCTCCTTCCGAACTGGATTCGCTGATAGGCAGGAACTGCGCTGAACTGATAGAGGACGGCAGCTGTCTGCAGATGGGAATCGGCGCGCTGCCAAATGCGGTAGCCGCTCAGCTCTGTGACCGTAAGGATCTTGGCCTTCACACGGAAATGTTTGCAGACGGGATTCTTGGACTTATCAAGAAAGGTGTTATAAACAACAGGAGGAAGAATATCGACACAGGAAAGGTAGTGGCGTCATTCCTGCTCGGTTCAAATGATGTCTACTCATTTGTTGATAAGAATGAAAACGTGCTTATGAAAGACATCGAATATACCAATGATATCAGGGTGATTGCAAGCATTGATAATATGGTGGCAATCAATTCCGCAACGGAAGTTGACCTGACCGGCCAGATCTGTGCGGATTCCATAGGCACGCGAATATATTCAGGAACAGGCGGCCAGCTTGATTTCGTGAAAGGCGCGACATTATCCAAGGGTGGCAAATCAATCACCGCATTTGCCTCCAGGACGACCAAGGGCTTCAGCAAGATCTGTCCTGTGCTTAAACCAGGTGCAGGTGTCGTTACTCCGCGTGCCGATGCCCATTGGATTGTGACGGAGTGGGGTTCTGTGAACCTTACGGGACGCTCACTTCAGGAACGTGCCAAACTTTTGATATCAATTGCTCACCCGGATGACAGAGAGATGCTTGACAAGGCCGCATTTGAACGCTTCGGCCCACATTATCATAACTTTGATATCTGATTGAAATAGAGAGATGGTTTGAAAAGGTTGTAGAGATACAACCTTTTTCAATATAAAGAAGGCATTGACAACTTCCGTTGATGTCGTATCTGGAAAGTGTAACACAAAGTGTGTCTGGCCTGATAAATAAAGGTTAATAACTGTTAAGATATTTGTAAAGCAAAAGACCAAAAACTTAAAAGAACTGACCTTATGGATTTTACAAGGAACAAGTTCCGGTTTCACTGGTATTGCCGGCTGCATCTCGACATCGCATAAGCGAGTTTCGTTCTGCACTCAACTTGCAGGCTGTTCCTGAGTTAAAAGCATACGGAATTTCGCCATAGAACCAAAAGTCGCACCATGCATAACGCTTCTCACTGGCATAGGCTGCATAGTACTCATCAAAAGTCAACGGAGTGGCGCGAATCTCATCTCCTCGGTCACGGAACTCAGTCACTATATCCTTCGACAGCATCTTTAAGCTCGAGCCCGTCACGTACAGGTCCACATTCGGCAGTTTCATCAGCCCCAGCAACATATCCACAAACCCAATTTCTTCCTTCGATTCTACCGGTAAATAAGGATTCTTAATGCTATCCACCTTCTATATTTCATCCAGCAGCACATAATATTGCCGACTGCGGTCAGCCGTCATTTCGCGGATATACTTGTACAGCTCCAATGGATTACGATACATGGCATTCACGGCTTCATCCAGAGCAAGTATATAATATCGGTGCCGTTGACGCCCTCTGTCACCAGATGCTCTACAAATATTCTGTTCAGCAGATATGACTTTCCACATCTGCGAATACCGCTGATGATTTTTATCCTACCATTCCATTTTTGAGATCAGCTGATGCAGATAGGTGTCACGTGCTATGTTTATATACGGGATATTTTTATATAAATATACATAATTTCCCGCTGTAGAGTTACTGAATTCCACTCAATTCCACAAAATTCAGGGGAAATTTTTATATATTTCTATTGATTTTTCCGCTGAGAACATCCAATCGTCATCCTAATCCGACAGCAACTGGTGCTGAAGTAATCAATGAACTATGATTGTAAGTGGTGAAGAAGTCCGAAGACTTAACTTATTCCAGACATACTGAATGAATTCATGTATGGCTCAATATATCTGCGAGAATGGTCTGCTGTTGCTTTACCAGCTTGCCGCCAAGATGTCATCCAGCAACTTGTAGCTCATCAGCGGATATGGGGCGGTCTATGATTACATCGCATAACCTATGGCAGTGGATGTTGCCGTTCAGTTGTTCTTAGTTTCGCAAGCTCAGGCCCGGGTACATCTGACATGCAGATTAATTTTTGCAATACCTCCAAAAACAGATTCCCTATGGACGCTGGAGATATTTTTGTATACATCTAAGTTGAGCAATATTTTAATGAGCTTATAACTAATTTGTTGGAAAATCCTCAATATTTCTAGACTATCCATAGGTATAAATGTAATACTAACGGCAAGCCATCTCAGCGTAACACGAATTTGTTATGTCAATTCAGTCTATCGATCACTATAATATCTATCAGGATCATAAAAATTGCTGTTAGACATAGATAGTTTTATATATTTGAAAAAATCAGAATTTAATTTCATCCTCTCCAACGCAAAATAAAATTGGCACGTATTGTTTTGGAGATCATCATCCAAAAGATACATATTACGTATGAAATTCTGATATTCGTTACCCTCGCTATGCATGGAAATGGAATCATCTATATATTTGTCTGCCATCTCAGACATATACTCTTTTGTCAGCATTATTTTCTTATGGGTTCCCGCCTGTAATCTACGGTAATGTGACTGTATTTCTTGTGACAATTCAGGCCATTCTGTTTGTGCATAGTCCCTCCAGATAACCCAATAATACAGCCGTTTGTAAATACCATAGCAGAATCCGCTTGAAAAGAGTGTAGTCCTTGGATTTGAAAGAACATCTGCAATATTCGTAAGGCAGAATATTGAATCGAATATTAGAAAGACGATTAGTTTATCGATGCAGGAATCGTTATTGTTGGCCTTGAATATATCAGGGATATTATTCATATTGCCCACAGATATAGAACTTATATCTTTAAAGTTAATATCCAACATAGACATGACTTTCTCATTGAGCCTCGCTTTAAACATAAGAGAAATCATGCGATTATAGATAAGAGAGTCATTCCTGAGATATGTAAGAGAAGAACTCTCGTAGAACATTTGCATATAATTTCTGAGTTCTTCTGATTTTACGCCTAATTGGGCAATCACTACTTCGTAATATGACAGCAACAATTCTTCTATCTCCGGCATTAACGATGTGAGTTCAAGATTTATATCTTTTACGGAAAGTATTCGTTTTAGTTTCTCTGTTTCGTATATATTATCGCACATCCGAAGCTTGACTATATTACTGATTGTATCTTTTACGACTACTCTCATGTCATTGAGCGCCTCGTAGAAAACACCGCAAGCGGATTTCATTTCTTCCTGCTGTAATTTGTCTACCGCAGCATTGTAGGATGAAAGCGTATTGAATATTTTCACCAAGGCCTGCATGCTTTCTTTATGATTTTGTGCCTTGGAATAGTATTTCATCGCTCCCCAATAATACATGACTGCTTTTTCTGTATGAGTCATTTGCATGTTCGACAATTCCAATTCAACATCAGAGAATCTCTCATATGATTTAAATATACAGTTGACGAATTGACTACTAATATTATCTGCTTGTAAATCATTAGAGCCGGAAACAGTACTACAGCTAAGCAGAGTATTTCCCATGGCTTCAAGTGTAAGCGCTGTCTGTATCAACTCATTAAATCTCATTGACTTTAATTCCTCTTTTTCTATTGCAAATAAAAATCGGAAAGAATCACTAATGTTTTTATTTATAAACCGATTGTCTGTCAGATTATTTCTTAAATGTATAAGACTGCGTTTATAGTACCTGCAAGCGTAGCACGGAGTATTCTTTACTAATTTTCTTCTTATACAACATTGAGCACACAGATGAATCTTATCTTGCAACTCTTTCGGAATCTCAGAAAGAATATCTTTTATATCCAATTTCTTGCTCTCTGCATTGTAATGTATTAGCAGTGAATTGTATACATCGCTTATGTTCTGAATTGAATTTAAATCCATGGAAGAACTGAAACATTTGATATACTCTTGTATTTTTGCTTTAGAGTATTTTTTACGATAACAATAATTAAATATAGACTCACGCAAGTCATATCCCCAACAATCCAGCGAGTATATGATATTGTTCTCATTTTCGGTATGATAGGCTGTATTCTTGTAATACATTATGTCACCAAGTTTACGGTAGAAATCAACACTGAGGAGATATTTGTCTTTACTATTGGTTCTTAAATATAATTCCTGAAATTCGGACTCTGCAAGTTTGAGATTATCCTTCGTAATTCCACAAATATTGTGTTTCTCAAGTGCCAGTAATTTGGCTAAAGTTGGAAGATATGCCAATCTTAGGTCCTCGAATACTGATAACTTCGTAATAAGAGAATGTTTCTCGGGGGTAAGAAAAGTACAGAGCCTATATACAATTTCGTTACCATATATCCAAAAATCTAAATTTTCAGATTCAGTTGGATCTTTTACATCAGGACAACAATGATTCTTGAAATTATTTTTACGTGTCTTGTTATTGCGTCTTATTAGAATCGCCTTACTACCATATATGTCACTTTCGGAATAGGGTTCACTTGTATTTTTTTCATAATAATACTCAAGCCCAAGGCGTTTCTCCTCAATATCACGATACGCAATAAGCTTTGAACTTATTTTGGTATATATCATATGTGCGGAATCTATCGTATTCCTCTTCTCATAAGCCAATCCAAGTTTAAGCATAACACGGATATAGCGGATTATATATGAAGACAAATCACCGGCCTTTGCCGGTTCGTTAAATGAATCAATATTGTCAATTGCACTCTCAATTATATATGCAGCATGGCGGTACTGAGTAATCGCCTCAGAAAACTCATCATTTGCCATGTGTATATCTCCGAGATTATGATGGATGGACGAAAGCACAGAATTGTTTACTCGATTCTTGGAATAGAAATCTATCAATCTGTAATAATATCTCTTTACAGAGGAGAAATAGTCCATCGAGAAATTGAATACAGCAGAAAGTTCGTCTGATTTTTTTGTGAATATCGCGATTTCTTCAGCGAGTTTCATTGGAAACTTGTACACGAATATGCCGGATGTAATATTTGTAAGATGCACGCGTCCGAGGTATCCGATAATGGAGCTGATGAATTCACGCAACTCAGGAGTCCTGTTATTGTCGATAAGTTCAGGAAGATATTCAAGGTTTCTCCATGAAAAACCGCTTTTATGATGTTTGTATATATGTGCGATAAGGAAAGACGATGATACAAGGAATTTGTCTCCATAATCACTCGCCGGACTGATAATATTTTCAAAAATAGGATTTGCCATATAATGTACAAAACCTATCTTCTGCTGATCATGATATCCAAGCGACAAATAATATTTAATGTCTCCATGGCTTTCGTTTAGGCGTACAACCATGTTTTCTTGCAAGTTGGAATATTCCGTCTGGAATTTCTCCTTAGATATCACATACCTTTCAAAACTAGCTGTCAATTTCTTCGGTGCACCATTACTTACGAATGTCAAGTAAGTTACGAATTGTTTTAGAAGGCACATCACTGTTTCGATTTCCCGCTGATGTTGTAATTCATTTTCATCACCGAATATGTCGATTCTCTTCCGGTATTCGGAAAGTCTGAATTCATCACGTTCATCTTTTGGTGTATAGAATGTCTTATTACAATCACCGCACAACTGACGGCACAGATATGTCTCGGTCATTCTCGTTACGTCATTTATCCACGAGTCATATGAAAAGAAGCTGCTGACATTTATTACACCGTTGAAGATACTGCTTACAGAAAACTCCCTGTCAGACACATCCGCCTTATATGCGTCATACAGTTCATGCCCAGCTATAAATACAAATTTTACCTGTGCCGTGCTTACGAAATACTTAAGTTGGCTTAGGAATGCCAGTGTCTTATGCTGCTTCTCGTTTGATGACATCTCATCTGCCAGTCCGTTATCATCATTCGTAAATTCCGGCAATTCCGAATTATTCGCTTTCTCGGATATGACAGAATTGTTTATGCATAATTTATCAAGTTCATCAAGAACTATTATGAATCGACAATTTAGTAACTTGTTGCCATTGATTTTCTTGATAAGTTCTATCAGCTCATGCTCAATTTCACGTATTGTGGCAGCTTCATACTTGCGTGTCTTTTTCCGTCTGAACGTAAAACTGATATTTGATGAAATATTCAGCTCACTATAAGGGGAATTATCTTCCGATATGGATGCGTCAACCCTGTAGCAAAGTGCACTGATTTCTTTTATGACATTCTGAGGCAATACATAGATTGAATTTCCCCACCATGAAGAGAAATAAGCGGTCACAAGTTCAAATATCTTACATATAAGGGTTGCAATACCCCATGAAAGCAAGAGACCGATGAGAGATGAGAAAACAACGTATGTATTTTTAAATCCGTATGCTACATTGTTTATATATCTGATAATAGATTTCAGCAGACTTTCGTTGTTTATCTCCGTATTAAAAAAATCTGTTGATCCAAAACTAAGGACAGTTATACCATAGTTAAACAAGAATACAAGACATATAGAAGTAAACATATATTTCAAAATCTGAAGAGCAATATTTGCTGGAGAAATCAAATATTCATTCTTTACATGTTCTTTAACTCTATCTCGCAGTGAGTATGCGATTAAAGACAGAACGTCTCTTGTATTGCTGATTTCATTTCCTATATTGATTTTAATCTTCAATATTGATCTTGTTTTATTTCTATTAACGTAAATCAGCATGCATATTGCGATAACTACAAATGCGATAACTTGAACAACTATACATATGGATACGATAGATTTCATGTCTGCATGTCTGCAAGAAAAAATAAAGAGTACAAGTATTGTTAGTATCGTCGGAAACATGCATAACAGTGCCGCCCACAATTTGCTGAATCTGGCAGATTGGTTGAATTTCCACCAACGTCCACTCTGCTTTTGACTTAATTCGTCAATCACTTTGCCTACGAAACTGGTTTTTCCCATTCCTCTGTATCCTGTGACAAGATAAGCGCCGGTGAAATCATTTCCATTACTGCCAGGTGGTACATCAAGCCAGTTTCTCAATATTTCCAAAATTTTGTGCCTTCCGACGAACTTTTTGTCAACATCTCCGGCCTGCGTCGCACGATGGAAAAATTGAAAATCAGGTAACGGCAATATTACCCTCTTTACTTTAGAGGAGTATTTTTCATAGTTTCTCATATTGACGGATATATTAGTATTTATCTTTGCTCAAGAGATAATGCAAAATATCGTCCTTTGTATCATCAATCCTGAAAGCGCAGTTCTTCGCTGCCTCATATACTTTTTTTACGAGTTTCTTATCTTCATTGATCAAGTCAGAAGTCAGCAATGTCTCAGTAGTGTGCCGTCTCCAAATATTACTTATATTCAGTATGTAGCAATTCTGTGAACCGAATTTTTGTAACTGGACGGATATTACGTATTTGTATTTTATTATGCATACGTATCTTTGCTTTGTCTTAAAGTATCTCCAGTTAATCTCTTTCTTTAGACTGCACTTTTCCACTAATTCTAAGATGAACTTTGTTTTTGCATCCATTGTATATGAGTTTTATTATTCTTTACATTTTCTCATTATGGAAGTACTAACTATATCTTTTGAGAATAGCTACAGATAAAAATGGACCTGCCAATGCCATGGCAGATCCTGTAACTATGATATTAATCGGAATTATTAAGTATCGACTGTAAGATTTCTCTTTTCGCGTTGTTCGTATTAGGATTTTTACATTTCGCGGTCTCATAAACTTTCTTTACAAGTTCCATACACTCACCAGAACCATAGGTTGATAATTCCTCGACAAGGTATCCTTCTTTATTATACATCTTTAATGAGTAATGTAGTGATGAATTACAAGAGATCGCACGGACGGTTATCTTGAAGTCGTCACACTTGTAATAAAACAATCCCTCATGTTCATCATAAATCCACCGAGTCTTTTTTTGTAACAAATACTCCAAAATGAGTTTAGTTTCTGTATCCATAAATCGTACAAATTTAAATTGTTATTAATAATTATGTCAGTCTTTCATCTGTTATGCTGTCATTTATATTGCAGAATTATACAGTATTACCATACGTAATGATATCATAAACATACGGAACGGAAAGTATCATGTTTCTATATCATAGACTCTCTTG
>CAYLQE010000043.1:0-9623 GCA_964385835.1 uncultured Muribaculaceae bacterium | reverse complement strand
TTCATGAGGGAACGTCTGAAAATAAACAAGCCCGTCAGGGCGTGACTCTTTTGTTATACGAAATTTTGCCAGGGCCCCGCGGCGAGCGGGCCGGGATGTGGCCGGCACAGCCGGACAAATCCACCTCTTTCGCAACAGCGATGCTGGTTTTGTTTCGGGCGGTCCCGGTGAAAGCTTGCTTTCATGAGGGAACGTCTGAAAATAAACAAGCCCGTCAGGGCGTGACTCTTTTGTTGTACGGAATTTTGCAGGGCCCCGCGGCGAGCGGGCCGGGATGTGGCCGGCACAGCCGGACAAAATCTTAGTTCATGGACTTGAGGGTAATGAGAACTATCTGCGGATATGCGCCAAAGCGGAAAGCGATATTTTCTCCAATGCCTGTGCTGACATATAACTTTTGATTGTTATATTCATATAAACCGCCCCATTCAGGATAGCTCCATTTCGATGGAGACCAATTCCCGATTCTGAACTGCATGGCATGGGTGTGCCCGGAAAGCGTAAGGTCTATGTCGGTATCTGGCAAGACCTCACGGCGCCAGTGCGACGGGTCATGGGACAACAGAATCTTGTAACCGGAATCGCTTAACCCCTTTAATGCTCTCGGAAGATCCGATTTATCCGGGAACATCCGGCTTCCTGCGTTCTCGACACCTATTACCGCAATGCTGTCATCGCCCTTAGTAATCACCTGATGCTCATTACGAAGCAACCGCCACCCGATTTTCTCCTCGCACTCTGTGACTTTTGCAAGTTCCTTTTCCGGAGAATCCGGAGCTTCATAATTCCTGTACAGGCAATAGTCATGATTGCCAAGAACGGAGATAATCCCGTCTTTGGCCTTCAATCTCCCGAGAACATCTGAAAATGGAATTAATTCCTCTGACGTGCTGTTTACCAGGTCTCCGGTAAAAACAATTAAATCCGGATTTAATCCGTTCACTTCATCTACGATACGTTCAACTGTATGCGGTGAACCGCTATAAGTGCCGATATGAAAATCCGATAACTGTACGATTCTATATCCGTCAAAAGATTGGGGGATTTTAGCAGATGAGATTGCTATGCTTTCGGAAGTGATTTTCTTCCAGCCTGCTGTGATCCCATACAATGCAACCGATAGCCATGCCGCTGAAACTATCAATGCCGCCGCATTAAAAACTGTTCCGGCAGGATTCCAGATTATCCCAAGCACCTTTCCAAGAAGAGAAAGGAGGGTAAACAGAACCGTAGGAAATACAATGCAGAGAGTCAGCCAGAACAACAAGTTAAGCATGAACTGGCGCACGTCGCCAAAGGCGAGCATTCTTAATACGACAATGCAATATGACAGGGTTGGCAAAAGGAACAGCGCCTTCCACCACCAAGAAACATTTTTCATTACTCCGAGCACTATATAAGAGTCGGACAGAAACAGGAGTAAAGTGATTGATAGAAAGATATATATCATGGGAACAGATTATAACGGGAAACAGTTTCCTGCCGGTAACTGGCGAGGAAACTGTCAGATATCATAATAAAACCAAGCTCTAAATGACTTGTTACTCCAGCTTCCCGTACTGCCCGTCATCCACCGGCTCAAGCCATTCATTCGACGTGTTTTCTCCGTCAAGCTCAAAAGCAAGGTGGGCGAACCAGCTGTCGGCGGCCGCGCCATGCCAGTGCTTCACGTTGGCCGGAATATGTATCACAGTGCCCGGAAGGATTTCGACGGCGGCTTTGCCATCTTCCTGATACCAGCCGCGTCCAGCCACGCCTACGAGCATCTGGCCTCCGCCTTTTGCCGCCTTGTGGATATGCCAGTTGTTGCGGCAGCCAGGCTCAAAAGTCACGTTGAAGAACTTGACCTGCTCTGTGGAAACCGGCGCGAGATAACTCTGTCCGATGAAGTATTTCGCGTAGGCCGTGTTGGGCTCTCCGATAGGGAAAATCATCTGTATCTGGAATTCAGCCTTTGCATCGTCGCCGGTAATGTCATCGCTCCACACGTCTTTTGCCAGGCGGAATGCCGCCCATGCTTTCGGCCACCCTGCATAGAATGCGATATGCGTGATGATTTCAGCTGCCTCGCTCCGTGTGATACCGTTCTTTTTTGCTTCCTGGAGGTGGAAAGTAAGGGACGAATCGGTAATGCCTTGCGAGATCAATGAGGTGATTGTCACGAGACTGCGGTCGCGCAACGAAAGAAGGTCATTGCGGCTCCATACTTCTCCAAAAAGGATGTCGTCATTGAGATGTGCGAACTCGGGAGCGAATCCGCCGAGCTGGTCGTGACCTGCGGTCTGTACTATTTTCTGCTGTGCCATAGCGCTTAATGTTAATGTCATCATTACTGAAAGGATGAAGAGTCTTTTCATGTCTTTTATTTTATCGTATTAATGGTCTGGACGCTGAAATCCGGAAATAGCCGCTGTCCTCACCAAAGGCAAAAATACAGAAATTTTTGTAATGGCGGACGAATCAGGGAAAGAATTTCAGACATGGAAGTATCCGCGGCCTTCAACTTCCGTTGCCTTATGAATTGCTTTTGAAGCATCCCTGAGGACATGTCTTGACGCACCGGCCGCAGCCTATGCAGCTGCTGCGGCTCATGACCGCGTGCCTGTGCCATAGGAAGCTGACCTTCCGTATCGCATGACGCGGACAGGCTTCGACGCATTTCCAGCAGGCAATGCAATCGTGTGAAGAGAAAGTGGGTTGTTTGATATGGTTTTTCATAATATGATCAGCTTAGTCTTTTGTTATCAATTCATAATACAGTTCGTGGAATCTTTCGCGCATGTGCCTGACGGCATAATGTTTTCGTGAAAGAAGGGTAGCGACAGGTACTCCGGTTATCGAGGATATGTCTTTTACAGGTACACCGTCAAACACTGTGAGACAAAAGATCTCGCTTTGTTCCGGCGGCAGCTCCGCCAGCGCATTGCCGAGCTCATCCCATATCAGCTTACGGAAATATGCGGCTTCCGGGCCGTCATCAGCCGGGTAAGCCAATGTCAGGGCAATGTTCTCACAAATGTTATCCTCGGTATCGAACAATGACGACAAGGACAGTTCGCGCTTCTTGCGCCAGAAGTTCACGACCATGTTATGGGCAACCCTGTATAGCCAGGATGAAATTCTGTCTATCTTATATTCCTGAGTCTCATTGACACGCGCGAGCTGATATAACACGTCTTGGAGAATATCTTCGGCGTCCTCACGGCTTTTCAC
Organism: uncultured Muribaculaceae bacterium; assembly: GCA_964385835.1. Classification (GTDB taxonomy): domain Bacteria; phylum Bacteroidota; class Bacteroidia; order Bacteroidales; family UBA932; genus Cryptobacteroides. Next base: position 6,410 of record CAYLQE010000043.1, on the reverse strand, counting down.
CTGCGATTGGATGTAGCTCAGCAGAGGAGACGAATATTTTTCGACGATGTCCCCGATATTCTCATTCTGTGGCATCGCCGTTATTTTGACCGTTGTTCCGGAAATCAAATCCTGCACGCCGTTTTATAAACTCCCTCCGTTCCTCATCAGTCATGTTATGCCAATGGTGACCGACTCCTCCTCTCGGGTGTTCCGCCACATGATGGATGCTGGCTGCTATAAAGAAACAGCCGAAGAAGAAACCGCCGGACAGAATCTGGCAGAGGATGAATATGCCGACACCTTGCCACAGGCCGATTGCGGAAAATCCGCACGCCGGTATGAGGATGCTGTTCCACAGGGCTTTGGTGGCGAGGCCTGCAAGCAATGGGATTGCGACAGGAAAAGTCAGTAAGGCCGCGAGTTTTTTTACAATTCGTTTCATTTCATTCAGTTTTAATTGTCACTTTTGAGCTGCTCTACATGATAAGACACGCAACCGTTGAAAATATTTTAAAAAAAATGATTTTTTTCCAAGATATGGATTTATGTTTTATACAAGCATCTCTATACAGCGGCTATATTTATGCCGGCAATAAAGGTGCGGACATTGACGGACTCACTGCGGTTTCGTATGTCAAGAATGTTTTTTCAGGGTTTGCGTTTTATCTCGTCAATGGATATGCAAGGCATCGTAATCTTCTTTGTGCATTATGTAAAAATGCTCCGTGCGCTTATCGCCGAGCGGAGAAATGATATCGTGGTTCGTGTGGTGAAATCTGAAACCGCACTTCTCGCAGACACGTTTTGATCTGACGTTGCCCTCATAATAACCGCACCAGACTCTATCGAGCCCCAATTCACCGAAACATCTTGAAAGCAGCGCCTTGACAGCCTCAGGTATCAGGCCTTGACCCCAGAAAGGCTTGCCGATCCAGTATCCTATCTCCGCCTCGCCTTGTTTCATATCCGCAGTATGCAGACTGTCAGCGGACATTATTCCGCAACAGCCGACAGGCTCGTCCGTATCTTTCAGGACCACGGCGTATGTTTCCGGAGCGGAGAAAACCGTCCTGATAACCTCCAGGCTTTCCTCAGGCGAAGAATGGGGCGGCCATCCTGCAACCGGACCTATATCCGGGTCGCAGGCATATTTATAAAGGGCCCCGGCGTCAGTTTCACGCCACGCCCTTAGTATCAACCGTTCAGTTTCAATCATAATGAATAATATTTCTTTCCATATTGTGACGGAATACGCCTGTTTTGCCGTGATTTTTGTATTGCCATGATTCGTAGCGGTTTACGCATGCGGAAAAGTCTGCCGGCATATAACTGGATTATTGTTTTGGGAACAAGTTGCAGAATCCCTGCTTGTTAAACTGATAATACATTTCTATCTGCTCTGGAGTGTCATTTTCAAGAAGCAGAAGCAGCTCCTTTGCAAATTCAAGCGCTCCCGAACCGTTGGCTGTCACAATGTTGCCATCGGATACGGCCTGCTCATGGATATAACCGTCAGAGTTGGTATAATTTTCTGCACCCCATAATTTTAGCTGCTCCACACCGTTGCCTGTATGTCTGACTTCGTTAAGCAATCCGGCTTTCGCCATGAATGATGCTCCGTTACATATCGCTCCGACAATCCTGCCGTTGTCAACCGCCTTTTTTACAATTGGTTCCGCCTGCTGTGCCGCAGGAGTGAGCCAGCCGTAACCTCCGATAAGGACAAGCGCTGCAAAATCCTCCGGCATGTTATCGAATGAATAGTCCGGAAGCACGCGGAAACCGCCTATCGCAGTTACAGGCTCCATTGCCGGCGCGACAATCTTATTGACATATTTGGGATTTGATTTCAGCTGCGCCTCGTCACTGCTTATGGCCTCCATAAGCCAGACCATCTCATGCGAGGCGAAATCAGGAAGTAAAAGGTATAAAATCTCGTTTTTCATCGTTAATTCATGTCATATAATCATACAGTGACCGCCATGATGCAATCTCGGCACAGCGGCGCTTCTTTCCACAAAGATAACATTCTGCTTCCGTTTTTCAAAACTCCGTTCACTCATAATAGTACCTTGCAACGCAAATGCAAAAATGCCTGGGAACGCTATTATATGCGTAGCTGCGTAGAGGAATTTATGTCTGTACCACGCCTGAAACAAGTTACAGCTTCTGGAGAGTATTACGATAAGCCAGTGGGTGCCGACATCGGACACAGCCTGATCGTGGAAGTTCAGGAATTGGAATCGGTCTGTTCCTACTCGCTTTCCCTCTGCTACTGTCATTCTTTTCACTCTCATAGTTCTTGAAATGTTTGAGATATAATTCAAAAAATGGTGCTACAACCTTATAAATCGGCATTTTATTTTGAAAACGTCATAAATTGTCGTTTTCACTTTGTAAATTTGCACCATGAATCAAAATATGGGGCGCCTAATACGCTACATACTCATCATTCAGAAGCTATCGGGCAATTCAAGATATGTCCCTGCTGATAATCTGATTTCTTATTTGAATCTCCAAATGGAGCTTAGAGGATATGAAGTCGGTCTGAGTCTACGTACCCTCCAACGTGATATCGTTGAAATTGAGAGTATGTTTGAGATTGAAATAAAGAATATGCGTGGATGGGGTTATTATATTAACGAGAAATCAGTAAATACAGCCATCAACTATGATGAATTGCTCTTAAACTTTGATTTGCTGACTTCTATGAACCACTCAGCAGAGACCGCCGGATTCATTATTCCTGAACACCATCGCCCCAAAGGAGCAGACAGTATTCCGTTGATTATACATGCCATCAAGCACCAGTATGCAATCAATTTTGATTATAGATTAGTGCGCAAAGAAAACCGTGTGATACAAAAGAAGGTATATCCTTATTTCCTTAAAGAGTCATTGGGTCTTTGGTATATGGTCGCTGTTGATGATTCAGGTAATCTTCGTACATTCGCTGTGGATAGAATCAGCAATCTCTTTTTTCTTTCAGAGAGTTTTGAAAGGGACAACAGCATAAATCCAAACTGCATGTTTCAAAATAGCTATGGAGTGTGGGATGATGAGAAAATTCCAGTTGAAGAGGTTGAATTGTCATATTCTCCACTTGACGGCTACTTCCTTAAAGCAACTCCACTGCATTCATCTCAAAAGGTACTGATAGATAATGATGAGGAATTCCGTATAAGATTAAATATTCGGATTACGAATGATTTTGTAATGGCACTTCTCGCGAGAAGTAACTCCTTGACAGTTATTAAGCCCAACTCCCTTAGAGTGAGAATTAACAATATTTACCAACAAGCATTAGACCGAAACAAGTTATGAGAAGTTTATGTTCCTTATTTCATGACACGTTAGGATGGCTTAATGAAAAGAGACAGATATTGACATACTTATGGTTGGATAATTTTTATGGTATGGGGATATTGTGTAGACTGGGGAGCAAAATCTGCTATAATGAACCGGAAAAAATATAGAATACAAATGGGACCCGTACATTTATGAAGATCCATATGGCCAGTATAACCACTAAAAGTAATAATATGACACCTGAACAATTTGAACATTATGTAGCCAACATCTTTACAGAACAAGGCTATAAGACAAATGTAAGTCCCCTATCCAATGATTGGGGAATAGATGTTATCGCGACAAAAGATGATGACAAGATTGGCATCCAAGCAAAGATGTATGGAGGTTCCAGCCGGAAAGTAAACCGTAGAATGATAATGGAGCTATATGGAGCAGCTGCCTTTCAAGAATGTACATCGGCAGTGTTAGCAACGGATGGTGAAGTCCTTTCCGATGCGAAAGAGGTTGCCGAAAAACTGGGTATTGATATATTGTGGATTCCCAACTTTGGTCAAGGTCCTGAAATAACTTCCAATAACAAGTCAAACCATGAAATCCCATCAAGAGATCACGACAAAATAGTCGGTTATCCTTCTTTTGACGAGGTATGGGAAGAATATATTATGCCCTTAAAAGGAAAGGAGATTGAAAATGGGACTCTTGTAAACACCATTATATCTGTTACTTGGGCAGGTGTCTCACGCCGTACATCAACTGGTAGAACTGGCAAAATAGACATAGAGGGATTCAAATTAGCATATGATGAACTGAGAAAGAAAGGCGAAATAACACGAGGTTATATTAACCAACAGTTTGATAAACGGTGCTCCTCGGGAATTGTCCTTATTCTGAGCCAAATTCCTTTTATCGAGGCTACTTTTAATCCGAATGGACTGAAATTAAATAAATTTTAGAAAGATATGAAACATTACAAAGACAAAGAGTGTGAGCGTCAAGAGAAACTCATGTCCCAAAGCAATATTTTCGGCGATATAGCTTGAGGTATTCCTTTTTATTTTATCTCTCCAGACATACTCTTTGGAACACTATCTATAGCAACGATAAAAACTATGACATTAGGCGAATAAGTCCCTAATATAATCAGCAACTGGTCCCCATAGTGAAATCATACCGTCTTTTGCCTCAGAAAATACTTTTGCATGATTCTTTGTTCCAAAATTTTTCATCTGGTTATAATTGGAATTAAATACATCCCCGTATGACAGCTCATACTTTTCTTTTAAATCAGAATAAGATACAGGAAATGAATCGTTTTCACTAAGAGACATATACAGTTTCAATATCTTACTATTAATTTGGTTAGGATTATCTATCCATCTTGGAACTCTCTTCTTGACTTTATCAATTTCCTTTTGTTTTAAATAATTTTCCGACGATGCTGAATTTTCTAAGCCAGCCAGGGCATCTTGTTCTGTTATAAACTTATTCCATGTCCGCGGATAATAAGGGGGCCTTTGAGGGATTCCAGTTCCATCAGGATGCCAACCATATAGTTCGTATGAACGGTACTTTAGAACATCAATGACTTCACTAAAATAATCGGAAAGATTCGCTAAAATACGAGGAATTAGTACTAAGTTTGCTAAAAGTGTATGATATCTTTCATCATAGGTAGTTCCAGGCCAAATATGACATGCCATATAGTTTTTGAACTCAATATTATTTGAGATGGCTTTTTTGATGGCAACATTCGCATAAGTATTATCATCTATGCGAAGTCCATTGATGATCTTCCCTTTTTCGTTAGATCTTCCTCTTTTAACATTGGGATAGACAGGTTCTAATGATATCTTGTCCGGACTAACCCAAATAGATGTATAGGCAATTAAATCAATCAATGTTGTTTCGATTGATTGAAACATGTCCAGCGATCTTATGTCATCTCCGTCTAAAGTTTTCTTATTCATGTTCTTCATTGTTATATCGTGAACGAATTGTGTTAATTATTTCGAAGAGGCAATCCAAATTTACCAAAATTTGTAGCATGGAGAAAAGAATACGTGAGATAAATCTTGGAATTTAACTGATTGTCTTACTTTTCTTGTGCCCAGAACAGGACTTGAACCACTTGTTTTGCGTTGCGGGGTGTGTTCATCGGAAGACAGGGCAGGTGACGTGCGTATTCGTGTGTGGCGGCTGTGTTTTTTCATCCATATTGCAACGTAGTGTGCCGTTGAATCTGCGGTTTCGGTAAATCCGCGCTTTTCTTCTTTTCCATAATATTAAGATTTAAACCTTTTAATGTAGTAAAACCGCACCAAGTCAATTTGTGCCCGTTGATGAAGTAGGAACAAGCATACATTATGAACTGCTGTCCTATTTCATAAAAGTCTTTCCGGCAAACGGTAACGGCACATCCCGGATGCTCCTCCACGCATGATATAAATCTTCTTCGGCATTATGAGTATGCCGAAAAATTTGACTCGCCGCAAGCCTTTATAAAGGCTTTGGAAGAATATATTGATTATTATAACAATAAAAGAATCAAATCCCGTTTAAAAGGAAAGAGCCCGGTGCAATACCGAACTCTTTCAATTAACGGATAATATTAACCCGTCCAACTTTTTGGGGTCACTTCAACTTTTTAGTCGGCCCTTTATTACGAAATCCCTATATTTTGTGCCCGATACTCTTTAGGTGTACATCCTGCCTGCTTTTTGAAGAAACGCAGAAAATGCTGCGGATATTGAAAACCTAACATATCAGAAACTTGTTTTGTATTTAGGTTCGGATCGAGAATGGCATCCTTTGCTATTCCTATCATTTTCAGCTGGATATACTCCTGTGCCGTTTTCCCGGTTTCCGACTTGACCAGGTCTCCGAAGTAGTTGGGCGAAAGGCAGATCTTGTCGGCGAAATATTTCACGGTCGGGATTCCTTCTCTTGCAGCCGTACCTGAATAGAGATAATCGTTCAGAAGCTGCTCGAAACGCACCAGCGCATCGTGATTCATGTCCTCACGCGTAATGAACTGCCTCTCGTAGAAACGCATGCAATAGTTGAGCAGCACTTCGATGTTTGAAGCTTTCCGCAAGTTACGTTCCGGAATCTTGCTG
>CAYLQE010000042.1:0-9663 GCA_964385835.1 uncultured Muribaculaceae bacterium | reverse complement strand
CCCTCGGCACGGAGGAACCATGCCTCAGAAGCATACATCCATACAAGATCGGTAGACGGAGATACATTGTTGCCTGACACCTTGCCTGAGGTATAGCGGTAAGGGTTCCAGTCCTGGGTCTTGACACCGAGACGAACGCCGTGATATTTTCCGTCGGCTGCGGTCTTCATGTAAACAGGAAGACGAGGGTCGCCGTATCCGGAGAGGAACGACTCCATTTCAGCGGAAGCCGCGCAGTCACCGTCGTTGAACTGATAGTTGAGATGGTAGATAGGATGCTCGTAAAGGAACTTGTCGTGGTCGATGCGGGCGAAGTCGGAAGCCTCTGTCATGACTCCGGCAGCTACGGCAGCCTCGGCATTTGTCCTTGCGAGATTCTCATCGACATACGAGCAGCGCATTGCAAGACGCAGGCGCAGGGTATTGGTGAACTTGATCCATGATGCGACATTGCCGCCGTAAACATGGTCATACTCATCGAGGATAGAGGTGTTGCCGCTGAGATAGAACGAAGAAAGGATCTCGGATGCTTCCGCAAGCTCGGAAAGCATGGTGTTGTACACGAGTTCCTGAGGATCATATACCGAATTGATGGACTGGCCTACCTGAGTGTAAGGGATAGGGCCGTAGTAGTCGGTCACGGTATGCATTGCCGCTACCTTGAGAACATTCGCAAGGGCGATGACAACCTCATTGTCGGTGCCGGCGATAAGGTTTGCATACGCGCTCATGCAGCCGGTGTACTTGTAGGTGAACATGGCGCGGCACCACTGCTCGTTCATGTAGTATGTGCCTGTATGCTTGCCGCCGTCTTTCGCGATTGTAGGAGCGGTATAGCATGCATACGCGTCAGCGATGAGGTTCTGGACGATCTGGTAATCGGAGTTGAGGTTACGGCCGTCGTTGAAAATGATGACCGAGTTCTCCATCTGGCGGAAGAGACCGCCCACCTTAAGGTTGTCGCGTCCGAGCATTTCCTCCGTCACCTCATGGTGATTCGTATTGAAATCTTCATACAGGGATTTGCAACTGCTGAGGACAGCACCGCAGAGAGAAACCGCTGCAAATACTTTGAATATATTTTTTGTCTTCATAATTGTTGCCTCCATTAGAATTTAAGCTTGACTGAGAAACCGAGGTTGCGGGTGCTTGGCTGCATGAAATAGTCGAGGCCCTGGTTGTAGGTGCCTGTGCTTGCTGTCATTTCAGGATCGAAAGGGGCCTTCTTGTAAAGCATAGCGAGGTTGTGGCCTACGAACGATACGTTGAGACCCTTGATCCAGCTGCACCATTTCTGCATAGGGATGTCGTAACCTACGGAAAGTTCGCTCAGACGGATGTTTGTAGCATCGTAAACGTACATGGACATCGCGCCGTCGCCGGCAGAGATCGTCTGGTAGTATGTCTGCGCAGGGATACGGTAGCCGTTCACCAGAGCGCCGCCTGCGTCACGTGCCTCCGCCGTAGCGAGGGAAACGCCGTAGTTGTCCAGGACGGTCTGTGTCTTGGAGATACATACGCCGCCGAGACGTGCGGTGAAGAGGAAGCTGAGGCTGAGGCCGTTCCAGTGGAATTCGTTGCCCCAGCTGAGGTTGTGCTTAGGAGCGGTGTCACCTGCGTAAATGTAGTTCTTGGTATCAACCACGACGCCTTTTGTGTTAGGATCCACATAGATCTCGCCGTGCTCGCCGGTCTTCAGGCCTGTCACATATACGGCGCCCATTGAGCCGCCTTCGGTCAGGATGTTCTTGACACCGGACATGCCGCCGACCTCGAGGGTAGAGATAGAAACCACCTCGTCGCTGTCAGGCACCTTGAAGTCGTGGAGAAGCTCTACGACACGGTTCCTGTTGTGGGAGTATGTAAGGTATGTGTTCCAGTCCACAGGACCGAGCTTCTGATTGTAGCTTGCAGAGAGCTCGACACCCATATTGTCCACGCGGCCTGCGTTGCAGATTACAGACGTATATTTTGAAGATGCTGAAAGCGCTGCCTCGAGGAACTGGTTATATGTGCGTGAGTAGTAGTATGTAGCGTCAATCTTGAGCCTGTTGTCGAAGAGATAGAGGTTTGTACCTGCCTCGACGCTCTTCGTGCGCTCAGGCTTCAGATCCGTATAAGGCATGCGGGTCTTGGTTACAGGAGAGCCGTTCGCAAGCTCGTATGTAGGGCGTGTGAGGAACGGATCAGGGTCGTTACCCACCTCAGAGTATGAAACGCGGAGTTTCCAGTAATTGAGGTAATTGCTCTTGAGGCCAGGGATGAACTCTGTAAGGATGCCTGACAGACCTACTGTAGGATAGAAGAAGCCTTTGTTCACATAAGGGGTGAACGCGAAAGTGGAAGGCCAGTCGTTGCGGGCTGTCACGTCAAGGTAAACCATTGATTTCCAGCCGACCTGTACGTTTGCGAATACGGCGCGCTTCTGAGTGGTGTAGCCGCTCTCGACAAAGTTGGTCTTGCTGCCGGCCTGCTCGATGTTCGCGTATGTGAAGAGGTTTGCGACTGATGCGAGGTTACCCTCGAATGTCTCGCTGTGGTAGTTTACGTTCTCGAAGTTGCCGCCGACGGTAGCTGTCAGTGAAAGACGGTTGTCGAGGAAGTATTTGTTGATGTTCAGCACGAGCTCGGCATAAGCCTGGTTCGTATAGTTGTCGACATTAGAGTAGAAACCGTACTTGCCTGCGAAGAGGTCAAGGGTGGAAGCGTTGAACTTCCTTGTATGGTTCTCTGTGTTGCGGTCCATCTTCGCGCGTGCGGAGAGGCTCATCCAGTCGGTGATCTGGTATTTGAGCGACATGGAGCCCATGACACGGTTCTTGGTATTGTTGTATTTCTGACGGTCGGTGATCCAGTAAGGGTTCTGCATATTGTGATCGCCAGGACCGTAAAGCCAGTACTGGGTCTTGAAGCCGCGGGAAGAGTTCCAGCGCTCGAATACGGTGATCTGGTCCCAGTCGGCGCCCGCAGGGAAAAGGTACACAGGCACCAGAGGGTTCATGTATTCGCCCTGCGAAATCATGTTCTGCTCGTTGATATTCGAGTAGTTGAGGCTGATATCGAGAGTAAGCTTGTCATCCAGGAATTTGGTAGTGTTCCTTGCAGTCACGTTGTAGCGGCTGTAATCGTTGTTGCGGATGATGCCGCGCGCGTTGTTGGCCGCGAACGATACGTAGGTCTGGTTCTTGGCGTTGCCGACAGAGAGGCTCACTGAGTTGTTCTCGTTGAAACCTGTCTGGAAGAACTGGCGCGGGTTCCATGAAGAAGGAGTCGCGAGCTTGTCGCCCCAGCTGTAATATGAACCAGGCTCAGACTGTCCGTAGGTGTTCTGGAAAGAAGGCATCACGTATGCGGTAGAGAAAGAGGTGCTGTTCGAATAGTTCAGCTCGACTTTGTCGGATGCGCCTTTCTTGGTGGTGATGATCACAACGCCGTTCGCCGCAGCGGAACCGTAAAGGGCCGCAGCGGAAGGACCAGAGAGGACGGAAATGCTTTCGATATCGTCAGGGTTGATGGAAGACAGGCCGTCACCGGTCTGGCCCGCACCCGCATAGATACCTTCGGCCTGCTCACCTGCAAGGTTAGGCATAGGGATACCGTCGATCACGTAAAGGGCGTTGTTGTTGCCGGAGATAGACTTGGTACCGCGCATTACCACACGCGAACCGCCGCCGACACCTGTAGAAGAGGTGTTGATCGTCACACCTGCGACTTTACCGTTCAGGGAGTTTACGAACGAGCCCACAGGAGCCACGTTGTCAAGTTTTGTCTCCTGTACGTTGTAAGAGAGGGATTTCTCAGATTTGGAGATACCCATCGCCGTAACGACGACAGCATCGAGAGCGGTTGTCTCGTTCTTGAGAACTACATCGATAACGGAACGTCCATTGATCGCCTCGGTCTCGGTCATCATGCCGATAAACGAGAAAACGAGATTCGCCGCACCCGCAGGTACGGTAATCGTATAGTTTCCGTCCAGATCGGTAATGGTACCGTCTGTGGTCCCTTCTACGACTACGCCAGCGCCAATCATCGGCAGTCCATCAGAGTCGGTCACTGTACCCTTGACTATTGTCTGGGCATAACCGAGGTTAAGGCCGAGAAACAGCATTGCCGCAAAGCAGCAAAGCCACCTCAAGCCCCGCGAAATCATCTGATTTCTGGAATGAAGGTTACTCATACTTTAACAAATAGTTTCTATAAATTAGATATTAGTTATTGTCGTTTTTTACATTAACTCAGAACCATCTGAATATCCAACGCGCAAATATAGGAATTTTTAAATAAAAGTCAAGTTTTAGACTTAATAATTCATTAGTATTCCATTAATTCGGGCATTATTCGGCAATTAACCGCGACACTCCGTAAGTGGAAGCGCTGCAATGCAGCGGAACAAGCCGGAGATAGCCGGCTTTCACCGGAGCGGCGAATCTGACGCTCTGCGGAACGGGGTTGTTGACTATGTTGTCGAACATGGCCTGAGGCGCCGCTTCAGTCCACGTGACGCCGTCAAGCGAGGATTCCACGCGGTAAGAGATGACCACTCCTCCGCGGCCCCTGTAGACCGGAGCATACACGAAGCCGCCGATCTCCTTCACGGAGTCCAGCCTGACGGTATAAGGCTCCGATGCCGGCAGAATCTCGCCGTCCGCGTATTCGGAGGCAGTCTCCCTGTCCTCATAGATATTGTCCATGTAAAGGCCGACGGTGCTGATCGCAGGGCATGCGAGCGAGCTGACGATATCGATGCGCACCTTGGACGTGGTGATCTCGGGAAGCAGCACTATGCGCTTGTAGCCGATTGTCGTCTCGCCGGCAACAGGCACCATGACGCCGTTCTCATCCTCTGCAAATACCTCGAAAGCCTCGACGCGCTGTCCCAGAGGGATATACTCCTGGATACAGAGACGGTTGAACGTGGTCCGCGCAGGAAGCGCGAGCTCTATGGAAGCGCTTGTGACGCCGTCCCGTGGCGCCCAGTATGTATCATAGTCATTGTCAAGCATCTTCGACGGGGCATAGCGCAGGCCGCGGCTGTCAGTAGCCGTAATCTCCGCGCCTTTCGCAAGGTCAGCGGAGAAAATGGCGTCAAGCGCCGCACGCCATTCCATAAGGCGCAGGGAATCAATCTCGTGGATACGTCCGCGCGTATCGGCAGGCACGTTAAGAAGAAGCAGGGAGTTGCGGCCCACACTCTCGTAATAGATCTTCAGCAGATCCTGCACGGACTTGACCTTATCGTTCTCGCTCTCTTTCCAGAACCATCCCGGACGTATGCTTACGTCGGTCTCGCTGCCGACCCATGCCGCGCCGCCTTTGACGCCGGTGTTAAGTATGTCAAGGTCCGGAGAATTTCCGGGGCTGTAGCCCTCGATGTCAAGCGTGCTCCAGCATGTGCGTCCGTTTACTCCCTCCTCGTTGCCCATCCAGCGGCAGCCGGGGCCTACGTTGCTGAAAATGATGGCATGAGGCTGCATCCGGTATACCGTGGAGTTGAAAAGAGGCCAGTCATAAACCTGGCGCTTGCCGTTGGGGCCTTCGCCGCACGCTCCGTCGAACCACTGTTCATACACATGTCCGTAATCTCCGAGCGCGCTCTCGAGCGTCTTCACGAAGACATCATTGTATTCGGGAGTGCCGTAATGAGGATCGTTGCGGTCCCACGGAGACACGTACACGCCGAATTTCAGGCCGTCCTGCGCGCATGCGTCGGAAAGCTCGCGCAGCACATCGCCTTTGCCGTCTTTCCAGCAGCTCTGCGCTACCGTATGTTCCGATACCGGATTAGGCCACAGGCAGAAGCCGTCATGATGCTTTGCGGTGATTATCACGCCTTTGAAACCTGCCGCTTTCGCAACTGCAGTCCACTGGAGGCAGTCCAGGCCGGTAGGATTGAATATGTCTTCGCTTTCAGTGCCGTCGCCCCATTCGGCGGCGGTAAAGGTGTTCGGGCCGAAATGCACGAACATGTTGGTCTCCATCTTCTGCCACTCGACCTGTGCGGGCGACGGCAGGGCACCGTAAGGTGCGGGGGCCTGGGCGCATGACGCGCATGCGGCCGCAAGGGCCATGAATGCTGCTTTTTTCATACTTGTGGCTTATATTTCATCGACACATACTGCCCTTACTTTCATGACATTTCTCGTAGGAACGCCGTTCACCTTGGGCTGGAGGGTGAATGTCACGGTATCCTGCAAAGGATTGTCGGCTGGCATGACGAACTTGAAATGTACCGTATCGCGTGCGTCGGCCTCCAGCCTGCCCGGATTCCTGAAACGGAGACACTCCGATTTCCCGCCTTCCGGCTCGAACGTGATGACGGCTTTCCTGCTGAGGTTCGTACCTATATTAATATACATGTCCTTCTCCTCGCCCGGCTTCATGCGCGAATACGACAGGACCTTGTGGCTTACGAACAGTCCGCCTCCCATATCGTACTGGGCGCTCTCCTCTATCGGATGCTTGCACGGATTGACGACGGCATGCAGGTTGAGGAAGCAGTAATTCTTGCCGGAAAGGTAGATAAGGCCGCGTTCCTTGACCTCGCCTTTGCGGTATGCCGGGTCATAGGTGCATTCAGCGATTATCTTCCCGCCCGGCGCGACCAAGTTCTCGACGAAACGGTCGATCGAAAGGCAGTTGCAGGTAATCATGGTCTTGTATGCGCACAGGGTGTCCGGCGTATCGTTCGGAATGGCGATCTTGAAATGAACAGGGCCGTCAATCTCGTCTATCTCGCCGAGCTCCGCCCAGATGTCCTCGCCCAACGCTGTGAAAATCTTCTCTTCCTGCTGTCCGCATGAGGAAAACAGCAGGCATGTGAATAAGGCTGTTATAATCTTTTTCATCTTGTCTCGTATATGTTTTGAATTCTTCTAAAGGCCTGATTTGTTATCATAGTACAGGCCGAAACCGTTGATTGCAGGCACGTCCAGGGATGAAGTCACCTTCACGCGGACAGCCGTGGAGGTAACCGTACCCGTGAGGAGAATCCTCTTGTGGCCTATCGTGGAGCCGCTGGCCAGCTGTTTCCAGCTGCCGGAAGCGTCCCTGTATTCTACCGTGAATGCCTTGATTCTCTGTCCCAGAGGGATATACTCCTGCAGCACCACGCGGTTGAACGTAGCGCTTTCCTTAAGCTCGAACACGATCTCGCATGTCTTCTTGCCGTCCTCTGTGGCGAAATACGAATCATATATGTCATTGAGCACGTTTGACGGAGCGTAACCCTCGCCGCGGCCGTCAGTGGCGGTAACTTCGGCGCTTTCCGCATAGTTTTTCGAGAATATCCCGCTGCGCATGGCGTAGAAGTCCTTCAGCACCTGCACGTCCTTTGAATCCAGCACGCCGGCCTGGGTCGGAGGTACGTTCAGAAGCATTATGGAGTTGCGTCCGGTGCTCTCATAGTAGACCTTCATCAGCTGCTTCGCCGTTTTCGGAGTCTCGGAAGATCCCCAGAACCAGCCGTTGTTGTCGCCGATCGGACGGATGCTGAGGTCGCATTCCGCAGGACACCATATCTTGCCTTTCTCGTCGCCGGTCCACAGATATGATTCGTAATTGCCAGGAAGCGAGGTCTGCGAGGCTCCGTAGAGGTCAGGAGAAAAGGTGCTCCAGTTCTTCTGCCCTGCATTTCCGTCCTCGTTGCCCACCCAGCGGCAGCCCGGGCCAACGTTGCTGAATATCACGCAGTCTTCGTTATAGCTGAGAATCTTGCTGTTGACAGTATTGAAGTCGATGCCGGCCCTGTTTGCGTTGTGGCCGTCGAGCCAGAACTCGTTGATCTTGCCGTACGTGCCCCCGAGCAGGCTTTCGATAGCCTGCAGGTATTTGGCCGCATAGTCTCCGGAAGTCACCTTGTCCCACGGAGACATGTATATGCCGAGATTAAGGCCGTATTTTTCGCAGGCCTTGTGCAGCTCGGCAAGGACGTCGGTCCTGTAGCGGGCGTCGCACGCGGCCACGTCGCAGGTGCTCGCGGGATTGTCCCAAAGGCAGAAGCCGTCATGATGCTTGACGGTAAGTATCACTCCCTTGAAGCCGCATTCGGATGCGGTTCTGGCCCACTGGTCGCAATCCACTGCCGACGGCTTGTAGTGGCCGATAAGCTGGGATGCGCTGTAATCCGCCCTATCTCCGTCATAACCGGAGAAAGTGGCCGGACCGAAATGGAAGAACATCGTACATTCCTGACGCTGCCACTCCACCTGTCCTTTTGTGGGAAGGGCGCCGTATGGGGCAGGAGCCTCTACGGGTTCCGGTTCAGGAAGCGGTTCAGGACCGGGACCCGGCCCCGGCGAAGGGGTCGGGTCCGGTTTCACGCAGGAAATCATGCCGGCGGCAAAGGCCGCCGAAACGGATAGCAACAGAATCTTTCTCATTATGATTAATTTACCATTATCTCATCAACGAAGAGGAATGCCTTAGGTCCGGTACCGGCGGAATGCCATGCAGGCAGATGCTCCACCGTGCCGCAGTCCACTTTCAGGTATTTCGCACGCATAGGCTCCTTGAGCTCCAGGGGGTACTGCTTGATGCCGTCCGGATCCTCGGGGCCCTCGCACCCGAATTCAACCGAGCCGGCCGGGGTGAAGCTTTCGCCGTCGTCTGATACCGAAATCCTTATCCATGTAGGCGCGAACACGTAACCGCCCTTGTCCACAAGGGAATTGACAGTCACGGTCTGGAAATCCGTATCGCCCATCTCGATAACCACCGACAGGGGCTCGCCCTCATGGCCTATCCATGCGCCGCACGAGAATGTCCTGTCGCCGGTCTTGCCGTCGAAGAACTCGTCAGGGGCGTGAAAGCGGTAGCTCAGGTGAGGGGTGCTGAGCAGCACGGCCTTTTTGTCGCGCGCCTTGTGCACCAGCAGGTCCTTAGGGGCCATTTCCTCGTCGAGACGTCCGTCGAACATGTGTGTGGCATAAGTGTAGCCAAGGGCGTCGTATATGCCGCGCATGTGGTCCATGGATACGCGGAAGCGCTCGTAATCCTTGTTCTGCGGCATGCACCACTGCACTTCGCTCAGGGCTGCGATACGCGGCAGAAGCATATATTCAAGCTGTTCGCAGCCGGTGATATATTCAGTCCACAGATTGGCCTGCACGCCAATGATATGTGTGCATTCCTCAGGGGTCATCTGGTCGTCATACGGCTCGTAACCGTATACGCGTGACACAGGCACGTAACCGCCGAAGCAGAGAGGCTCGGCCGTAATGTCGCGGCTTTGGCAGTAGTCGAAATACATGTATCCGTTAGGGGTCATTATGGCGTCGCGCCCGCTCTGCGCGGCCTTGATGCCGCCCGCGGCGCCGCGCCATGACATGATCGTGGCATTCTCGGAAATCTCGCCTTCAAGAATCTCGTCCCAGCCGATGATCCTGCGGCCATGCTCCGCAAGGAACTCCGTCACCCTGTTCAGGACGTAGCTCTGCAGATAGTCCTCGGCCTTGAAATGCTCGTCCGCCTTCAGGCCCAGGGCCTTGATCTTCGCCTGGCACTTCGGACATGCCGCCCAGCGGAGTTTCGGGCACTCGTCGCCGCCGATATGAATGTATTCCGAAGGGAATATGTCCATCACCTCCGTAAGGATGTCTTCCAGCACCTTGTAGCTCTTTTCATTGCCGGCGCAGAGCACGTCATCAGACACGCCCCATGTCG
>CAYLQE010000041.1:0-13901 GCA_964385835.1 uncultured Muribaculaceae bacterium | reverse complement strand
GCTTCATCCGCTGTCCCAATGCCGTGCGGTGCAGAAAATCGGGATGAAACAGCAATCCGATTGCTTCCGGTGCAGGGCCGTCTTCCAGCCGGTGTATGCCTACCGTCTGACCCGGAGCGAAACTTACGACCGTGTCGTCGTCGAAGTCATAGACCGTCTTTCCGTAGTTGATGATGCACCCTCTTGTCTTTTTAAGGAACAACGCATAAAATCCAAGCGTCATCCTGTGCGTCGGCTGCGGTACCGATGCGTCGAAATGCACGATGCTTACCAACGGGTGGCGTGTCTCGAACCCGAAAAACCGGTTGTACTTTTCGATAGTGTCTGCCTTTATGATATCTTCCGTATTCATGATTATACAAGCGTTTCAGCCATATCCTTATTCGCAATACAAAGGAAATACATTTTCTCCGATAATGAAAGCCCCGTGCGGCAAAATGCGTAATTCGGGCACTTTTACCCGTAACGCAGGGACCTTGTTGATTATCATCTTGCAATGCCGGACCCCAAACCCGTAATCGAGGTACTTCCGTCCGTAAAAAGGGTACCGGCCAGTTCTGTAAAAAACTCTATTTTTGCAACATGTAAAAACAGTAAAGGATATGGATGCTATGACCGGAAGAATGTGGCCCGGCGGGAGGACTACGGAGACTGATCCCTTTTTCCCGCTTGTGCGAACAGGCGGAGAATACTCGGCGGCTTGTTGAAGAGCCGAGCACATTTTTCTACAATAAAATCTTAAATAACGATTGAAGCTATGAAAATCTGTTTATTATCTATAATATTGCCATGTATGCTATTGACAACAAACGCCTGCAGCCCGTCAGATGAACCGTTAAAGACCGAAGAACCGACACCTATGCCGGAACCTGAACCGAATCCGGATCCAACACCTGATCCGCAACCTGCCGGTGGTCGTTCTTTGGTAGTCTATTTCTCTTGCACGAACACGACAAAGGGCATTGCCGGCCGGATTGCCGAGGCGACAGGTGCGGCGACATGGCGCATAGAACCCGAAACGGCTTACACGTCCGATGATTTGAACTATAACAATTCTTCATCGCGCGCCAACCGCGAACAGAACGATCCGTCGGCACGTCCCGCCATAAAGGGCAAATGCGATAATCTTGGCAACTACGATGTCGTTTTCCTCGGATATCCCATCTGGTGGGGCAAAGCTCCGAAAGTTATCTTCACCTTTCTTGAAAGTCATGACCTCGCTGGCAAGACTATCGTTCCGTTCTGCACATCGCATTCCAGCGGCATCGGATCGAGCGATACCGACTTGCATAATCTGGCAGCCGGAGCGGAATGGAAAGCGGGACGACGCTTCAGCGGAAACGAATCGGAAGAAACAATTGAAAAATGGATAGAAAGCATGAATCTGAACATCAGCAATCGGAATACAGTCAAATTCGACCTCTCTAAGGGGTCTGACGGCAATGCTCCGACGGTACGGCTAAGCAGCGGTTACGATATGCCGACTGCCGGTCTGGGAACTTACAGCCTGCACGGAGACGTATGCGTCAGTTCCGTGAAAACGGCCATTGCCGCAGGGGTCCGCAAGATAGATACGGCGCATATGTACGATAACGAGGAAGAGGTTGGACAGGGAGTCCGCGAATCGGGTGTGGCGCGCGAGGAGATTTTCGTAGCGACGAAACTCTATCCCAATCAATATTCCAATCCCGAAGCGGCCATAGAGGAGTGTCTCCGCAAGCTCGACATCGGGTATATCGATCTCATGCTGCTGCACCATCCAGGTACGGACGATGAAAGAGCGTACAAGGCGATGGAAAAATACGTTGCGGCAGGCAAAATCCGTTCGATAGGCGTGTCGTGCTATTACATCAAGGAAATCAATGAATTTCTGCCGCAGGTGAGCATCAAGCCTGTATTGGTGCAGAACGAGGTTCATCCGTATTATCAGGACACAGAAGTCGTGGAATACCTCCACACGCTCGGTATCGTCGTCGAGGCATGGTATCCGCTTGGCGGCCGCGGATACCAGCAGGAGTTGCTGAACGACCCGGTTCTGTCCGAAATTGCGGCCAGACACGGTAAGTCCGTAGCACAGGTCATACTGCGCTGGAACCAGCAGCGGGGTGTGACCGTCATCCCAGGTTCGGCTAACCCTGCGCATATCAAGGAGAACATCTCGATTTTCGGCTTTTCGCTGACCGACGATGAAATGGCACGGATCGATGGCCTCGACCGTAACGAGAAACATGATTGGTATTGATATACACCCGGTGACGATGGCTGGCTTCTTCGTTTCAGTGACGGTCCGTCCGGCTGCATCCTGAAAACACAGCGGTCAGCCTTCATGCGGAAGAAATTGCCGATGAGCTTGATAGCACCGGTTCCGCGGGAGGCAGGTTCATTGCAAATATAGGCGCGACCGTCATTGTCCGCCTGTCCGGAAATCCGTCCTGACCGATTATCTTTATCCGTAATAATGCGGTATGGAACGTGTCTGATAAGGGGAATACATAACGGATTCCTTTAAAAATGTAAAATAAAATTATCGTGCCGGATAAAATCATTAAATTTGCAATATGGGTTATTAACCCGTCATGAAGACTGCTTTTGCAGCCAGTGATTTTTAAATGGTTATGAATCCGGACAGTGCTTTATGCGGGCCGCTGAGATTATGAATGCGGCAGAAGCGTACAGGCTGCCGGCCCTCGTTTATCGCAATGGATATCGGACTTGTAATATTCGATCTTGACGGTACTCTCGCAGACACGATAGAGGACCTTGGAAATGCCGTGAATCACGCTCTGGAGCGGAAAGGGTATCCTGTCCACGGCATCGGTGAGTACCGTATGATGGTTGGGCGCGGCATACGCAATCTGGTCATAAGCGCATTGCCATGCAATGTGAAAAGCAACGTGACGCTTGCCGATGAGGTCCTGTCGGATTTCGTGGACTATTACAGCGCCCATATCTGTGACAGGAGCGTTCCGTATGACGGAATGAGGGAGCTGCTCCGGAACCTGGACCGCCGCGGAATCGGCTATGCCGTCGCTTCAAACAAGTTTCAGGAGGGGGCTCAGGCTCTTGTCAGCCGCCTTTTTCCTGATGCGCGCTTCCTCGCTGTGATCGGAAACATGGAAGGGCGGCCTCTGAAACCGGATCCTTCCGTCGTGTCACTGTGCATGCAGGCGGCGGGCATCACGGACAGGGGAAAGGTGCTTATGGCGGGCGATTCCGCCGTCGATATCATGACCGCCTCGAATGCCGGCATCCGCTCTGTCGGCGTGACATGGGGATTCCGCGGTGAAGACGAACTTGCGGGCGCGGGTGCGGACTTTATCGCAAGGTCTGCGGACGAGCTTGCGGAACTGCTGTATGGCAACGGAATAATGAATAAAACAATATATAAATGAAACTCTTGTATCGGGCAATAAGGAAACTGTACAGATTGTGCCTTCAGTTTTTCTCGAAAATAATTACTGTAGCAAAGTTCAAGGGAAACGGCGTGAAATGGTCCTCGTTTACGACAAAGGGAATCCCATACGTCGATGTATGGCGGGGCGGATATATGGAAACCGGCAAGGGGTTTTCAATGAATAACTCTTTGTGGGCCAATCCTATCGCTTATGTCAATCCGTGCACCTTTGTCGTCGGTACCGGGGCGAGGCTTACGATAGGGGACAATGTCGGTATCAGCCAGACCGCCATTATCTGCCTTGATGACGTTACGATAAAGGACAATGTAAAGATAGGAGGAGGTACTGCGCTATATACCAGCGATTTCCATTCGCTTGACAAGGATATCCGCCGTACTGCCGATGACCTGAAATGCCGTAAGAATGCACCGATAGTGATTGGCAATGATGTCTTTATCGGAGCCGGATGCAAGATATTGAAAGGGGTGACGATAGGCGACGGCAGCATCGTGGGTGCGGGCAGTGTCGTGACGAAATCCATACCCGAGGGCGAGATATGGGCGGGCAATCCCGCCAGGTTTATACGGAAAATCTAAGGTACTATGAGAATCGTGATACTCAGCGGCGCCGGAGTCAGCGCCGAAAGCGGAATATCCACATACCGCGACAATGGCGGATTATGGGACAATTATGACCCTATGGAAGTGGCGTCGGCGGAGGGCTGGAGGAAGAATCCGGGACTTGTACTGGAATTCTACAATATGCAGCGCAGGCAGCTCTCAAAAGTGCAGCCGAATCAGGCTCATCTCGATATCGCCGCTTTGGAAAAGGAGCACGAGGTGTATGTGATCACGCAGAACGTGGACAACCTTCATGAAAGGGCGGGGTCCGGCAATGTGATTCACCTGCATGGCGAGGTGACGAAGGTGCGCCCGGAGAACAGCTGTAACGAATCGGACCTTTTCAGCGAGGCTAAGGTGCGGGACGTCGGGTACGGCACGGTCAGTCTTGGCGATCGTGATGAGAACGGGGTGCAGCTGCGCCCTCATATCGTCTTCTTCGGCGAGGCCGTTCCTAAGCTGTCTGAGGCGGCGCGACTGGTTTCCAGGGCCGATGTGCTGCTGATTGTCGGGACCTCGCTTCAGGTCTATCCGGCTGCAAGCCTGTATGAGTACGCGCCTCAGAAAACGCCGGTGTACGTGATCGATCCGGCGGAGCTGCAGCGTCACGACTCCCGTTTCA
This sequence comes from uncultured Muribaculaceae bacterium, assembly GCA_964385835.1. Lineage (GTDB taxonomy): Bacteria > Bacteroidota > Bacteroidia > Bacteroidales > UBA932 > Cryptobacteroides. The sequence goes on along the minus strand of CAYLQE010000041.1, from coordinate 9,264 downwards.
GGCATATCCGTGCGAAGGCGACTGAGGGAATGCGCCTCTTTGCCGGCGAACTGGCCGGATTGTGATGCCGCGGCATATCCGGACCCTTACTTTAATGCCGGGCCGTTTTTCATGAATTCGCCGGGAGTGAGTCCAGTGGCATTGCGGAAATAGCGGTTGAAGAACGAATCGTTCTGGAAGCCGAGCTTTTCGGCCGTCCGGCGCACGCTGTACCTTCCTGATATCAGCATGCTCTTTGCTTCCAGTATGACATATTCCCTTATGATTTCGATGGGCTTGCGTCCGGATGCCTCTTTTATAAGCCGTGAAAAGTGCCTCGGCGACAGATTCTGGCGGCGGGAATAATACGCCACGGAGCGGAATCTGCTTGAAAAGTTGTGCACGTCCGCCTGAAACCTCAGAAGAACGTTCTCCGCATTGCCGGATTCATTGCCCGTAGCTTCGCTTTCCAGCTGTTCCGAGCTCCAGTTCAGCAGCAGGTTGCCGAATATCGCGGTAAATCCGGAAATGATGCCGTCCGTAAATTCGCTGCCTGAGTTCTTCACTATGTATTTGATGCTTCTGCACAGCATCTCGAGATTCTCTGCGTCCTCCTGCGGCAGATGCAGCATTATAGGCTGTTTGCTTCTGAGCAGCAAGTGCCTGAACGTGCTCCTGTAACGGCTCCGGATCTCCGTCATCACGTAATCCGAGTCGATAGCGAAGAAAATGACCTTGCAGTCATCCGTCAGGCTGGCTGATTCCAGAATCTGTTCCGCGAAGATTATGAGCATTCCTCCTGGTCCGACCGTGTAGTCCTTTTGCTGGACCCTGGCCGATATCGTTCCCTGCTTGCAATAGATGCAGAAGCTGAATGTGATCCTTACGGGATAGCGTATAGGACCGGCCGGCATGGGCAGGGGAGAGACCGGCCCTGTGCCGGTGTTGTCTATCATATAGAATCTCTGCTCGATGGCCGTTTTGTCTACGCAGCCTTTCAGGTATGCGGTTCCGAATGCGGATATCAGTTCCTCGTATCTCATGTTTCCTTTGCCTGTGCCGCACCTGTTTATGAACGCGGCCGGATGCAAAAATACATAAAAACCGGCAATAGAACATCCGTTGGCGTAAAAATATTGTCATTTTATGGTATTATGTCCGTTTTAGAACATGAATTATCGTTTTTGTGGCTTATTTCATAAAAATACGCGGCATATCTTTGCAACGCTTGAACCGATTGACGCCTGACATGCCGCTTGCAGCGGAAACAAGGCCTTGCGGGACGGCGGACAGAATAATCAGATTGACATTATTATGAAAGTACTGAAAAAATCAAACCATTCATTGGAGTCGCAGATTGACACCCTGGCGAAACTTTACGAATATGCCACAGCGTCCTATCCGGAGAATCTTGCATACAGGACAGTGGGCGGAGGCACCTCATATACATATTCCGCATTCCGGAAAAAATGCGAGGCCGTGTCAAAAAGGCTGGCGCAGTTCGGTATCGGAGCTTCGGACAAGGTGGCCATCCTTTCGGAGAACTGCCCTAACTGGGCCGTGGCATTCTTCGCTACCGTTCATTGCGGACGCATTTCCATTCCGATCCTTCCTGAGTCATCGGCAAACGAGGTGTCCAATATCCTCAATCACTCCGAATCAAAAGTCCTGTTCGTGTCAAAGAGGTATATGGCGAACGTGAAACAGGAGAATATCGACAGGCTTACGCTACTGATCGACATAGAGACATTCGAGGAACTCAAGTCGGACAAGGCCAGCTTTACCCTCAATGCCTGTGCCGCAGCGCCTTCACCGTCTGACGTGGCGACTATCATATATACTTCCGGCACTACCGGCAATGCGAAGGGAGTGGTCCTGAGCCACAAGAATCTCGTTTCATGTACCCATGCCTGCCATGCCGCCTGCCCGCGCTCCGGGAAAGACAGATGGCTGTCCATACTTCCTATGGCGCATGCGCTTGAAATGACTCTCGGAATGCTCTATCCTATGATGACAGGTTCGAGTGTGGCCTATCTTTCCAAACCGCCGGTACCGTCTCTGCTGCTGAAGGCCATGCAGGAAGTGCGTCCGACCACGATGCTTTCCGTGCCTCTTATCATCGAGAAGATTTACCGCAACAGCGTCGTGCCTACGATACGCAAGAGCAGGATGCTGTCGTGGATGGACAAGAACATGAACACTTTGCTTTGCAAGATCATAGGCAGGAAACTGATAAAGACTTTCGGCGGCGAGCTTACATTCTTCGGTATCGGAGGAGCGAAGCTTGACACAGAGGTGGAGACCTTCCTGCTGAAATCCGGCTTCCCTTATGCGGTAGGCTACGGACTTACGGAGACATCTCCGCTCCTGACATTCGCCATCGGCAAGGACCGGCAGCCAGGCACGATCGGAGTGGCCGCTAAAGATGTGGAACTCAAGCTTTACAATGTAAATCCGCAGACCGGCGAAGGCGAGATCATCGCAAAGGGACCGAATGTAATGGTGGGCTACTATAAGGACCCGCAGAGGACGGAGAACGCTTTCACGAAAGACGGATGGTTCAGGACGAATGACCTTGCTGTCGTGGACGAGAAGGGATGCTTTACGATCAAGGGACGTCTGAGCAACATGATTCTCGGCGCCTCAGGCGAGAATATATATCCGGAGGAGATCGAGCAGGTGATCAACAGTATCGACAGCGTGAACGAGTCTCTGGTTGTTTCACGCGGCGGCAAGCTGGTCGCACTCGTGAATTTCAATGAGAATGCTATCGACTGGAATCATGAGGGTGAAGAGGAGTTCTTCAGGAAGCTGGAGGAATATCGCGCGAATGTGCTGCGTTTTGTCAACAACCGTGTGAAGAAGACTTCTCATGTGAGCGCGGTGCAGATCCTGCGCGAGCCGTTCGAGAAGACGGCCACACAGAAAATCCGCCGTTTCAAATACTCCGAAGTACAGGGCATGTAGTCTTCCTGCGGCAGACCGGACATTAATATTCTGACTGCATGATTTTTACCGGTCTGGCAATTTGACAATAAGCCTTGTCGGGCAGCCGGCAGCGGATCATCGAATCCGCTGCCGGCTGGTTCGTTGTACGTATTGTGATCCGCCTCCGGGTTTCCGGCCGTAATATGTCTTTATTATGACAGCATAATGGAATTTTTGTTATATTTACGGACGTATATGGGATTTGTTTGAAAGACAGGTGATACAGCCGCATCGGGACGTTGCGCCGTGAAAGGGTGCGGAGAATGCAACTGATTGGCAGATAGAGTATAACGTTAAATACAGATTAAGGATATGAAAAACATTCATTATTTTGCCGCGGCGGGAGCTGTGATGCTGCTGTTGGCGGGATGCTGCCGGGAAAACGGCATCAGGACCGAAAGCGTGAAGTGCAATGAAAGTTTTGCCCTGGACAGCAGGAGCGCCGATTCGCTGAGGGTGAGCATAGATATCGAATATCCTGTGGCTGGGCCCGCAGCCGGAGCGTTGGAGAAGATGCAGAAGACACTCCTTGCGGCGATGTTCGGCACAGACGGCGTGACTGCAGACCCTGAGCAGGCGGTTGCGGACTTTAAAAGCGATATTTCAGAAAAGTACCGTAACGAAAATCTTGAGTTGCTCGGACGCTACCTGGATATGAAGAAGGCATCCGCGGCCGGAGCGGAAGATCTGCCGCCGGTTCTCAGCCGGGAAAGCGTCACAGAGGGCCATTTTCTTCCGGCATACGGAAATCTGTGCAGCTATGTGATATATCAGTACGATTACACCGGCGGTGCACACGGCATCGACAAGGAGACGGCTGTCACATTTGACCTTGCAACGGGCGAGAGCGTTACGGAAGAAGATCTTTTCAAGAGCGGATACGAAACAGCGATGTCACAGGCGCTTACGGCGCATCTTGAGGAGGCTTTCGAGAATCCGGATGATTATAAGATGCTTTTCGTGAATGAAATAGCTCCGAACGGCAATTTCTATGTCACTGACCTGGGCGTGACCTACATATACGGAAGATATGAGATAGGCCCTTATGCAATCGGACTGATACGCGTTACCGTGCCTTGGGAGGAGATTTCCGGTCTGCTGAAATAAGACCTGCCCTGCATCTGAAAACCGGATCAGCCGGAAACCGCTTATATTAAAGCAAATGACAGTATGAAAACAGAACACTCGTGGATTGTAGTCAGGATAGACGGCAAGGTTGCGGCGATTTCAAGGGATTACAGCCTTTTTGCCGGCATTGCATCGAAAATCGCGCAGCTGCGGCCGGAGCGTGCTTCTGAAATCAATGAGATCACCTGTTCGAAGGCCGGATTCGAGCAGGTGTGGCATTTGAGCCGTACGCTCCGCTGGGAGGACATGATGCTTTTCGGCACAACGTTCCAGAAAACGGTGTGGAAAAGGCTGTTTGACCTGCGTAGCCTTCCGGAGGGCCGGAAACCGCAGCTTATAAGTTACAGCGATTTCGCGGAACTTTGCGGAAACCGTCCGGGCACAAGGGCTGTGGCGCATGCCGTAGGACTCAATCCGGTTCCGGTAGTAATACCGTGCCACCTTGTAATACCGAAAGAATCGGCGGACAGAATCAGCGAAATAAGGAAAGAAGCGGAAGCCACGCTCTTCAAAGGGGAGGATCTCCGCTTCCTGGACCATATTGACTTCGGTAATTATGCACTCGGGCCTGCCATGAAGCGCGAACTCATCCTGCGCGAAATGGAGGTTTTATGATTCTCATCCGGCAAAGGTCCAGGGCTCTTATGCCATATTGATCCGCGGGCCGTTGTTTCAATGTCCCGCATCGGATGGTATGCGAAATGTTCCGTGACATGGGTTTGACACCTTCATGAGGCACTGACAGCAGAGGGAATATGGAATAGGGTGCTTATAGCTTACAGGCGGCATTGCAAAATAAAACGGGCGGCTGAATTTCGTGCCGCCCGTTTTTGTTCATATTACATACAGCTATCTTACGCCATCTTTGGATTTGCGCCCCACTGGTTTGCACCGTACTGGCTGTCCTGGCAGAAGAGAACGATCAGCCATATCTCTCCGATGACAGGGATCAGGCAGATCAGCATCCACCAGCCGCTTTTTCCTATGTCATGGAGACGGCGGACGCATACTGCAAGAGATGGAATCAATATTGCAATCGAATAAAGTCCTACGAAGATATTGTAGCCGATAATGTAATCGATTACGCTAAGCACGGCGGTGATGATGAAGTTTGCAAGTACAAACATCCAGTACTCCTTTCTGCGTGCCCTGCCGCTGAAGTCCGTGTACTGTCCCAGAACTTTCAAATACCATTCTTTCAATTCCATAATGTTAAGATTTATTTGTTAAACTTTAGGTCCCGTAAAGAAGCTTTCATATCCGCGTACGCCCCGCGGACAGAAGCCACGCAAATATATTGTTTTCATCATATAATTCCAAATATTCCGGAACGTATTTTTGCATATACCAGCGTGTAAGGACGAGAGCGACCCGCTTTCCCGCTGCGTTTCCTATAAGCGGAGAATGACGGTGGCAGGCAATGCTTTTACGGCAGCCGGATATGGCCGCATTCCTGTCATGATAATGACATTAAATTTTAACATATTGTGATAATGTCATATATTTGCGGCATGAATATGGGGCTTGCAGAGCCTGGAGACTGATATTGCAAAGGACACGATGCCGCCGTACAGGGCGCATGGGTTCCGGCCCGGGACAGATTTTCAGGCAGGCTCCGGGCTATATTTACGGGGCATTGCATTGCCGGCAATGTGCATGGATCTTTCACGCGCGTTGTATTAGTGCCAACGTAAGCTGATGACAGGAATACAGATGATGAACATGGAAAATATGCCGGCGGCAGAAATCGCCGGGACAGTGAACCGCAGGCTGGAGGAGCATCCGAGGCTCATCATTACCGCTCCTCCTGGTGCGGGAAAGTCCACGCTGCTGCCGCTGACCATGCTGGAATGGCTTGGAGATGAGGGACGTATAATTATGCTGGAGCCGCGCAGACTCGCAGCCAGGCAGATCGCCCACCGGATGTCCTGGATGATAGGGGAAAAAGCAGGGGAGACGGTCGGCTACAGAATGCGCCTCGATACCGAGGTGTCAGGGAAAACCAGGATCGAAGTCGTGACGGAAGGGGTGCTTACACGTATGCTGGTGGATGATCCAGTCCTTGAAGGTGTGTCAATCGTCATTTTTGACGAGTTTCACGAAAGAAGCCTGACGGCCGATGTTGCTCTGGCTCTCGTGCGGCAGACCCAGGAATTACTGCGGCCGGACCTTAAGATCGTCCTGATGTCCGCCACGATGGATACCGCAGCCCTGTGCCGTGCCCTTGATGCGCCGCTTGTCGAAAGCAAAGGCAAATCGTATCCGGTGGAAATCATCCGCTCTTGTGAAGAGGCAGACCCTGCGAATGTTGCGGAGGCTGTGGCAAAGGCGGTGAGAATCGCCCATGCAGCGCATGAAGGGGACATACTGGCTTTCCTGCCCGGCGAGGGTGACATCCGCCGTTGTGCCGGGCTGCTTGAAAAAGGGCTTGACGGTACGCATGTATATCCTCTGTATGGCATGCTTCCATTTGAAGAACAGCGCCTTGCAATTTCTCCCTCCGGATCCGGCGAACGCCGTATCGTACTGGCCACATCTATTGCGGAGACTTCGCTTACAATCGAAGGGGTAAGGGTAGTGGTCGATTCGGGACTTTGCCGGAAGCAGATTTTCGACCCCGTCAGCGGCATGAGCCGTCTTGAGACAGTCAGGATAAGCATGGATATGGCTGGCCAGCGCGCGGGACGTGCAGGCAGGCTCGCTCCAGGCATCTGTTACAGGCTCTGGGGCGCCGGCACGGAAAAGAATATGGCCGGGGCACGCACTCCGGAGATCCTGGAAGCCGATCTGTCGGGAACCGTATTGGAGATTGCCGCATGGGGAGAACATATAGACAATATTCCGTGGCTGGATAAGCCTGAACCGGGCAATGTGGCCGGGGCCACGGCGCTTCTCGGATCGCTCGGCGCCCTTGACCGCGAGGGGCGCATTACGGTGCTTGGGCGGAAACTTGCGAAACTGCCTTGCAATCCGCGTATAGGCAGGATGCTTCTGAGGGCGGAAACACAGCAGGACAAGGCTCTTGCCGCGGACATCGCGGCATTGCTCGAGGAACGCGACCCTATCGTCGGCTGTGCTGAGGCCGGGATGGACATACGTGTATCGGAGCTCCGGAAGGCCCGTGAGAATGGTACGGGCGGAATATGGGGACGTGTTTCGAAGGCCGCGCGGCAATATTGCCGTATCGCCGGTGCGGTTCCTGACAATGCTGCTCCGGACCCGTATAAAATAGGGGAGCTGCTCGCTACCGCCTATCCGGAGAGGATCGCCCGTGCATGGAAAGAAGGAAGCGGGAGGTTTCAGTTTCCGGACGGGAGCATCTCCGCGGTCGGCGAGGGTGACATGCTGGCTTCATGCGAATGGATCGTCGCGTGCAGCCTCAATGCGCGAAAGGACGGCACCGGCAGGATTTTCCTTGCCGCGCCTGTGGATGAGGATGATATAATGTTTGCAGCCGAGACGCGAGGCCGTATATACTGGGACAGCCGGCAGGGCGCCGTCATAGCGCAGAACGAGACGCGCATCGGTGCGATCCTGCTGGGAACCTCGGCATTGTATGATGTGCCTGGGGATGAAATCGTGCAGGTGATATGCCAGGCCGCAAGAAAAGAAGGTGCGTCGATGTTCGATTTTTCAGATAAGGCGGAAAATCTTATCAGGAGGATATCTGCCGTGGCCGCATGGCATCCGGAGATGGGTCTGCCGGATCTGAGCGCCGGCGCGTTGTTTGAAAGGGCCGGGGAGTGGCTGCCGCTGTATATTGGAAATGCGAGGACGGCGGCTGAACTGAAAAAGATCGATATGTCAGAGGTAATATGGGGACTTCTGCCTTATGAACGGCAGCAGGAAGTGGAGAGGCTCGCTCCGGAATATGTGACGGTGCCTACAGGCAGCCGCATACGTCTGGAATACCGGCATGGTGCCGATGCCCCTGTCGTACGCGTCCGCTTGCAGGAATGCTTCGGCATGCTGGACACTCCGAGGGTGGATGACGGCCGTCTTCCTGTGCTGATGGAACTTCTTTCACCAGGCTACAAGGCCGTCCAGCTTACTTCCGACCTCCGCAGCTTCTGGAGCGGAACCTATTTCGAGGTCCGCAAGGAACTCCGCCGCCGCTATCCAAAGCATTCATGGCCCGACAACCCCGCCGCAGCCGAGGCCGTCCGCGGCGTCTCCCGAAAGCCGAAACAATAACCCGACCCCGTTTCCGCAGCGGCACTTGTAATCGGGTGATGCAATAATTCCGCCCAGTTCCAGTAGCGCACTTTGTGCTGGATACCGAAATTGTTCCCCGTTTACACTGCGTCATTTGTGCCGAATGACTAAACAATAATTCGGCTCAGTTTCATTAGCGCACTTTGTGCTGGATACTGAAATTGTTCCCCGTTTACACAGCGTCATTTGTGCCGGATTAGGAAACAATGAAACGGCAGGCTGCATTCGCTTTTCCGTTTTTACGCCGGTTTTTCAGTGCAGACGGAAGTCCGTCCAGCTTTATTCTGTGGACAGTTCCCGCATTTGCGGCGATTGCGCGGCGTTATCCGGACAATCAGCGGCACTGGAATATTTCCTGCGGAATATGTCGAAATGTTCCTGTCCCCATTGCAGCATGGCATCAATTATAGGGATCAGTGACATTCCCAGGTCTGTAATCGAGTATTCGGAACGCGGCGGCAGCTCTGGATAGATCGTCTTTACGACAAGTCCGTCTCCGACCATCTCTTTAAGCTGGAGATCGAGCACTCTGGGTGCGGCTTCCGGCAGGCGTTTGTGTATCTCGCTCGGGCGCATGCTCCCGTATGTGCGCAACTCGTCCAGTATGCATGATTTCCATTTTGATCCTATCAGGCTCATTGTCAGCCGCAGGGGACAGTCGAGGTCTACGGGTATTTTCTTTTCGTATGTCATAATCCTGATTTTCATTATTCAAACTTTCACCATCCAGGTCTTTGCTGCAAAGTCTCAGCATTCTGGTTTTAATCGCAAAGTTAGCCAATATTGCACCATTGGAGGCTTACTAGAAAATCGGTTGTTCGTTACATCAAAGATAATACTGTTTCATGTTTTACATACGTCCTTATGAAAAGCTAATATTAAATGGTGGTATAAGGAAGTTTTTCGACTATTGTAAGGACGATTTGCTCATAGTAGAAAACAGTATTCGCAAGT
>CAYLQE010000040.1:0-14468 GCA_964385835.1 uncultured Muribaculaceae bacterium | reverse complement strand
GCTCATCACGAAGGCCGACGGCGGCAAGTTCGGCAAGACCGAGAAAGGCAATATATGGCTCGATCCGCAGCGCACTTCCCCTTACCAGTTCTATCAGTTCTGGCTGAATGTCAGCGACGAGGACGCCCTTAAATATATAAAGATCTTCACGATGCTCTCCAAGGAGGAAATCGACGCGCTGGCGGCCGAGCACGCGCAGGCTCCGCATCTCCGTGCGCTGCAGAAGAAGCTCGCCGAGCAGGTTACGGTTATGGTGCATGGAGAAAAAGAGCTTGAGAAAGCCGTGCGCGCATCGGGATTGCTCTTCGGCAACGCCACATCGGAGGTGCTCAAGGAGCTTGACGAGCAGACTTTCCTCGCGGTATTCGACGGCGTGCCTACTTATGAGATCGCCGCCGGGGAGCTGCCTTGCGGCATTCTCGAGGTCCTGGCCGTGAAGACCGACATATTCCCGAGCAAGGGCGAGGCCCGCAAGATGATACAGGGCAACGGACTGAGCATCAACAAGGACAAGATGAACGACCCTAACCGCGAGCTGGGTCCGGACGATGTCATCGACGGCAAATACATCCTTATCCAGAAAGGAAAGAAAAATTATTTCATCATCAAGATCATGTAATCATGGAGCAGCAGGAATCAACCCGTCAGCTGAAGGTCGCCAGCCAGCTGCAGCGCGATATGGCCGAGATCATACGCGGGAAAGGGATGCAGGCGTTCTCCGGCGCTCTGGTGAGCGTCAGCGGCGTAAGGATCAGCCCCGATCTTTCCGTGGCGAAGGTGTATGTAAGCGTATTCCCGTCATCAAAGTCCGCTGATGTCATGAAGGTCCTCGAAGACAATTCCAAGGCCTTCCGCGGCGAGCTGGGGCGCAAGGTGGCCAAACAGCTTCGCATCGTTCCTGAAATCGCCTTTTTCCTGGATTCGTCGCTGGACTACGTGGAGCATATCGAGCAGCTGCTGAAAAAGTAAGTTCCGCACAATCCAGCCTGATATGAGACTGCCGTTCTTTATCGCACGCCGTTATCTGTTTGCGAAGAAATCACACAATGTGATAAACATCGTTTCTGCAATCAGCGCTGCCGGCATGGCCGTGGGAACGGCGGCCCTCATTATAATACTGTCCGTATACAACGGTTTCGACTCTATCGTGAAGACCATGTTCTCCACGGTGGAGCCCGATCTGCTGGTCGTGCCTTCCGAGGGCAAGCGTTTCATCGCGCAAGGGGAGGCCTTTGACTGGGCCTATGGCAATCCGGAAGTGAAATCCATGACAGCCGTACTCCAGGAGAACGTTTATGTCTCGTACGACGGCAGGCAGGGCACGGCCCTTGTCAAGGGTGTGGACGACATATACATGGAGGAGAGCAGCCTGGGGGATTACCTTACGGACGGCTCGTTCGTCCTGCGCAGACAGGGCGACAACCGTGATTTCGCGGCGGTGGGACGCGGATTCGCGCGCGCCATGGGCATGAATGTCCGTTTCATTTCTCCGCTTGTGCTGTATTTTCCTGACAGGACCGCGCGTTTCTCGCCCCTGAATCCGATGTCGGCCGTGAACTCCCGCAGCGTATGGCCTTCGTGCGAATTCATGGTGAACTCGCAGATAGACAACAATCTGGTGATTGTCAGCCGCGACGTGCTTGCGGATCTTCTCGGCCTGGATGATGAGGTCTCGGCGCTGGAGATACGCCTTGACGGCAATCTTCCGGCTCGCCGTGTCTCCGCCCTGAAAAAAGAGCTCGGGCGGCGTCTGGGCCCTGATTTCAAGGTTCTGGACCGGGCCGGGCAGAATCCGTCGCTTTACAAAATGCTGCGCTATGAGAAGCTGGCCGTGTACATGATCATGCTTTTCGTGGCGCTGATTCTCGGCTTCTGCATATTCGGAAGCCTGAACATGCTCGTCATAGACAAGGAGGGCGATATCCGTATCCTGTATGCCATGGGCATGGACCGCGTCAGGATAAGGCGCATATTCACCCTCGAAGGCTGGCTCATAACGCTTTCCGGCATGTCCGCCGGAGCTGCCGCGGGAATCGTCCTGTGTGCCTTGCAGCAGCATTTCGGGATCGTAGGGATGCCGTCCAATTTTCTTGTGGACGCCTATCCTGTCGTGCTTCAATGGCAGGATGTCCTGATTTCCGTGTGCGGCATATCCCTTATAGGGTATCTGATCGCACGGAACTGTTCGAAACAGGTTTTGGGCTGAAACGAAAAATTCGTATATTTGCGCCCTCTGTAGAATATCGTATGAGTAAGATAGCAGAAACATTCGTGTCCGTGGACTGTGTCGTCATGGGCTTTGACGGGGAGGATATGAACGTCCTTCTCGTGAAGCGCAGCGGTGAGGAGGAAGGGGAGATGTTCCATGATATGAAACTGCCCGGCGGCCTTGTATATGACGACGAGAATCTCGACCTCGCCGCCCGCCGTGTCCTTCATGACCTTACAGGACTGGACAATATATCCATGTTCCAGTACCGGACATACGGATCGGCGCATAGGACGGACAATCCCAAGGATGTCCGCTGGCTGGAGAAGGCCATGAAGATGAAGATCTCCCGTATCGTCACCGTAGCCTACATAGCCGCTATCAATATCGACGAGCAGATAAAGAACTCCATCGCCGGAACGGAGGCTATCTGGGTGAAGCTGAGCGATGTTCCTGTCCTTGCGTTCGACCATAACGCCATAGTGTCGGATTCATTCGAGTACGTGAAGAGGATGCTTACCATGGATGACAACATCGTTTTCAGCATCCTTCCTAAGAAATTCACCATCCTTCAGTACCGCCTGCTGCTCGAGTTCATAACAGGCAGGAAAATCGACAACGCCAATATATACAAGAAGGTGGCGCGGATGCAGCATATCGTGCCTCTGAAAGAGAAGGAGACGGGCATGACGCACAGGGCCGCCCGCTTCTTCAAGTACGACAGCCGCAAACGCAAGAAAAAACTCTGATTCCAAGAGATCGGCTTGCATTTTTCATGGTATCGCGCAATTTTTTACGTGTTTTTCATTAGTTAATGTAGGTTTTACAAAAAGCATTCGTAAATTAGAGGGCTTTTTGTAATTTTTACAATATTTGGGGACGGAAATTACATCAACCAAAATATTATTAACTAACTTATGATTCACAAAACATTTAGATCGCTTTGCGCCCTGATGGTGTGTGCTTTCGCTGCGGTTTCGGCTTACGCCCAGACCGGCAAGGTGACCGTCAGCGGCCGCGTTACCGACGGCGAGGGTGAGGCTCTCGTCGGAGCAGGTATCACGGTGGCATCCGATCCTACGATCGGAGTGATCACAGATATGGACGGTAACTATACTATCCATATCCCCGAGGGTGACGTTTCCCTGGTGTATGCATTCATCGGCATGGATTCGGTCACTGAGGCAGTTGCTGGCAGAAGTGTCATCAACGTAACTCTCAAGGAGTCCGCTCTGATTCTTGACGGCGTTGTCGTAACGGCGCTGGGTATCAAGAAAGCCGAGCGCTCCGTCACCTACAACGTACAGAAAGTGGACGATACCGCTTTCAAGGTTCCTGAGGTGAACATGGTGAACTCTCTTGCCGGCAAACTCGCGGGCGTGCAGATCAACGAGACTGCTGCCGGCGCCGGTGCCGAGACAAAAGTCGTTATGCGCGGCGCCAAGTCTATCGCCGGCAGCAACAACGCCCTTTATGTGCTGGACGGTATTCCGCTTCCTTCACTCTCACGTACCAAACCGGGCGAAGACTGGAGCCTCTATAACGGCGCCAACCTTTCAGGTGACGGTATCTCCAACTTCAATAGCGAGGATATCGCCGAGACTTCCGCTCTGGTGGGACCTTCCGCAGCCGCCCTTTACGGTTCAAAGGCCGCCAACGGTATCCTGATGCTCACTTCACGCACAGGCGGGAAAGGCTTCAGCGTATCTTACTCAAACAATACCACTTTCTCAAACCCTTTCATGCTCCCTCAGCTCCAGACCATCTACGGAGCCGGTACGGGCTATTTCACTTCATGGGGTGAGAAAATGACTTCACCTTCCACATGGGATGTCAAGGACTTCTTCCAGACAGGCTACAATACACGCAACTCCCTGTCCGCTTCTTTCGGCGGCGAGAACTCGACTACTTACGTTTCGGCTTCATGGACCGCTGCCAAAGGCATCATCCCGAACAACAATTACGACAGGAAGAACATCACCCTGCACCATACTCACGACCTGTTCAACAAAAAGGTTCATTTCAGCGTCCTGGCCATGTATATGAACGTTCACGAGCAGAACCAGCTTGCAGGCGGCCAGTATTACAACCCTCTCGTATCCCTCTACCTGATGTCTCCGAGCGACGATCTCTCGAAATATCAGACATACGAGCGCTACGACGCTTCACGCGGATTCAAGACCCAGTACTGGTCTGACGCCGACGGCGCGGCTTCATTCTCTATGCAGAACCCTTTCTGGGTCGTGAACCGCAACCTTACAACTAACGACAAGAACCGTTTCATCCTCGGCGGCAACATCACATGGGACATCACCGACTGGGTGGACGTTGTAGTGCGTGGCCGCGGCGATATGAACTACACCCTCTCGCAGATGAGGAACTACGCATCCACAAACGGTCTGTTCGCAGGCAAGTACGGACGCTTCTATTATGACAACTACCAGTCATCACAGATTTATGCCGATGCCCTGGTCAACTTCCACCACACTTTCGGCAACAACCTGATCCAGCTGAACGCCACTCTCGGCGCTTCTATCGAGAGGTACAATGATGTGGCCGTGTTCACCCGCGGTGATCTGGTGAGGATTGCGAACCTCTTCACCCAGAACAACATGGATACCTCAAAAGGTATGTGGAGAGAGACTATCAACGATGAGAACCAGGCTCTGTTCGGCACAGTGCAGGTAGGATTCAAGAACTGGCTGTTCCTCGACCTTACCGCACGTAACGACTGGAACACCGCCATGACCACAGCCGACGGCGTGACTACTCCTATCTTCTATCCTTCGGTCGGCCTTTCATGGATCATCACCGACGCATTCAACATCAAGTCCGATATTCTTTCATTCGCGAAGGTACGCGCTTCATACGCGGAGGTAGGCAACGCCCCTATGCGCTATATCGGCGTCCCTTACTATCAGGTGGGCAGCGGCGGAACAGCTGCTACCAGCACATGGCATGTAGCCGACGGCTTCCGTCCTGAGCGTACCAACTCATGGGAGGTAGGTGCCGACGTCCGTCTGTTCAAGGGCAGCCTCATCCTCGGCGCTACTTACTACAACTCCAAGACATTCAACCAGGTGTTTACTCCTGAGGTTCCTGCGGGCTCCGGCTACAGCACGATCTATATCAATGCCGGCCGCGTGGACAACCAGGGTGTCGAGCTCTCGGCTAACTATACCCTTACCGCCGGTGATTTCAGGTGGAACACAGGCCTTGTATATTCAATGAACCGCAACAAGATCGTGAAGATGCTCGACACTACCGTGGACGGCGTTCCATTCAAGAGCTCCCAGCTTTCCGTAGGCGGCCTTACCGGCGCCAAATTCTGGCTTACCGAAGGGGGGCAGATCGGCGATCTGTACGTCAGCACGCTTAAGACCGACGAGCACGGATATATCTATGTATCATCAGCCGAGCTCGGCAGCAAGGTCATTCCTGCCGAGAACAAGGGCACTATCGAGACCATGCTTTACGCAGGCAACGTGAATCCGAGCTGGACAGGCTCATGGAGGAACAACTTCTCATGGAAAGGCCTTACATTCGGCTTCATGATCAACGCACGTGTCGGCGGTATCGGCGTTTCGGCTACCGAGGCCGTCCTTGATACTTACGGACGTTCTCTCCGCACCGCAGAGGCCCGCGAGAACGGCGGCGCCCTGGTTAACGGCGCACGCATCCCTGCCAAAGACTACTACCAGACTATCGGCGGCCAGGGCGACGGCCTTATCGGTTCGATGTACACATATTCAATGACGAACATCCGTATCGGCGAGGCTTCCATCGGCTATGATATCCCTGTTGTAAAATGGGTGCCATGGATCAAGGCCCTCAACGTTTCGGTCGTAGGCCGCAACCTCGCCATGCTCTACTGCAAGGCTCCTTTCGATCCTGAACTCGTTCAGGGCGCAGGCAACTACTCGATGGGTATCGACTACTTCATGATACCTTCTACCCGTAACATCGGTTTCTCTGCGAAAATCACTTTCTAAATCCTGAAGAATATGAAGACATTTAAATATATTCTGATGATTGCCGCAGCCGCTGCTGCCGTATCTTGTACAAAGAACTTCCTTAAAATGAATACCAACCCTGACCAGGCCTACGAAGAGCAGATGTCTCATGACGGCCTCGCGGTGGGAGGTCCTTTCACAAAAATGCTCCAGAATGCGATCCCTATGTATCAGATGGACGGTACCGACGAGTATGGCTCGGACCGCTATCAGGTGATCCAGGATCTCGCAGGCAATGGATTCTCAGGCTATTTCGCCGCTACGAACTCAGGCTTCAGGGCGAATAACCTCTACAATATCACTTATTCCGGATGGTACGAGACCATGTTCAATGACGTATTCGTACGCTTCACTCCGCAGTGGCTCACCATCAACCAGTTCCGCAGCGGCAACGAGAACCTCGTGGCTGTGGCCGACATCGTGAAGGTCCTCGGCCTGCACCGCATCACCGACACATACGGCCCTATCCCTTACAGCTCTCTTACAGAGGCCGGTATCGAGAAGGCGTATGACACTCAGGAAGAGGTTTACAACCAGATGTTCGCCGAGCTGGATGCCGCTATCGAGACCCTTACAGCTTTCGTACAGGGCAATCCCGGAGGCAAGCTGCTCGAGGAGTACGACAATGTCTATGGCGGTGACGTTACAAAATGGGTGAAGCTCGCCAATACCCTGCGCCTGCGCCTTGCGATGCGCGTCGTATATGCGAACGAGACTCTCGCTTTCGAGGAGGCCGAGAAATCCATCTCGAACCCTGTCGGCCTTCTTTCCGCAGCAGCGGACCAGGCGCAGTACACCCCTTCTACAGGTGCCGCATGGCAGAACATGTTCTATGTCATCCAGTACGACTATCCGGGCGGCGACAGCCACATCGGCGCTACTATCGAGACATACATGAACAGCTACAATGACCCTCGCCGCGAGAAATACTTCACCAAGAGCGAGCATGCAGGCCGCGAATACTTCGGTGTCCGTCTCGGCGTGACAAACGGCGACAGCTACAAGAACGACAAGGCTTCACGAATCAACGTAACCAAGAACGACGCTGTCAAGATCATGACTCCTGCAGAGGCATACTTCCTCAAGGCAGAGTACTATCTCAGGAAAGGCGACCAGGCCCAGGCCAAATCCCTTTATGAGGACGGTGTGAAGCTCGCTTTCTCGACTGTCGGCGCATCCGGTGCCGCTGAGTACCTTGCCGGCACCAACGGCGTAGGTTCGTATTCTGATGTCGTTTCATCGAACAACTCATATTCGGACGAACTTACCTCAACCCCTGTTTCATGGGATGCGGTTTCTTCATTCGAAAACCACTTCGAGCAGATCATTACCCAGAAGTACCTCGCCATGTTCCCTGAGGGACAGGAGGCCTGGTCTGAGTTCCGCCGTACAGGCTACCCTAAGGTAATTCCTGTGAAGACGAACAACAGCGGCGGAGTGATCAGCACCGATGTGCAGATCCGCCGTCTCAACTTCCCTTCAAGCGAGTACCGTACCAATGCAGCGAACGTTGCTGACGCCGTATCGAAACTCGGCGGCAATGACAACGGAGGCACAAAACTCTGGTGGGACAAGAAGAACTAATTTACCGAATGCTATTTATGAAAAATATAATCAATCGTATTGCTATTGCATTGGCGGCTGCCGCAGCCGTGTGCTCATGCACCAAGCCGGAGGCCCTGAACCTTCAGCCGGCATACAAGTACACAGATGCGTATTACAAATCGCTGCGTGCATACAAGGAGAGCGACCACTCCATCTGCTATGTATGGTTCGCAAATTACGAGGCGACTTGTCCCGGCTCACGCTTCATGGGCCTTCCGGACAGCGTTGACGTGGTGTCTCTGTGGGGCGGTATCCCTAAGGACGAGTCCCTGAAAGCCGAGATGTACAGAATGCGCGAGCTCAAGGGCACGCGTCTGGTAGGCGTGAAGATCATCCGTCTTGCCCCAAGCAACAAGAACTATTACAACTATCTCTCATGGGCGAAGGCTTCCGGCATCGATTCGTTCGACAACGGTTACGGCGGTTCTGAGGGCTATCTCGCCGTTTATGAGAGGAAATACAACCAGTATATCAACGAGAAGGACTCCCAGGGAAATCCTGCATACACAGAAGAGCAGGCCGTTTCTCTCGCAGAGACCGACGCGCTTGACGCGGGCTGCCGCAGCCTTCGCGCCGATATGTCCGCTAATCCTTCGCGCAAGCTCGTGTCCGGTACCGAGGACGAGTATGAATACCCTAACTGGTGCGTGCAGGCGGCAGGATATATCCTCGAGGAGATCCAGCGCGACAGGCTCGACGGCTATGACCTCGACTACGAGCCGGAAGGCGATGCCCTGAGCGGCGCATGCATGGATACATTCGTACAGTATCTCGCGCAGTTCATCGGCCCTAAGTCTCCGAATCCGAGGACTCTCCTCTGCGTGGACGGCGGTTATCCGGGCCAGAGCGTGGCAGAGCTCTGCTCTTACCATATCGCCCAGAGCTACGGACAGGCTCCGCACGAGGGCATGTTCAACCAGTCAGGCTGGAAAAACTCCCAGCTTATCATTACCGAGAACATCGGCGACAACTGGAAGAACGGCGGTCAGATGGAGGCTCAGGCGGCTTTCCAGCCTAAGAACGGCGGCCGCAAGGGCGGTTTCGGCGCGTTCCACAACCAGCGCGACTATGCTATTACAGCTGTAGGCGGTGACAAGGATCTCCCTTACGGACACCTGCGCCGTGCGATCCAGCTTCAGAATCCTTCAGTCACAAAATAAATCGCAGAGCCATGAAAAAAATCAAATCAATATCAGTATCTCTTGCGGCAGTGGCGGCGCTTTGCGCATGCGAGCGCATGGTGGATTTCCAGACAGTCGTGGATGCACCTGCCGTACTCGTATATTCACAGTCTGCCGGCGAAGACAAGACAGCTTCCGTGACGGTATCGCATACCCCTCAGGGATCTTTCGGCTCGTTCTCCACTGTATTTGACGTGAACTGCAACTCAGGCAGCCATGCCGCGGCAAAGGTGGAGGTCTACTACTGCCCGTTCGCTGCCGAGGATTACATCGCAAAGAATGAGCTCAAGTCTTCAGTCCTTCCTGAGGAATATCTGCGCATCGCGAAATACGTTGAAGAAGATGACAGCCTCGATCCAAGCAGCTCCGCTGTCCTCACCCTGCCTGAGAATGCGCGCGTTACCGTGGACTCGGTGAAAATCTCTCTCGTGGGCGATCTTTCGCAGCTCCAGGAGCGCATGTATGTCGCAGCAGTCAAGATCTCTGCCGGAAACATCAACGGCAGCGAGGTGTCCGGCACATATTATATAAAGGTGCTCCCTGAGGTGAACAGCATCAAGCCTATAACATCCTCAAACGATATCTCCGGATTCAGCCCGTCCGATTATGCCGGCATGGAGTATATTGCCGGTCTGAGCGGAAGCATAGAGACCCAGCAGTCTCTTCCTGCCGAGCCTCTTGAGGTGATTGTGGACCTGAAGGATGAGTATCTCGTCACTGGCCTTGAATTCGGACTCATGTCTCCGGGCTATTATGGAGCTCCTAAGATTTCCGCAATCGAGTATTCCGAGGACGGCGAAAACTGGGAGCAGGCCGGCACTCCTGAGAGCATTCTCATCGAGGGCGAATCAGGTTTCATCGGATTCTACGGTGCCCTGAAGGGACGTTACCTCAAGATGACCATAGATGCTTCGGTTATGAGCCAGTGGGCGCGCAGCATCCAATATCTGCACTTCAATTACATCGAGAGCACGGATCCTATGGTGTATCTGGGCGAGACAGTTTACAAGGATGAGGTACGTCACACGCCTGCAGGCTCCGAGTCTTCAATGGCCGTGAACCTCAATGTGTACAACGCTATCCCTACGAACAAGTCCATCACCGTGACCGCGGCCCAGGACAACAGCCTTGTAGCCGAGTACAACAAGAAGCATGGTACGAAATACGAGACTGTCCCTGCAGCCAATGTGAAGATCGAGGGTACCGCCGTCATCTCCGCACAGCAGTCACAGGCGTCAAAGGCCATCGTGGTAAGTCTCCAGGGCGATCTGAGCAAATTCACGAGTGCCGAAGGCTATGTCATTCCTGTCAAGATTTCTACAGGTGACGTGGAGGTCAGCAAGACCAAAGGTGTCGCATATATCGTGGTGACACAGAGGACCGTATACCTGCGCTGCGACTTTACCGAGGACCAGATCGGAGCTCCTAAGCTTTCCAACAAATCTGCATGGACCCTGACTGGTACCGGTCCTGCATGGGGCGGACAGCTTTCGGAACTGATCGACGGCAACTATGAGAATGCCAACACATATTATACAAGCTGGGGCGGACCTGGTCCTGAATGGACAATCGAGCTGGACAAGGTGTACGACTTCTATGGCTGCGGCATCACTGTAGAAGCCGACTGGTCCGGCAACTCGTCAGTAGAGGATTTCGAACTTCTGGTCAGCACCGACGGCACGAATTACGAGAGCCTCGGCACTCCGTCCATGTCGGACAAATCCATCTGTATGAACGGCAATACCGGTATGGCGGCGCTCTACGGCCCTAAGAAGGCAAAATATGTCATGATAAAGTATAGTTACTATTATAAGGATATCGCCGAGCTCGATATCTATGCAAAATAACTGAACTGATATGAAAACAAACAAAATCATTCTTGCTGCGGCCCTGCTTTCCATCGTGGGATGTCACAAGTCGCCTGAATACAAGGATATCGTCTACTTCACCGGTACCGAGTCTTCTCCGGTGTCCAGCATGTATGTGGACGGTCCTTCCACAAAGAATGTCACTATCACCGCTTCAGACAAAGTTACGGAGGACGTCATCGTCCCTGTAACCGTCGATGCGGCGGCGGTAGACGCATACAATGCGGCCAACAATACAAAGTACAGAATGCTTCCTGCGGGCAGCTTCGAACTTGAGTCCGACCATTTCGTGATCCCTGCGGGCAGCAATGTGTCGAACCCTCTGGCTTTCAACATCGTTACTATGGATGACTTCGAGGAGGGCGTGCTGTACTGCGCTCCTCTGAAGATCGGCCAGGCTTCCAACGGCTGGGACGCTCTTGTTCCGAGCCAGACCATCTATCTGGTGATCAACTCTATCATCACTACAGACGTTATCAACCTCAACCGTTCTACATATTTCAATATGAAGACGATGGAGAAGAACCCTGATCTCGCGAACCTGCCTGCCGTTACCATGGAGGCCCGCGTTTACATGAACGGATGGAGCAACCTCGGCCACAAGATCGCTACGGTGATGGGTATCGAGGAGCACTTCGTGATCCGTTTCGGTGACGGTTCTATCGACAGGAACCAGCTTCAGATCGCAGGCCGCGGCGTGTCGTTCACATCCGCCGACCACTTCGATACCGGCAAATGGTACCACATCGTGGGCATTGACGACGGCAGCCAGATCAAGCTCTATGTTGACGGCAAGCTGCAGTTCGAGGGCGACAGCTCCGGAAAATCGGCTCTCAACATGGGCGCTACCGCGGAGGGAGGCGGATTCCGTATCGGCGCTTCCGCAGGCGATACACGTCCTCTTCCTGGCTACATCAGCGAGTGCCGCGTCTGGAAACGTGCGCTTACGGTGCTCGAGGCCGAGAACAACCAGTGCTTCATCAACCCTGCCGAGGCTGAGGGCCTGATCGGCTACTGGCGCATGAACACCATGCAGGACGGTCTGCTGCCTGACCTTTCGGGCAACAACTTCCACGGTACTCCGAACAACACCCCTGCTTTCGTAAGCGGTATCAAGTGCCCTGTGGTTGAATAAGACAGTATATGATTAGAACGAGGATGTTTTTTTTAGCGTGGATCATGTCGCTTGCCTTCGGGCAGGCGGCATTGTCCCGCCCTCGTTTGCTTGAGTTCCGGAGGCCTGAGGCCGATCTGGGACAGTTGCGTTTCGATGCCGGAAATGTCAAGGTGGATTTCGTGTACACCAACATTTCCGACACGGACGTAGACATTCTGGATGTGCATACCCAGTGCGGATGCGCGTCCCCGTCATGGGAGCACAAGACGCTCCGTCCGGGTCAGAGCGCCGTCATGAGCGTGGTTTACGACCCGTCACATTTCATCGGGCCCCAGAAAGTGGGCCTTACGGTAATCGCCACCAACGGCGAATATAAAAAATACAATACCCTTGTGCTGCGTGCGGAAGTCATGCGCGACCTTACGCTGGAGCAGGCAAGGCACCCGTATGTGATGTACGGGGATCTGCGCTGCGATCTGCGTACGCTCGGCTTCCGTCTTACGGAAAGGGGCTCCCGTCCCACCCGCGCCCTGGAGATATACAACGGCAGCACGGATCATGCGTATTCGGTAGAATTCCTTCCCCAGAGCGGGAAGGTCAGCATAGGGCGGAGCTATGCCTGTGCTCCGCTTGTCATAGAGCCGGGCCGCAAGGTCTCGGTTGATATAACGGTAGATACGTCCCGTCTGCCTGACGGTCCCTATGAGGATTATGTGGTGGCGGTGATAGATTCGTCCGGATGTTTTCCCGTCATACTCAAAGGCGCCGTCCGGAAATGAAATTTTGAAGATATGTATTTGTTAGGTTACGATATAGGAAGCTCTTCCGTAAAGGCCGCCATCGTTGATGCCATGACAGGCAGGTGCGTGGCTTCCGCATTTTATCCGAAGAGCGAGGCTCCGATCCTGTCACTGAATCCCGGCTGGGCGGAGCAGGATCCCGCCATGTGGTGGGAAAATCTCAGGCTGGCCACAAAGGCTGTCCTGAGCGAAAGCGCAGTGTCGCCATCCGATATAAAGGCGATAGGCATATCATACCAGATGCACGGTCTGGTGTGCGTGGACAAGGATTATAATGTGCTGCGTCCGTCCATAATATGGTGCGACAGCCGCGCCGTTCCTTACGGCCGCAAGGCTTTCGCCGGTCTGGGCAGCGGATTCTGTCTGGAACATATGCTTAATTCTCCAGGCAACTTCACCGCATCCAAACTGGCGTGGGTGAAGGATAACGAGCCTGAGATATATTCAAGGATCCACAAGATCATGCTGCCGGGAGACTGGGCCGCGCTCAAGCTCACCGGCCGCTGCACCACTACGGCCGCCGGACTTTCCGAGGGAATGCTGTGGGACTTCAGGACAGCCTCTCCGGCGTACGCGCTTATGGACTATTACGGTTTCAGCCATGACCTTCTGCCTGAGATCCTGCCGGTTTTCAGCGAGCAGGGGCGCGTGTGTGCCTCGGCTGCCGCCGAGCTCGGCCTTGCCGAGGGGACGCCGGTCACGTACCGTGCCGGCGACCAGCCCAACAACGCGCTCTCCCTTAACGTGTTCGAACCAGGCGAGATCGCCTCGACGGCCGGTACTTCAGGCGTCGTGTACGGCGTTAATGGCACGGCCGCATGCGACCCTCAGAGCCGCGTCAATACATTCGCCCATGTCAATTACAGTCCGGACAAGGTGCGCACAGGCGTGCTCCTGTGCGTGAACGGTACGGGCATCCTCAACAGCTGGGTGCGCCGCAACGTGGCTCCTGAAGGCATGGACTACGCGCAGATGAATTCTCTGGCCGCAAGCGTTCCTGCAGGAAGCGCCGGCCTTAGCATACTTCCTTTCGGCAACGGAGCCGAGCGTATGCTGTGCGACAGGGAGACGGGCTGCATCATCGACGGCCTGAACTTCAACACGCACGGCAGGGCCCACATCATACGTGCGGCCCAGGAGGGCATAGTCTTCTCGTTCAAGTACGGCATCGAGATCATGGAATCCATGAACATGCCTGTAAAGGTCATTCATGCCGGCAGGGCGAACATGTTCCTCAGCAAGATATTCCGCGATACTCTGGCAGGAGTAACCGGAGCCACGATACGCCTGTACGACACCGACGGCAGCGCCGGCGCCGCCAAGGGCGCCGGCCTCGGGGCCGGGATATACGCCGATACGAAAGAGGCGTTCAGCACCCTCGGGACTCTTGATGTCATAGAGCCTTGCGCAAGTGACGCGGCCGCGTACATGGAGGCGTATGAAAAATGGAAATCAGTATTAAACAAAAACATATAACAGATTATGGCAAAGCAATATTTTCCGGAAATCGGCAAGATTCCGTTCGAAGGCAAGGGATCGAAGAATCCTATGGCATTCCACTATTACGAGCCTGAGCGCATAGTTGCGGGCAGGCCTATGAAAGAGTGGTTCAAATTCGCTATGGCATGGTGGCACACTCTCTGCGCCGAAGGCGCTGACCAGTTCGGCGGCGGCA
>CAYLQE010000039.1:0-20540 GCA_964385835.1 uncultured Muribaculaceae bacterium | reverse complement strand
TAAGAGATGAGGTCCTTGAGCTTTTCCAGTCTGTAGGCCTCCGGAGTACGCGTGCTGTACACGATATCCACGATATATTTCCGGATCTTCTCGTCCATGTAGACCTCGCGCACGACCTCGCGTGCACGCATTATGTCTTCAGGTGTCAGGATCGCATCAGGCTTCGGAAACTCGCCGCGGAGATTCATGTCGATGATCTGCTGCTCGTCCTCTTTTGACGGATAGCCTACGACAACCTTGAGCATGAAACGGTCCACCTGGGCCTCAGGGAGAGGGTATGTACCCTCCTGCTCGATAGGGTTCTGGGTCGCCATCACGAGGAAAGGCTGCGGAAGCATGAATGTCTCGTCGCCGATCGTCACCTGTTTTTCCTGCATGGCCTCGAGAAGGGCGCTCTGCACTTTGGCAGGGCTTCGGTTGATCTCGTCGGCCAGCACGAAGTTGGCGAAGACAGGACCTTTGCGGATAGTGAAATTCTCGTTCTTCTGGGAATAGATCAGGGTGCCGACGACATCGGCAGGAAGCAGGTCCGGAGTAAACTGGATACGGCTGAACTTCGCGCTCACCGCTTTTGCGAG
Source organism: uncultured Muribaculaceae bacterium (assembly GCA_964385835.1). GTDB lineage: Bacteria > Bacteroidota > Bacteroidia > Bacteroidales > UBA932 > Cryptobacteroides. The sequence goes on along the minus strand of CAYLQE010000039.1, from coordinate 19,962 downwards.
CGTGTTGATCGCGAGAGTCTTAGCCAGACCCGGAACACCTTCGAGAAGGATGTGTCCGCCGCTGAGCAGGCCTATCATCAGGTTCTCCACCAGATGCTTCTGGCCTACGATGACCTTGTTCATCTCAAGGGTCAGCATATCCACGAACTGACTTTCCTTCTGAACGCGGTCGTTCAATTCTTTGATATTTACGCTATTCATATTTTGTAAATTTGTTTGTCAGTTTGTCACGTGCATGCACGCGCACGCGCAACAGGACAAATATACAAAATATATGCCAGCCGATAACTATTTTACAGGAGTATAGCCATGTTCCGACATTATGGAGCGCAGGAGCCTGTCGGCATCCTCGAAAGTATTAGGGATGTCGCCGTTGAGTATGGCCTCCTTGATCTGCTCCTTGACATCGCCGAGAATGCGTGACGGCGGCAGGGCGTAGAGATCCATGATGTAATCGCCGGTAACCGGGTTCTTCCAGTTGCGTATGGCGTCTTTCTCCTCCACCTCTTTCATCTTGCCCATCACAAGGTCGAAATTGGATTTCAGGACCTCCACCTTGCGCTCGTTCTTGGAAGTTATGTCGGCCTTGCACAGCAGCATCAGGTCATCTATGTCATTGCCGGCATCGAACATAAGGCGGCGCACAGCCGAATCGGTAACCTCGTCGGTGACAAGGGTCTGCGGGCGCAGATGCAGGAACACCAGCTTCTGCACGTATTTCATCTTCTCGTTCAGAGGCATCTTCAGGCTCTTGAAGATCTTGGGGACCATCTTGCTGCCTATGACGTCATGGCCGTGGAAGCTCCAGCCCGTGACAGGGTCGAAATGCTTGGATGCAGGCTTGCCTATGTCATGAAGGAGGGCCGCCCAGCGCAGCCATACGTTCGGCTGCGTCCTTACCGTCTCCTTGAATTCATTGCCGATGTTCTCATAATCGTGGAGCAGTCCCTGCGATATGGCCTCGGCCTCGGCCTCGGCCACGTTGTCGACCACCTGAAGAGTGTGGGCGAAGTTCTCCTTGTGCGCACGTCCCTCCAGCATCTGCACGCCTTTGAGCCTGAGCAGGTCAGGCAGGATATACCGGAGCATCCCCAGTCTGTCCATGAGCGCGAAGCCCATGGAAGGATGGTCCGTGACAAGTATCTTGTTGAGTTCCTCCACTATGCGCTCCTTCGTAAGTATCTCCAGCCTGCCGGCGTTGCGTCTTATGGAAGCGCAGCATTCGGGAGTGATGTTGAAATACTTGTGCCATGTACTGAGCTTCGTGGCGAAACGTACCGCACGCAGCATGCGCAGCGGATCGTCGTCGAATGTCTTGTCAGGGTCCAGCGGAGTGCGTATAATGCCCTTTTCCAGGTCACTTATGCCGCCGAACGGGTCCAGAAGCGCGCCATAGTCTTCCTTGTTCAGGGAGAAGGCCATGGCATTGATAGTGAAGTCGCGGCGCTCCTGATCGTCCTGCAGGGTGCCGTTCTCCACGACAGGATTGCGGCTGTCACGCGAATAAGACTCCTTGCGGGCGCCTACGAATTCTATCTCGGTTCCGTGATAGCGCAGCATCGCGGTACCGTATGATTCGAATATGCTCACCTTGCTGCGCACCACCTTGCCCACGGCGCGCGCGAAAGCAGGGCCGCTGCCCTCGACGACTATATCGATATCCTTGGATTTACGGCCAAGGAAACAGTCGCGCACATAGCCGCCTATGACAAATGCGCGCACGCCGCAGCGCTCCGCGACATCGCTGACGATCGGGAATATCGGATTGTCGAGATATGCCAGGGCATTCGCTCCGGCACTGTTTTCATTCTTGTTCTGAAAGCATTTGATCATAGGTGGGCAGATAGTTTACAGGCACAAATTTACTGTCTTTTTTCCGTAAAACAATGGTATTGGAGCCATTGGTAAGTATAAGGTATTTCAGGCCCAGAGCCATGTTGTAGCGTATCGCCTGGTCCAGGACGGCTGGCCCGAGCGCTACCGACGGCTTCTTGCATTCCACTACGGCAACCGCGGCGGCATTCCTGTCCCAGATAAGGATATCGGCCCTGTACCGCTTGCCGCCGTACCTGAACCCGACCTCACTGTTCATCAGCTGCGCCGGCACCGAGCATTCCGACATAAGGACCCCGATGAACCACTGACGCACCTTTTCTTCCGGAGTCAGCGGCACATCGGTCTTGCGAAGCGGATCAAAAACGGTCTCCATCATCCGCAATTATTCGGGAAGCACGGCTTCCATGCTCCGCATTTCCTTCTGAGCCTTGCGCTCGTCCATCGCGGCATGATACCTGCGGGCGTTTTCAAGGTGCTCCGCATACGTCTCCGCGAAAACGTTGCGGCCGTTGAAAGAGCTGTCCGCGCAGAAATAAAGGTACTGGCGCGGGTCAGGGTTCAGCACGGCCTCTATATGCACTTTCTCAGGCACGCAGATAGGGGCCGGAGGAAGGCCGGGATGAATGTAGGTGTTGTATGGGGAAGGGTTCTTAAGATGGTTCAGAAGCACCCTTTTGATCTTGTAGTCATAGATATAGCATACCGTAGGACAGGCCTGGAGCTTCATTCCCCGGCTCAGGCGCGTAAGGTACACGCTGGCGATCTTCGGATATTCGTCCGGACGGTGGCTCTCCTGCGCCACGATCGAGGCAAGCACCGAAACCTGCTGCGGCGTAAGGCCCATGGCCTTTGCTTTCGCGGTACGTTCCTTGGTCCAGAACAGGTCGTGCTCTTTCTTCAGGCGGTTCAGTATCTTGTCCATGTCCCAGTCCCAATACACTTCGTATGTATCGGGCAGGATGATCTCGAACACATGCGATGGAGTGGTGCCATATTTTGCGAGCAGAATGCTGTCGTTCAGGGCTTTGAGGCAAGTCAGCGAGTCCACCATCATCTGGGAGGATATTTTCGACGCGATCTCGGCCTTGGTCCTGACCGGGCCTGACAGCACAAGGCGCACAGGCGTCTGCCAGCCTCTGGTAATCGCGCGCGCCACATACACGGCGGTATGGGTAGGATTGAACTTATACAGGCCGGGACGCAGGTTTTCGTCCGTGCACTCCGCCTCGATGCAGCGCTGCAAAGACTTGGGATGCAGAGGCTGCATTTCTTCGATCTGGGCGAGCACGGACCCGACGGTAGTGCCCTTTTCGATGTAGATCTCGCCGCCCTTTGCGAAAGCCGGCAGCTTGCTGTCTATCAGACGTCTGCCCCCTGTCAGGCCGGCAAGCGCAAGCACGGCGGCCAAAAGCGCGGCGGCAACATATCCGGCAATGCGGCGGTAAGGCTTTTTCTTTGCGGAACGCCCCGGCGAGGGTTTTCCCGCAGAGGCTGCCGGCTTTCCGCGGCGGGAAGCGGGCGGCCTGGCGGCAGACTTGCGCGCGGTCTTCGCTGCCGGCTTTGCCGCAGTCTTTTTCTTATCGGATGTCTGTTTCGTCATGTTCTGTCTTTTTTTACAGGACGAAGATAAAGGGTGTTATCTTCGCGGACAATATAATCACCGGCATTCTTTATGCCGTTCATCTTCATCAAGGAACGCAGCGACACAGCATATTTCTGGGATATGCCGCGCAGTGTCTCGCCCTCGCTGCATATATGCTTTTCAAGGCCTTTCACGGCGTATTTCGCCTTGTGTTGCAGATACACTACCTCTCCAGGAACGAGCGGACGGTCGGAATGTTCTTCATTGAAGCCCATCAGCTCCTTGGGAAAGAGGTCGTAAAGGGCCGCGATGGATCTGTATGTCTCGCCCTCGCGCGCGTATATAAAAGGAACGCCGTTTCTCTCGAGCACCTCCCTGTGCAGGGAGACCGCGTAAGTGCCGGTCTTGCCGGAGCCGGTGAAGCGGGACGGCGCCTCGAGCCGGGATGGCGACGGAGGCATCGTCGCCTCCACGGCCTGCTCCGCAGGCCTGCCGCTTTCGCCGGCGACGGCTTTCGGCTTCGCCTTGTCGAAACGCGACAGATCATAGGTCTCGATAATGTTTATCAGCTTGTAGGCATACTGGGGGTCGGTCGCGTATCCCGCCTTCTTAAGTCCGTGCGCCCATGACTTGTAGTCGGTCTTCTTGTAGTCGAACAGAAAGGCGTAACGCGGCTTGAAACGCAGGAAATCGCTGTGGTCGATATATGAATCAGTCACCGAAGGATACTTGCGGAAACAGTCATCCTTCATATCATCGTCATGATACACCCTCTCGCCTTTCCAGTCGGCGTGGCATTTGACGCCGAAATGGTTGTTGGACTTCACGGCAAGAGTACTGCATCCGCAGCCTGACTCAAGCAAGGCCTGGCCGAGAATGATGCTTGCGGGAATGCCGCTGCGGTACATCTCGGACACCGCGATATCGGAATAGCTGGCGATATACCGCTCTGCCTTCTGTTTTACCGTATCCGCGCTGAGCACAAACAGCGGGACCAGCAGGAAAAGAAATGTCGGAACTGCTCTTTTCATATCTTAGGAATCATTGGTATGTCTATTATGTCACCGTCATCCACGGCACGGGACTGCGGGAATATCTCACGCAGCTGCCGCTCGTAACGTCCATGTATCTCCTCTTCCTTGATGCCGGAAGAATAATGGGCCGCGATCAGCATTCCGGCCCCCGCCTCCAGAGCGCATCTTGCGGCATCTGCGGCCGTACTGTGCATGCGCATCACGGCCTTTCTGTCGTCCTCTGCAAAATACGTTCCTTCGTGATAGAGGAGATCCACTCCGCTCACCCATTGCGCCAGTTCGGGGAAAGGGGCGGTATCGGAGCAGTAAGCGAAACTGCGGGGCCTGTATTCCTCCTTATGGAAACGGCAGTCCCCGGTCTCGCGGAAAAGAAAGCCGAAGCTTTCTATGCCATGCTTAAGAGGAAAAGCCTCTACCCTGATTCCGGGATATTCCAGAACGGTTTCGGGGCTTTTCATCTTCAATGGAGTGAAATTGATCGCGAAAGGATCCTTGTCACCCCAGAATGACTTGTAAAAGTTGAGCACCGGGCCGAGGGCGTTGGGGCCGAATATGTTCAGCGGCTTGGTGCGGTTGTTGAGGGCCATCGTCGAGAGCAGAGGAAAAAGGCCGAACATGTGGTCTCCATGGATATGGGAGATGAATATGCTGTCCAGCTGATTCTTCGAGATACGCTTGATGCCCTGTATGCGGTTCTCGTCGCACCATGAGCGCAGACGTACGTTCTGCTCGAGAATGCGCAGCTGCGTGCCCTCGCTGCAGTCTATAAGGAACAAGCGCTCAGCTGCCTGAAGCAACTGAGCACTTGATGCACGTTTGAGGTTTGGCTTCGCGGAAGCCGTACCCAATATGTTCAATGTAAATTTACCGGCCATCAGGCGAGGGTAAAATTACTTTGAAAGCTGCTCTTTGAGGGCTGCGAGCACGTCGAGATCGCCGAGGGTGGTCTTCTCTACGGATTCGTTGATTTTCTTTACAGCCTTCTTTGCAGACTCAGCCTCGGATACCGGTTTCTCGGCTTTCTCCGCCTTTACAGGGGCAGCGTAAGTCTTGAGGTGTGAAACGGTCACCTTGCGTGAGTTGCGCTTGAGGTCGATAACCTTGAAGTCAACGGTCTCGCCTGCAGCCACTACTGTACCGTCCTCCTTAACGAGGTCTTTCACAGGACATACGGCCTCAACGTCTGTGCCGAGGAGTACGGTAGCCTGACGGTCGCTCACCTCAGTCACCTTGCCGGCGCAGATTGTGCCTACAGGGAAGTTCTTCTCGATCAGCTCCCATGGGTTAGGAAGAAGCTGCTTGTGGCCGAGAGAGAGCTTGTGGTTCTCCTCATCGAAGTCAAGGATAACTACGTCGATCTTGTCGCCAGGAGTAACTACCTCTGACGGATGCTTGATCTTGTTCCATGAAAGGTCGCTGATATGAACGAGACCCTCGATGCCCTCCTCAAGCTCGGCGAATACGCCGAAGTTGGTGATGTTGCGGACTGTCGCAGAGTGCTGGCTGCCTACAGGATATTTCTCGCGGATGTTCTCCCAAGGATTCTCGACAAGCTGTTTCAGACCGAGTGACATCTTCTTCTCGTCACGGTCGAGGGTAAGGATCTGCGCCTCAACCTCGTCACCTACGTGAAGGAAGTCCTGGGCGATGCGCAGGCGTGGGCTCCAGCTCATTTCAGAAACGTGGATAAGGCCCTCTACGCCAGGCTCGACCTCTACGAAAGCGCCGTAGTCCTGCACGAGGACAACTTTGCCCTTAACCTTGTCGCCTACCTTGAGATTTGCGTCAAGAGCCTCCCAAGGATGTGCTGAAAGCTGCTTCAGGCCGAGAGCGATGCGCTTCTTGTTCTCGTCGAAATCAAGGATAACGACATTGATCTTCTGGTCGAGCTCGACAACCTCCTTAGGATGGTTGATACGGCCCCATGAAAGGTCTGTGATGTGGATGAGGCCGTCAACGCCGCCGAGGTCGACGAATACGCCGTAGTCGGTGACATTCTTGACAGTGCCCTCAAGTACCTGGCCTTTCTCGAGCTTGCCGATGATCTCGCTCTTCTGAGCCTCGAGCTCGGCCTCGATGAGAGCCTTGTGTGAAACCACAACATTGCGGAACTCAGGATTGATCTTGACGATCTTGAGATCCATTGTAGTGTCAACGAACTGATCGTAGTCGCGGATAGGCTTGACGTCGATCTGGCTGCCTGGAAGGAAGGCCTCGATGCCGAATACGTCAACGATCATACCGCCTTTGGTGCGGGTCTTGACGTAACCTTTTACGATTTCGTCTTTGTTATATGCCTCGTTAACGAGGTCCCAAGAATGTACGGCGCGGGCTTTCTTGTGAGAGAGGATGAGCTGTCCGTGCTTGTTCTCCGCGGTCTGCACGTAAACCTCCACTTTGTCACCCACCTTGAGATCCGGATTGTAACGGAACTCAGTGATAGGGATGACGCCCTCTGACTTGTAGCCGATGTTGACTACGACTTCCTTTTTGTTGATTGATGTAACTGTACCCTCCGTAACCTCGTTCTCGGTGATTTTAGAGAGGGTGGCGTCGTACTTCGCCTCGATGCTGGCACGATCAGCATCGTACACGCTGTCGTTCTCAAATGCGTCCCAGTTGAAATCCTCAGGGGCGATTGACGCGTTCAGCGGTGCATTCTTGATTTCATTTTCGTTTGTCATAATTGAACTTTTTTGAAATTAATGCGTTAAACTTTATGTTCTGACCTCTGCGGACGCGTCTGCACGCGCACGCAAAGAGGGACGCAAATATACAAAAAAGTTTCGTAACCCCAATAGGGGCGCGGCCTTTTTCTTGCGGCTTACAGCATTTTTTTCTTGCGGAAGATGAAATACGCCACACCGATGGAGAACAGCACGTAGACCATGATCAGAATCCAGTCCCACGGCATGTCGGTACCGATGATCGGAAGAGTGACGTTCATGCCGAAAAAGCTGGTAATGAGGGTCGGAGGCATCAGGAGCAGGCTCACGAGCGTGAAGACTTTCATGATCTTGTTCTGCTCCAGGTTCACCAGACCGAGCACGGTGTCCTGCAGGTATTCGAGACGCTCGAAATTGAAATTGGTATGATTGATAAGCGAGGCTATATCCTTGAGTATCGTGTTGCAGCGGCCCTGCTGGCCTTTCGGCAGCTTGGCCGTCTTCATGATGCTGCTTATCATGCGCTGCTTGTCCACTATATTCTCGCGCACGACCATGGTGTTCTCCTGCAGCTGGTTGATGTCCAGAAGCATATCCTCATTGATAGTATCCTCGCCCTGGCTGATCTTGCGGCTCAGCTGGGCGATCTCCTTGCTCATGATCTCGATCATGTCGGCATCCAGGTCGACACGCTGCTCCAGCAGGGACAGGAAGATATGGTAGTTGCTGGCGTACTGCTTCGGAAAAGCCGCCACACGGCGCTGCAGGTCGGTAAAGGACTTGAGCTGTATTTCCCTGATCGTCACTATCGTGGCGCCGACAAGCACGAACGACACGGCCTCCATCGAATAGTCGTCAGGACCCGGAAGGATAAAGTTCGTATTGAGGAATATACCCTTGTCCGTCTCTATGAAACGTGACGAACTCTCGATCTCCTCCGCCTTGGAACGGGCCTGAAGCGAGCAGTCGACGAACGTCTCGGCCGCCTTTTTCTCTTCGCCGGACGGCGAAATGAGGTCAATCCACAAAACTTCTTCTCTTGGAAGATTGGCAAAGTCCGCTTCCGTACAGGAAACCATCATCTGACCGTTTGATTTGTAAAAAATCTTGATCATAACGCATTCAGTTTACTCCGGCGGGTATGTTCCGGAATGGTTTTTACTCTTGAACCTGTGCTGTTTCGGTGGAAATAGCGCGCAAAAGTACGATTTTTTTTTCAAAAGCCAAGAAATAAAGGGAGCTAAATGCACCCTACTTTATCCTGTATGGCTGGTCTTCGTACAGAAGGAACTTTTTCGCCTTGCGTATCCATTTCTGCTCCGAGGTCTTGACATATTCCCGGACCTCCTCCTCAGTGCTCTGCCCGAGTATGTAGTCCATGAGCCGCGGATCTCCCAGCTTGGACCTGAATCCTTCCTCCAGACGGAACTGCGCCGGATAGATTTCCTTGAAAAAGCGGAGCAGCGAGAGCGTGTGCAGCAGGGAGTGGTACGGAGTGGCGGCATCCAGCATAAGATGATAGCCGTTGCAGCGTTCGCCGGCGTAGCGTCCGGCAGCCGGGGTAAAGGTGCAAGGGCGCAGCATGACTCCGGGCGCGGAAGGCGGCAGCGGACCGTCATGCGAGATGAAAGGGGCGCCGATATATTCATAAGGGCGTGCCGTGCCTATGCCCGGAGTGATGTCCGTATTGTTCCAGAGGCCGCCGCCGCTGTACATCTCGCAGGTGAAAAGGCCAGGGATGTCGCTGCATGGGGCGATCACCCACGGCATAATCTCGCGGTTCGACTCCGTGGCGAGGGCCGATATCACATGAAGCGGGAATTTAGCCGCTATCTCGTTATAATAAAGGTTGCACAGCTCCCCGAGGGTAAGCCCGTGGCGGTGGACGATCCTGGCCGTGTGGGCCTCCGGCCCGTATCCCGGAAGAGTGCTGTCCGGCATCGTGCCCTCCACTACCCTGCCGGCCGGATTGTTGTGATCCACGACATACAGGGACGGAGCGTCTTCCGGATCCATGGACGCAATGGTCTCCATAAGGGCCATGACATCCCTGGTGTAGTTGAAATATCTCGAACCGGTGTCCTGAATCTCGACCACCACGGCATCAAGGCCGCCGAGGTCCTCTTTCGAGAAAGCTATGTGGTTCGTGCATGGGGCGAGCTCGGTTTCCCTCGGAATGAAGAGTTTCCTGAGATTGCCTCTTTCCTGAAATATCTGCCACATGTAGCGGTTCTGGTCCGTGCGCCAGCAGTTGGACGTGCAGAAACAGCCGACGGCTCCCGAGATGAGAGCCTTGTCGAGCTGGTCTATAAGCGGGGTCGTGCGGAAGCTGAACATTAGCCTATAATGTCATTTGCCAGGGCGATCACCTTGTCTGCAAGCGCCTCGGCCGCCTCCTGAGTGGGAGCTTCGGCATAGATGCGGATGATAGGCTCTGTATTGCTGCGGCGCAGATGCACCCATTTGCGCTCGGCCTCGAAACTGATCTTGACGCCGTCCGCGGTATTTATTTCCTCGGATGCGTAAGCCTCTTTCAGGCCGTCGAGAATCCTGTCTATAAGGGAGCTGTCCGAGAGCTGGATTTTGTTCTTGGCGATATAATAGTCCGGATATGTGGCCCTCAGTTCGGTGGCGCTGAGGCCTTTGCGGGCCATATTGCTGAGGAACAGGGCGGCACCGACCATAGCGTCGCGGCCATAGTGAAGCTCGGGATAGATTACTCCTCCGTTGCCTTCGCCGCCGATGACGGCGCCTGTCTCCTTCATTTTGGCCACGACATTCACCTCGCCTACCGCAGCCGGCTCATAGGTGCCGCCCAGGCGCTCGGTAACGTCGCGCAGGGCGCGGGAGCTTGAAAGGTTGCTCGATGTGGCAAAGCTGTAAGGCTTGCATACGGACTCCGCGGTCTTGCCTTTCTTCGCCGCTTTCCCGGCAATGGAGCCGAGCACGTAGTCAGCCACGCTCACAAGGGTATATTCCTCGCCGAAAGGACGGCCGTCCTCGCAGATAAGGGCAAGACGGTCCACGTCGGGATCGACGCTGATGCCCAGATCCGCATGATTCTTCACGACCGCCTCGCAAAGCTCGGTAAGGTTCGCAGGGAGCGGCTCCGGATTGTGGGCGAAATCTCCCGTAGGCTTGCAGTTCACCTTTATGACTTTAACGCCAAGCTTTTTCAGAAGTGCCGGCATAATCTCGCCGCCGACGCTGTTCACCGCGTCCACCACGACCTTGAAACCGGCTTTCTTTATTGCCCTGCGGTCCACGAGGTCCAGTTTGAGCACGGACTTGATATGCCTGTCCACATAGTCCTCCTCCGTCACATGTCCGAGTTCGTCCACCTCCGAGAAGCTGAAGTTCTCCGCTGCGGCGCAGTCGAGGATAGCCTTGCCCTCCTCTGCATTGAGGAACTCGCCGTCTGAGTTGAGAAGCTTGAGGGCGTTCCACTGCCTTGGATTGTGCGACGCGGTGATGATGATGCCGCCGTCCGCCTTCAGGCCCGTCACGGCAAGTTCGGTAGTAGGGGTGCTCGCCAGGCCGATCTTGATGACGTCTACCCCGCAGGAAACGAGGGTGCCTACAACGAGGCTTTCCACCATCTCGCCGCTGAGCCTGGCGTCCCTGCCTACAACCACCTTATATTTGCGGCCGCGGCGTTTCGCTCCGCCGCGCTCTTTCATCTTCTCGCAGTACGCGTATGTGAACTTGACTATATCTACCGGGGTCAGCGCATCGCCGCAGCTGCCTCCGATTGTTCCGCGGATACCGGAAATGGATTTGATAAGTGTCATAATGTTTCTGATTATAATTTTCGCCAAAGGTACGAAAAAGAGAGAATCGGTACAAACAAAAAAATCGGCCTTGCGGCCGATTTCGTGTGGAGAATAAGAGATTCGAACTCTTGACCCTCTGCTTGCAAAGCAGATGCTCTACCAACTGAGCTAATCCCCCAAAATTTTCAACTCCCGAACGTTCTGTTTCTTTAGTTGGTACTGGGTAGGAGAATCGAACTCCTATTGCAAGATTGAGAATCTTGAGTACTAACCGTTATACGAACCCAGCATGTATCGTTTGGGAATGCAAATATACGACGCTTTTTTTAAATACCAAAACTTTTTGAAAAAATTTTTACATCCGGCCGCAATTTTATCCGGATATTGCGGAAAGATATTCCTGGCGGACGGCGGGATCGGACAGAAATACGCCGGAATATGCAGAGGTTACGGTAAGGGTCCCCCGCTTCTGTACGCCCCGCATGCTCATGCAGGTATGCTCGGCTTCGATAGTCACGGCCACCCCCAGGGGCCCGAGGGTCTCCTGGATGCAGTCGCATATCTGGCGGCAGAGCCGCTCCTGCACCTGCAGACGGCGGGAAAACGCCTCGACGGTGCGCACGAGCTTGCTCAGGCCGGTAATCTTGCCGTCCGGAATGTACGCCACGTGGCATTTGCCGATAAAAGGCATGACGTGATGCTCGCACAGGCTGCATATATCTATGTCCTTTACCAGCACCATGCTGCTGAATTCTTCATTGAAAAGGGCGGAGCGCAACATTTCCGCAGGATCCTCGGCATAGCCCTTGACAAGGAACTGCATGGCCTTGGCCATACGTACCGGAGTGTCTTTCAGGCCCTCCCTGTCCGGATCATCGCCGGACAGCGCGAGGATAGCCCTGCAATGGCTTGCGAGCGCGTCCGTTACCGCCGGGTCAAATATTTCTTCTTTTTTGTATGACATGATGCAAAGGTAATGTTTTTTTACATATATTTGCGGCCTGAACATAAAGTAAAACTATAAACCGACCATTAAAAACAGAACAATATGTATTGGACACTTGAACTTGCCTACCGCCTTGAGGATGCCCCATGGCCGGCAACAAAAGACGAACTTATCGACTACGCCACGCGCAGCGGCGCTCCTCTTGAGGTGATCGAGAATCTCGAAGAGCTTGAAGATGACGGCGAAATATACGAGTCTATCGAGGACATCTGGCCTGACTACCCTACAAAAGACGACTTCATGTGGAACGAGGACGAGTATTAGTCATACACGGCATGAAATTTCAAGGAGCCGGCGCCGCGCAAATGCGGCCGCCGGCTCTTTTTTTATGCATCCCACCCCAATTTTCCGGCCTGATTTTTATTTTTTACACGAATTTTGACTAACTTTGCGGGAGAAAATACCTATTTAATAGGTAGAGGAAACAATGGCGTTTAATCCAAAAAGGCAAAAAGACCGGTGATTCATATTGCAAAAACACAAGGGGGGGGGGAGGCCCGGGACGCAGGTAACATTCAGCAGTAGAACCGATCTTAAAACCTGTCACTGAAAATGAGGCTTCTGGCGTTCACACTTGCAGTTACAATGACTTTCTCGGCGTACGGCTCCGAATGTGCCGACTCCGTGAAGGTCCGTTTTGCCATTGGCCAGCGTCATTTCGACCCGTCGATAAGTGACAACCGCGAAGCCATGGACAGTTTTGTCGGCAAGGTGAAGGAAGCGGCGGCATCCGGCGGCATCGACAGCATCATCGTCTACGGCTACGCCTCGCCGGACGGCAAGCCCGGGGCCAATGAGCGCCTCGCGCGCAACCGCTGCGCAACGATTGCCGAATATATCGTCACCCGTACAGGAGTAAACCGCAATCTGGTCGAGGAGAGGCCAGGCGGCATAGGATGGGACGAACTGCGCAGCCTTGTCGCCGCCAGCCCCGATGTTCCAAACCGTCAGGAAGTGCTCGACATTCTCGATAACACGCCGGTATGGATATATGATGCCGGCGGCCGTATTGTGGACGGCCGCAAGAAGCGCCTGATGGATCTCGCAGGAGGACGCCCGTACAACTGGATGTACGTCAATATCTTCCCCGAGCTGCGCAACGCAGTGTCCATATATATTGTTGCCCCCCCCCACTCAGGAAAATGACGGCGGTAGCGCGACTGGCATAGAACCGCAGGCTCACACAGACGCGGCAGAGACCGGTGCAGAATCCGGCCAGACATCGGAGGCTATTGATTCAGGCAACGCAGCCGGAAATGCCGATACGGCAAACGCCGCCGGAACAGTCGGAACAACAGTTGATGATAATGCCACTGATGTTATCGGCAATGCAGTCAGAACAGCCGATGATACGTCCACGGATGTTGACGGCGACGCAGCCGCCGGGACAACAGTTGATGACACTGCCGCAGATATTGCGGGAAATGCTGACGGAAATGTCAAGGATGCTGACGGGACTGACGGTACGGCAAACGCCGCCGGGGCAGCCGATGATGCCGCCACGGATATTGACGGCAATGCAGCCGGGGATTCCATAAAGGCAGGAGCGCCGCTCCCTGTGCACCGCTTTGCGGTGAAGACCAATATGCTCTACTACCCTATCCTTATGCCTAACCTCGAACTGGAGTGGCTTGTCAACGACCGGTGGTCGGTGGCGCTCGAAGGCAACCTGGCATGGTGGGGCAGCTATGAGAAAGAGCAGAGCTACCGCGTGAATGTAATAGACGCCGAGGTGCGCCGCTGGATAAAGCCGCGCGCGCCATGGCACGGCATGTATGCCGGACTCATAGCGGGAGGCGGATATTATGACCTTGAGAAAGGCACCCCGGGATATTACGGTTCCGGCCTTATGACAGGCCTCTCGTTCGGCTATATGTGGCCTATAACCGGCCGACTGTCGCTCGAATCCGAGCTGGGCGTCGGGTATGTCTACACCCGTTACAAGGAGTACACCCCTTTTGAAGGACACCATGTGTATCTGCGCACCAAGGAGTTGAACTATTTCGGCCCTATCAAGCTGAAATTTTCAATCGTCTGGCGTTTCTTTGACATAAACAGGCACAAACAGACCAAGCAGGCGAGATGAAAAGAGGCGGATACATAACAACAGCTGTCCTGGCCGTCATGCTGCCGGTCCTGGCATCATGCCGCCAGGAGTTGTGCTATGACCATTATCCTGCCGTGGATGTGAAGTTCCAATGGGAGCAGGAGTGGGAGCGCGATTACGGCCGATATCATCTTGAAAACTGGGATGCCGGCCATTTCGGCTCTGACTATGACGGTCTCCGTCCGCCGCTGCCTGAATGGATAAACATGATCCGCTACACGGATAACGACGCTCCGGTCCAGAATTTCCTTTCGCCGAAAGGCGCCGAACTTATCGTTGAGGAAGGCAAGGAATGCTCTATCCTTCTATATAATGGAGATACGGAGTATATCGTCCTGTCGGATGTAACGTCTCTGAACGAAGCGTACGCCTCGGCGACGTCGCGGTCACGCTCCTCGCTGAGCGCCATGCACGAAACATTCCAGGATGCCCGCTCCACAAATCCGCCCGACATCCTCTATGCGGCATATATCGAGCATGTTCCGGCGCTGAAAAACCATGACCGCCAGAAACTCCACACCCTGATGCAGCCTCTGGTCTACACCTATGTGATAGATTACAGGTTCGAATACGGCATAAATCATGTGGCGCTCGCCCGCGGCGCGATCGGCGGCATGGCCGAGTCGGTATATCTCCGGACAGGCGTTACCTCAGAGCGGTCGTCAATCATACTTTTCGACTGCGACATCAGGCAAGACGGCTGCCAGGCTTACGTACGGTCATTCGGCATTCCGGGCTTCCCCGACATATATTATGGCAGGACCGCCGGCCTGAACTCGGTCGAAAGGCCTTACACGCTCAATCTCGAGGTGATGCTCCGCAATGGAAAGACGCTCGAATTCTACTTCGACGTTACGGAACAGATGAAAGAACAGCCGCGCGGCGGTGTAATAACGGTAGACGGAATCCGCATCGAAGACGATGAGGACTATTCTTACTCCGGATTCGAGGTCGACGTGACGGAATGGAACGATTCGGACGAAATAATAGACCTGCCTATCGGCAACCAGCAGGGCAAACAATGACAGCAGCCAATGAAAACACAATAATAAAAAGAGAAATACAATTTAATTAATAACAAACAATTATTCATCATTTAACAATTCAATCACATGAAAAAGATTTCTTTCTTCATCGCCGTCAGTGCACTGGCACTTACCGCATGTACGTCTGAGAAAATAATCGACGACGCGGTCATGGACAGCAAGGCTATCAATTTCAGCAGCGTGGTCAACAAGCATTCCAAGGCTACCGATCTGACCACCAGCAACCTTGACCACTTCTCCGTATTCGGCTACTACACTCTGCCGGGAGACGAGCAGACAGCATCAACTGTTTTTTATAATGAGACCGTATCCACGACAAACGGCGTAGAGTGGACCTATGCCGGAGAGAAACGTTACTGGATTCCTGGAGCAAGGTACTATTTCTTCGCCTATAACTGCGGCAATGTAGCGAAACTCGGTTCGGCCTACGGCTCATTTGAAATGAATACTACTGACAAGATGCCGTCAAACGAGCGAGTAATGAAAATCCTTAACTACGTATGTGACAACAGCCACCAGCACGACCTTATTTTCGCATCAAGCACAGGCGACAATTACGCAGGCATTGAAGGCAAGGAAGGCAACAACTCTACCGTGGCTTTCACATTCAAGCATCTGCTTTCAAAGGTTAAGTTCAACTTCAAGAGCACATTCCCTACCGAGTATACTGTAGTGGTTGAAAACGTAAGCATCCGTGACATCCGTAATATCGGCTCACATTCCCCTCTTACAGAAGGCAGCGGATGGTTTAACCTGACCCGTGGCCTGAACAACGACGAGCATCCATCAATCAATATGGTGAAGACAAGCACAACGATTGTTGACGGCAAGCCTGTAACCGATAACGTAACACTTGAGACCACAAATACCGGCGACTCAAATACCAACCACGGCATAGATACAGACTTTATATACGTACTTCCTTATGATTATTATACAGCAACAGAAGAGATTTACGCTTACTTCGATCTTTATGTTTACAACAAAGGGCAGGAGGTATTTAACAAGAAAGGAATGAACGGAAAATTCAGCCCAAGCTGGAATCCGGGTTATGCCTATACCTACAACATCGACCTCAACGGTGAAGCCGCAAACCTCAATACGATTGAATTTACATTGGCAGACGTAGAGGAATGGGCTGACGACACTACTGAAAACAATATCAAGATTACAAAGTAACGGTTTAGAATCCGGCAATAACAATAGACTGCGCCGCTCATGCGGGCGGCACAGTCTATATTAAAAAACAGCCGTTTTCTACCAATAATTTTAGCTTTCCACAAAAATGACAGAACCATTGCGACATACCATTCTGTTATTATCCGTTTCCTGCCTTATGGCAGCATGCGAGTCACAGAGGCCCGAAATCCACACGCCTTACGGGGCGATGGAGTTTGAGGTCGCAGAACTATCCCGCGCCTCCGTAACGACTTCGCAAAACATCACAGCATCTCCGTTTGCCGTTTACGGAGATATGACTTTTAATGCAAATCAGAGCCGCACCGTGATTTTCAACGGCTCCGAGGTGTCTTTTTCCGGCACAGCCAACAAATGGCAATATTCCGATACTCAGTATTGGTTTCCGAATCACGAACATTCATTCGTGGCGGTTCATCCATACCCTGATGCCGCCAACGCCCCATGTCTTTCCGACATACGATATAACTCCGACAGTCAGTTAAAATTCAAATATACCTATCCCACAGGCAACTACAAGGATGCCGCCGATGTGCTTGCCGCAACACACAGGCGCAGCTACAGCGGCAGCGGCAACGTCCCGCCGGTGCGCTTCTCATTCGCCCATATCCTCTCGAACATAAACATTCAGGTCATATACTACAACCCGAGCTTTGATGCAGTGCCGCTCACGGTCCGCGGCATCAGTTTCAGGAACATACCCGTAGAGGCCTGCTACTCCGTCGCGCCGGCGAAGCTATCCGGAAACGCCATGACATACGACTATGTCACGGATCCCGAATCGTACGAAGGGTGGACAATCACAAAAAGAGGAGATCTGGATATCAAGTTTCCCGACACAGGCGACGATTCCCGCCTAATACCTCCCGACTACGCGCCTCACCAGCTTTTCTCCGGCAGCGATGCGCTCCTGCTGTTGCCAAACCCGGAGACCCCGACCGAAATGACCATCTCCTACACAAATTACACAGGATCCGAAAGGCATGACAACACCGACACGCTCAGCATCCCGATAAGCTGGCGTCCGGGCTACAACTATACCCTCTCCTTCTCCGTGATCCATGACAAGCTGCTGTTCAGCTACGAAGTGGAGGAATGGAAGTTTGAGGAGCCGACAACCACCACAGTGCCAAGAAAATAAACAACGACTATATATGAACTTTAAGATAAAACCGACATACCTCGCAATCGGAGCCGCAGTGGTTCTCTCTGCCTGTACGCATGATGATATGCCGGGCAGCGTCGACGAAAGCAGCCGCAGGGTTATGTTCAGCACATCGGTTCCCGGTATTTCCAGCCGGGCCGAGGTAATCGTCACGGACAATCTCCCGTATTTTCAGGTGACGGCTTTCGACAATGCCGATAAAGACACACTTTTTTCCAATGCGAGAATTGATGTAGTCTCCACCAGGGATTTCCAATACTCTCCTAAATGTATCTGGCCCGACCCGGGCAAGGAAAGCAATAATGTGTCATTCTTCGCCTTCCATCCCGGTCTGGAAAAATTAGGAAAAGATGCTGTACTGCCACCAAAACCCACGGCCGGCAGCCTCGACTACAAGCTTACAGGCTTCAGCGTGGCTCCCGAGATCACCGACCAGGTGGATTTCATTACGGCATACGCCGCCGGCTCTATGGAGTATAATCTCTTCTCCGGAATCAGACTTCCGTTCTCCCATCAGCTGAGCCGCATCGAGATAAAGGCTTACAGCGCGCACAAAAGCTGTGATATCGAGATCGCCGGCGTACGCATCGGTGAAATCTACAGGAAAGGCACCTTCACCTTTGCCACCGGCACCAGCGGCAGCTCGTGGTCCGAGATTTCCGATAAAGGGAAGGTTGAGCACATCTTCAGCAAGGGAGATAAGGTTGTAACGCTAAAGAAAGGCTCCACATCAACCTCAACCAAAGATGGCGCGGTCTCCCTCATGGGCAACGCCTACTACAACGGAAACAGCGCGATGCTCCTCCCCTACAACTATCCCACCGCTTGGGACTGCACCAACGACCGCCCCAACAGCAAAAAAGGGATGTATATCAGCGTGCTTCTCAGAGTCATCGACGCTACTCCTACGGCCGGCATAACTCCTCCGGAGAAACAACGTTATCCTTACAGAGACATCCGTCAGGGCCTCCAATCGCTTGATAATAGAATTCCGAGAGTGTATCTGGCCGTGAAGAAGAATACCGGCGTCGTTTCATGTCAGGTTTACAAGAAAAGCGGCACATCCTACAACCAGGCCGACACAAAATACTATGCGGCTGACGGCTCGGCCTACAATGTGCCCGCAGATGAAGAAGTGAAGGAATTCGGATGGGCGGCTGTGCCCGTTACCGGCAACTGGGCACCCGGATATGCCTACACCTACACTCTCAACTACTCACAAGGTGTCGGACTTCACGGGCCGGACATCACGACATCGGAACCCGGGGCCGGCGACCCGATTATCGGCGATAAAGTCGACGTCTTCGTCACTGTCCGCGACTGGGTGGATGCAAAGCTCGACCCCGTAGACGTGCCCGGTTCTTAAACACACACTGAATCAAGAAGAATATGAGATCCGCATATATCAGCTTACTATCCCTCGCCGTGCTCCTGCTATCCTCGTGCGCGCAAGAGGACGTCCCGGCAAACTACGACACGGGCGACCTCACCGTGGCATTTGTCGCATCGTTCCCCGAAGCCGGCACGCGCGCGGCCATCAACTATAAAGATGAAAATATTCTTTACGATGGCTTTCAAGTCACGGCATTCAAGCCTGAGGAGGCCGATCCCGGCACGCTCAAACCGTGGGGCGAGGAATTCCTTGTAAAAAGGAGAAAAGAAGACGGAGTCTTCCGCAACGACAGCTGCCGCTGGCCCGACAACAGCGGAAAGAATGAAGGCACCATGCAATTTTACGCCTTATATCCCACGCGCGATGAATTGCGCAGACATCTGGGAGCGGCAGACACTGACTTTGTATTGAAAAACTATTCGGAGAAGACAGCCTCCGGCGCCGTCAACTACAACTACCGCATCGAAAGCTTCAAGATAGCCAAAGATATTTCGCAGCAGGCTGATTTCTTAGCTGCAGCAAAAGGCGCCACCAAGAGCGACAATATTTATTCAGGCGTAAAGCTCGATTTTGAGCACCAGTTGAGCCTGGTTGATTTCCTCGCCTGGAACAGCGAGAGGGAATACAATGTCGAGATTGCAGCCGTGAAGATCTGCAACGTCATGACCCAAGGCGACTTCCGCTTCGGTCCCGCACCATACGCCGGGAAGGACGACAACACCGGAGGGCATTGGGAATACCCCCTGTCGTATCCAAAAGATACCGTAGAATATATTTACAAGACGGGCGAGAAACTGTTTGTCATTGACGGAAACAACCACACCACCAAGCAGACCGCCGAGTCTATTTTTGGTACAGCCGGTCATGCCTTGCTGATGCCATGCGGGCACAAGAAATGGAACCACCAAGATGACCCGACGAACAAGGCCGGAGGCTTGTATATCACCGTCCTGCTCCGGGTGGAAAAACGCGACACCGGAGTCCAGATTTACCCTGAGCCGGGCCACAGATATGGTTCCGGCGGCGTCCACTACTACCTTATCAATACGAAGGACAGCACTATCAATACGAAGGAGCTCGAGCTTTATGTTAAGCATTTTAAGGCCGGAGACAATCAGGAAATTGAGGTCGGAGCCGACGACAAGCCGGTTTATTAC
>CAYLQE010000038.1:0-21097 GCA_964385835.1 uncultured Muribaculaceae bacterium | reverse complement strand
CATGGTCGATGCGTATCATCATGCCGGCCTGGTCGAAGCGCACCTTGTAGTCGCCGCTGATCTTTACCTTTGCCTCGAATTCTCCGCCGTACTCCGCATAATAGAAAGGAGCGTCATCCACAGTGAAGCCGTAATGCGAAATGCGCCAGTAGTCGGTGTTCGGCGTAACGTTCATCACAAGGCTTTTGCCTTTTATAGCCCAGTTGTCAGGTTCGTTGAACCAGTTCATTTTTTCGAGGGTCTGCGCCTGTGCCAGATTGAGGCCGCAGACAGCAAGAAGAATAACAAAAATTCTTTTCATCATTTTATTCATTTATTAACATTCAACATTTCAATCATTTATCCGTGCTTTGGCCATGCGGCTCGCCGCCGATGGCCATGATCACCCTGCAAGGATTCCCGACGGCAACGGAATTCGCCGGAATGTCGCGTGTAACGACGCTTCCAGCACCTATCACGCAATTGTCGCCGATAGACACTCCCGGCAGCACCGCAACCTGCGCCCCGATCCACACATTGTTTCCCACGCTTATCGGGCGGGCGTACTCAAGCCCCCTGTTCCGCTGCGCGGCATCAACGGGATGGCCTGCGGTATAGAAGCCGCAGCCGGGAGCGACAAATACATTGTCGCCGAAAGTCACGGGTGCCTCGTCGAGAATTACCATATTGAAATTGGCGTAGAAGTTCTTTCCGAGACGGATATTGTAGCCGTAGTCGCACAGAAAAGGCTGCTCTATCAGCACATCGCCCGCGATATTCCCGATAATCCTGTCCAGAAGCCTCCTGCGCCCCTCGGCGTCATCAGGCGGAAGAAGGTTGTATTCCCGGCAGGCCATCTTGCACTCCATGCGTTCCGCGATAAGCTGCGGATCGTAATTGGCGTCGTAAATTTCGCCTGCAAGCATCTTTTCTTTCTCTGTCATACCGGAAATAACCATTATTTTTATTATATTGCAAAGTTAGTTGCTTATCTTATATCACGCAATGGCTAAAAATAACCATTTTTCAAACAATATGTCCGAGCTTGACTGCCTGCTCAAGGAACAGGCGGCGGAGGCGAACGGCACTCCGGGCGGAAATGTGAACGAGTTCGCAAGATGCATGGCAGCCATAAGCAATGCCGTCGTGGTGGTCAGCGATCTCGCCGGGGGAACGAGCAGGATTTTCTGCGGAGGCTTCGCCTCGGAACTCGGGATAGACGGCTACAGCGACGAGAACTCGATATGGGAGAAAAGGATACTTTCGATGATGAGCGAAGCCGGACAGGAGGCGAAGATAATCACCGAACTGCGCTTCTTTCACTATGTCAGGCATTTAGGCAAAAGCCGGCAGAGATATTATCTTATGAGCAAGCTGCGCTTCACCCTCCCGGGAGGACGCGGCATCGATGTACTGCACAGGATGTATTATGTTTACGGGCACAACGGGCAGCAGGTGCTTTACGCGATATGCATATATGAACCCCTGTCGGTAGACTTCAAAGGCAAGAGCGTGGCGGTGGATTCGCTTACAGGCTGCCGCGAAGAGCTGGACGCGGGGTCGGACATCCGCATTCTAAGCACGCGCGAGCGCCAGATACTTTCGCTTATCGACTCAGGCCTCAAAAGCAGGGAAATAGCGGAGAGGCTGCACATAAGCGCCCATACCGTAAGCCGTCACCGTCAGGAAATACTGGCGAAACTGCAGGTAAAGAACTCGGTCGAGGCATGCAGGATGGCCCGTTCGATGGAACTCATATAATAATATTGCAGTTTTCATCAGGGCAGGGAGCCTGGAGGTCAGGACCGTATCCTACCTTTGTCAGAAAAAGCGCGTGGCCAGGCACGGACTGGCCCGCATCGCCCCTTGTGCCGTGGTCCAGGATCTCGCATATATACTCCGGCTCATGCACTCCCCTGCCGATATCCACCATGGTCCCGACTATGGCGCGCACCATGTTCCTGAGGAATCTGTCCGCCTCGACCGTAAATATAAGGCGGCGTCCCTCCGTACCGCAGGAAATCCCCGGCACTGCAGCCTCGCCCCGGCATCCGTTTATTCCGGGCCCGGATTCCCATAGACAGGAATTCACCTCAGCCCCGCAAACTTCCCAGCGCGCATACTTTATATCGCAGATGCTCGTCGCATTGTCTGACCCCTTTTTCTCGAAGCAGGTGCAGTCATGCACCCCGGCAAGATATACGCAGGCCCTGTTCATCCTCTCCACATCCAGTTCATAGCGGTAATACCAGCTGAAGGCATCAAGGAAAGGGTCCTTGGTATTATGGATATAATATCTGTACTGTCTCAAAACGGCGCTGAAACGCGCGTGGAAGCTGTCAGCCACGGCTTTTACCGAATGTACCGCAATCTGTTTCGGAAGCACGGCGTTAAGACGATACACCAGCCTGCCACAGTCCGGTATCGGATCCGGGCAGTCGAAATGGGCCACATAGTTTGCCGCATTGACGCCTGCATCCGTGCGTCCGGCTCCCGTGACGGCTACTGGCACGCCCAGGAGCATGCCGAGGGCATCCTGCAAGGTCCCCTGCACGGAAACCGCGTTCTTCTGGATCTGCCAGCCGCTGAAAGCGGAGCCGTTATATGACAGTACAATGATATATCGCATAAAAAATGCCGTCTCTTATGCCTGAACCCGAAGTCCTACAGCCTGAACGCCAGATATGTGATAGGCATGCCCTGGGCAAGGAACATCTTCTCGTAATGGGTCTTGACCTCACGCAGTGCGGGATTGCGCAGCAGAGCGCCGTCTTTCTGAGGCGCCGGATCCGCGCAAGGCCTGAAGTCAGGATCAAGGCCCTCATAACCGGGATAGCGGGTGACGTACTCCCCGTTCAGGGCTCCGCTGCCGTACAGGTCATTGGTGCATGCGAGAAGTTCGAGGCCCTGCTCCGCAATCACTCCCTTGGTATATTCGTGCAGTTCCTGACAGTCGGTCTTCAGATGCACTATGCCGCCCTTTTTCATGAACCTGCGGTAGCGGTCCAGCATCATCGGACAGGTAAGGCGCTTGTTGGTCTTCTTGTACTGGGGATCGCTGAAAGTAAGCCAGATCTCGCTTATCTCGTCCTCGGCGAACACATGGTTTATGAATTCTATGCGTGTACGCAGGAACGCCACGTTCCTGCACCCGGTCTCGGTGGCTGTCTTGGCCCCGCGCCACAGGCGCGCGCCCTTGATGTCAACGCCTATATAATTCTTGGAAGGCTCACGCTCCGCAAGGCCGATGGTATATTCGCCCTTGCCGCATCCCAGTTCCACGACTATGGGAGCGCTGACGCCGCCCAGCCTTTTTTCGAACATTTCCGGATTCCACCTGCCCTTCACAGGGTCATCGTCCGTGATGATGCTGCGCGGATCGGGCTGCACGAGACAGGCGAATGTCTCGTTGTCGGCGAATTTCTGCAATTTGTTCTTGCCCATAGACTACTCTTTTTTGTCCCCCTGCCTGCGGCGGTGATGGTTGTAGCGCTTCTTTTTCTTCGGAGAGCGCTTCTCGTCGAAGCGGGAAATGCTGTCATCGCCCACGCTCGTGACGAATTCAGGCTCCTCGTTCACCGGCTCGCTCTTTATGGTCTCCGGACGCTGGCCCTTGCGGTTCATCGCGATCACGGCCTTCACTTCGGACGCCTTCATTGGATACAGCGAAGCCGACGAGCCTTTCTCGTATGAGAAATACATGGTCTCGCTGAGGATATCCGTCTTTATCAGATATGCCAGTCCGTCCTCGAATTCAAGAGGCTGGTACACATGCGGTATGCGGCTCTGAGCGTCCATGTATGCGGCCACCTCATAATTGAGGCAGCATTTCAGCTTGCCGCACTGTCCGGCGAGCTTCTGGGGATTCAGCGACAGGTCCTGACAGCGCGCGGCCGAGGTGCTGATGCTCTTGAATGAAGAAATGTAGTTGCTGCAGCACAGCTCGCGTCCGCACACGCCCAGGCCTCCGATGAGGCCGGCTTCCTGACGGGCACCGATCTGCTTCATCTCCACGCGGATATGGAACTCCTCGGCGAAATCCTTTATCAGCTGGCGGAAATCCACGCGGCCGTTGGCGATATAATAGAATATGGCCTTCGTGCCGTCGCCCTGGAACTCGACGTCGCCGATTTTCATCTCGAGCCCGAGATTGTTCGCCAGCTGGCGGGCGCGGATCATGGTCTGCTGCTCGCGAGCTGTGGCCTCGCGCCATTTCTCGATATCGAAAGGCTTCGCCTTGCGGTAGATCTTCCTGAACTCGAACTCTTCCGGATTGATGTTCTTAGCCTTCATCTGGCGTGCCACGATAGGACCCTCCAGAGTCACGATTCCGAGGTCATGGCCGTTCACGGCCTCGACCACCACCTTGTCGCCGGTCTTGATGCTCTGGCCGGAGGCGTTGCGGTATATGCCCTTGCGCGTATTCTTGAACCTTACCTCGTAAAAATCGTTGAACTGCTCCTGATGCACGCCCTTGAGCCAGTCGAATACCTCCATCTTGCAGCATCCGGCGCGATAGCTGCAATCCAGCTCGCCGTCGCTCCTGCGCTCCACGGTACATCCGCGGAAACAGTCGTAATCCTTGTTCTCTATATTGTCTTTCATTTTCTTGAATTTGTGTATAAACGGTCCACAAGGTCCGTGAACACGATTCTGGCCGACACATTGCGCCCTATCAGGGCAGCGGCCTTGTCTATATATGAAACGGCCCTCATATAATATGCGCCGTTGAAATTTCCGCTCTCTTCCGTACCGTCCGCATATGCGATGTCGGAGAGCCCTTTTCCGCAAAGAAAATTCTTGCGCAGCCGCTCGGATGCGTATACGCAGAAAGCGCGCTGTTTCTCACGCGAACCCAGTGACGCGACCTGCTCCCCATATTCAAGGGCTTCCAGCAGCCTGCCGCCTCTGATCGCGTCATACATTCCTTTCCACAGTACGCAGATCTCCTCCGGCGGATCAGCCGGCACGAGAAGGCTGCGGTCGAAAGGCAGTACCCTCATGCCCTGGCAGCGGCTGACGATAGTCGTCATCACGTCTTCGGGGCTCTGGGTCACAAGGAGGAAAATCGTTTTAGCAGGCGGTTCCTCCAATATTTTCAGCAATTTGTTCGCCGCCTGGATATTCATCCTTTCCGGCAGGAACATCACTATCGCCTTGTAACCGTCCGTTATAGATGTCAGGGAAAGTTTCGAGACTATCGCCCTGGCTTCGTATACGCTTATGTTCCCGGCCTTGGACTCTATGCCCAGGGCCGTGTAAAGATCCATCTCGGAAAAATACGGATTCTCCGTGAAAAGCCTGCGGAACGCCGCCATGCCCTGTTCGGACACAGGATGATCGCCTGACAGCTCGCCTCCGGTATTTACAGGGAAGACGAAATGGGTGTCAGGGTGCACCAGCTTCTCCATCTGGCGGCATGAAGGGCACTGCCCGCATGAATCGCCGTCCGCATGATGCGCGCAGTTCAGATACTGCAGGAAAGCGCATGCCAGGGCGAGACCTCCGCTGCGCGGATTCTCATACAGCATCACGGCATGGGGTACGCGTCCCTGATCAGCCATGTTGCGCAGTGCGGCCACCGCCGCCTCATTTCCTTTTATATCCGCGAATCTCATTACCTGTTTCTTATCGAAATGAATCCGGCCAGCTTCACCAGCCATTCCTTTTCTTCGGAGAGTGGAAGCACGTCCAGAGCCTCCACAGCCTTCCCGATATATTCGTCAAGCATACGCTGCGCATACGCGATACCGCCGTTGGCGCGCACGAATTCCATCACCTCATCCCTTACCTCAGCCGCATTGTCGCGGATGCCGGCCCTCAGATGCGCCTGCCGCTCCGGGCTGACGTTAGCGAAAGCGCCCAGCAGCGGCAAAGTGATTTTCCGCTCCAGGATATCCACGCCCAGAGGCTTGCCCACATTCTCGCCTCCGTCATAATCCAGGATATCGTCTTTCATCTGAAAGGCATAGCCTACATATTTTCCGTAATCGGCGGCGGCCTTCCTCATCGTATCGTCCGCCCCCACGGATATGGCCGCAGAGAGCGAGGCCGCGACGAACAGAGACGATGTCTTGCGGTATATTATGGACAGATAGTCATCGACCGTGGTATCGCAGCCTGAAGCCTTCTGCAATTGCAGCATCTCGCCCTCGGCCAGGTCGCCCAGAGTACGGGAGAAAAGTCCGAGACATTCATCCCTGCCCGTCCGGCTGTCCATGATCGCACGCAGAGCGCGTACCAGCCAGAAATCCCCGACCAGCACGCTTGCCTCCGGACCCATCAGCGCCCGCAGGGTCGGGCGTCCCCTGCGGGTGTCCGACTTGTCTGCCACATCGTCATGAAAAAGCGTGGCATTGTGAAGCAGTTCCGCCGCAAGGGCGTAGCGTATGGAATCCTCCGTGGCCGCACCGCCAATGGCACGGGCCAGAAGCAGGGACATGACCGGGCGGACCTGCTTGCCGGAGTTCTGCAGCAGGCTGTCATTTACAGACTGCAGCAGACCTATCTCCGAAGAAAGACAGATCCGCATGCTTTTCTGAAGACTTTCCCAGTCTTCTCCCAGGAATTTCCTTATTCTATCCACTAATAAAACATGTATGCAAGCGTTAATGTCAGACTGCGCCGGTAGCTGTCCACCTCGCCGAAAGGCGTCACCGCAGGAGTCTTGCTCCAGTTCGTGAAACACCAGTTGTATCTGAAGCTGAACTGCATGCGCCAGAACTCGACACCCGCGCCAAGTCCCGTTCCCAGCTGCACCGTATTCACATTCTCATTTATGCTTTTCCACTCCGAATCCTGGCTCTTCGACATGCTGTCAAGCATGAAGTCCGCGAACGGAACGGCCTGCACGAACAGACGGATGATCCCGAGATCAGGGCCCCACTGTATGGCCAGAGGGACATTGATGTAATTCATCTTCAGCGTGGACAGGTATTCCTGCCTGCCGCGCACGGCCTTCGCGCGCGACTGTTCGAAATTGACGGAGGGCTGTATCGAGAAATATGCGGGCAGCTTGAGTTCGAAAGTGGCGCCGGCATGCCATCCTGGCAGCGCCGCCGTCTTTATCTCATTTATGTCGAGCGTTGTCCTGCCGAGGGTAGCGCCGCCTTGCACTCCGACGTGCCAGGCGACGCTTTGCGCGTTCAGCGCACCCGCGGCGGACAATATCGCCAGAAACACGAGTACCGCTTTTCTCATTTAAGCAGAAAATCCAGGGTATCGGTAATCTTGGATTTCACCACAGCGCCCACAGAGCGCTCCACAGGCTCTCCGTTTTTGAAATATATGAGAGTAGGAATGTTGCGGATACCGTATTTCAGAGGTGTCTCCTCAGACTCGTCGACATTGCATTTGGCGACTGTGACACGGCCTTCGTACTCGGATGCAACCTGCTCTACGACAGGAGCGAGGGCACGGCAGGGGCCGCACCACGGAGCCCAGAAATCCACAAGAACAACCGGAGCTGAAGCGATTACTTCGGCAAAGTTCTGATCTGTAACGTTAATTTCCATAACAGTTGTTTTTTAAGGTTTGATTTATGCTGATTTCGCAGCCTTCTTCGCCTTGCGGTCAAGCTGGCGCTGGCTGAACGATGTATATACTACAGGAATGATGACCAGTGTGATGAGCGACGATACGGTAAGGCCCCAGATCACGGTGACGCCGAGACCTTTCCACATTTCGGAGCCCTCGCCCGAGCCCAGAGCCATAGGCAGCATGCCCAGGATTGTGGTGAGCGAAGTCATGAGGATAGGACGCAGACGGGCCTTGCATGAGGTGACTACAGCATCCTTGAGTTCCATTCCGCGGCTGCGCAGGATAATCGCGAAGTCCAGCAGCACGATACCGTTCTTCACCACGACACCCATGAGGATTATGATTCCGATCATCGCCATGACTCCGAGAGCCTGGCCTGTGGCCCAGAGGCCGATGAGCACGCCCGTGACGGTAAACGGAACCGCAAGCATGATTACGAAAGGAGTCATGAAGCTCTCGAACTGCGAGGCCATCACCATGTATACAAGTATAATAATGAGGATTAGCAGAGTGACGAGGTCCGTCATGGTATCCTTCATATCCTCGTAGTCGCCGGCGATATATACCGATGCCTCAGCAGGAATGTCAGTCGCGTCGATAGCGTTCTGTGCCGCGGCGACGCAGTCCGACAGGGCATAGCCGTCAGCCACGATACAGGTGAGCATCACCATGCGCTCGCGGTTCTTGCGCACGATCTGAGGAGGAGTGAGCAGGTCTTCCACGGATGCCACGTCGCGGACATGCACGATGCCGCCCACAGGAGTGTAGATAGCGATGTTCTCGACGTCCTCGATCGACACGCGGTACTCCGGAGAATAACGGACACGGATATTGTACTCGTCGCCGTCCTCGCGGTAAAGGCTCATCGTGCTGCCGTTGATGGCGGCAGTGACATAAGATGCCGCTGCTGTCGAATTGAGCCCGTTGCGGGCCAGCTTCTCACGATCGAAGTTTACCTGATATGAAGGCACGTAGTCCTCTCGCGACGGCAGGATCTGCGCGAAGCACGCCTGGTTCCTGAGTTTTTCCTGAAGAGCCGCGATCACATTGTCGGCTGTGTCGAAATCGTAGCAGTAAACCTCGATCTTGATAGATGAAGAGCCGCCCATGCCGCCCTGGCCCTCGGTAACGTTGAATTTCTTCACCTGAGGATATTCGCGCAGGTCACGGCGCATGATGTCGGCGATCTCGCCGCAGCTGCGCTCACGGTCTTCCATGGATCCGATATCGATATTCCATGATGAGATATATGTACCGGAGTTCTGCATGCTGGCGAACGCGTTGTCCGTATCCGCCTGTCCATACTGGTAGCTTATTACCAGAGCCTCCGGAATCTCCTCTTTCCAGCGGTCATACAGCATCTGCGAGAATTCCGCGGTCACGCTCTGCGCGGTGCCGACAGGAAGCTCGATGGTTGCGGATATACGTCCGGAATCGGATTTAGGCATATACTCCGTCTTGATCTGCGGACCCAGGATGAATACGGATCCGAGGAAAACGGCGATACCGATAAAGATGACGGTTTTCCTGTGGTCCACGCTCCAGCGCATGATGCCGGCGTACCAGTTCTTGAGGCCTTCGATTCCCGAATTGAATGTGCCGAAGAAAGCGTTGTACAGCTTTCCGTGCTTCGTGCCCTGGCGCAGCATGCGCGAGCACATCATAGGCACGAGAGTAAGCGCGCTTGCCGTCGATACTATCATGATGATCGAGACGATCCAGCCGAGCTGGCGGAACATGATTCCGGCCATGCCTTTCACCATTGTCAGAGGGAGGAACACGGCAAGCATGGTAAGCGTAGAGGCGATTACCGAGATGCCCACCTCGCCGGTGCCGTTCACCGCGGCCTCCTTAGGCGACTCTCCCCTGTCGATATGCGCGGCGATGTTTTCCAGCACCACGATGGCGTCGTCCACCACCATGCCTATCGCGATGGAAAGCGCTGACATGGAGATGACGTTCAGCGTATTGCCTGTGGCATAGAGATATACCAGCGATGCCAGCAGGGAGATAGGGATAGCGGTGAGGATGATGAATGTGGCCCTCCAGCGTCCCAGGAACAGGAACACTACCGCCATTACCACCAGGAAGGTGATGATGATGGTCTCCAGCAGGGAGTGGATGGAGTTGATGATCGTCCTCGAACCGTCCACGATGGTTCCGATCTTTATATCGGAAGGCAGGGTCTTCTCGATCTTCTTGATCTCGGCCTTTACCTTCTTGATAACGTCAACGGTATTAGCGCCGCTCTGCTTCTGTATGATGATGCGGGCGCCGTTGCGGTTATTCGTGAAGCTCTCCTGCATGCGCTCCTCGACACCGTCCACGACAGTGGCGACATCGCGCACGTATATGACCTTGCCTGCGGAATAGCCTACGACCACATCCAGGATCTCCTCGGCGGACTTGAACTCCTTCTCGACACGGATAGTATAGGTATCCGAACCGATGTCGACGCTGCCTGAAGGAACATTGCGGTTCTCATACGCGATAGCGGAGGAAATGGTGCTGATCGGCAGATGATACGCCTCCAGCTTGGCAGGGTCCACATACACCTGGATCTCACGCTTCGGAGCGCCGACCACCGATACCGTACCCACACCGTTCACGCGGGCCAGCGGAGTCGCAAGCCTGTCGTCCAGAATCTTGTCGAGGGCCGTGTACGACTCCTCCGCCGTAGCGGAAAGGATATATATAGGCATGTCATCCGCGCTGAACTTGAATATCACAGGTACGGACGCCCCGTCCGGAAGATAGGAATTTATGGCGTCCAGCTTGTCGCGGACATCGTTGGTCGCCTCTTCGATAGGGGTTCCGTACTCGAACTCAAGGGCGATCACGCAGACATTTTCTTTTGAAGTACTGGTAATATTCTTCAGATTCGGAACGGCGTTCAGCGAGTTCTCGAGAAGTTTTGAGAGGTTGGTCTCGATATCAGGGGCGGAGACTCCGTTGTAGGAGCTCATCACCATGATATAGTTACTGTCAAACTCCGGGAACTGGTTGATACTGAGCCTCATCAACGAGAATATACCGAAGATCATACAGGCAACGAACACCAATGAGGTGGTTACCGGATTGTTAACGGCTTTTCTGGAGATGTTCATGATTCTTACTCGGCTACGTTAACTTTCACACCGTTCTTGAGACGGAGGATACCGTCCGTCACCACCTTGTCGCCCTCGGCCACACCGCTGAGAACCACATATCTGTTGCCCAGACGGCGTCCGAGCTCAACCTTGCTGTACTCCACTGTACCGTCTGCCTCATTATATATATATACGTAACGGTCGCCTGAGCCCACCTGTTTCGTAACGGCGGCATCAGGGATGATGACACGGCTTGTCTTGCCGTAAGTGATCACGACCTTGGCGTACATGCCGGGACGCAGTTTCCTGTCCGCGTTGTTGATCTTGATCTCGACGGTAAATGTGTGTGTGGCTGTATCTACAGTAGGATAGATGTTCGATACCGTGCCCTCGAAAGTCTTGCCGGGGAACGCATCGACGGTAACCGAAGCCTTGGCGCCCTTATAGATGCGTGTATAGTCGGACTCCGAAATCGCTACAAGAAGCTTTACCGGAACGATCTGCTCCACAGTGTACACAGGAAGCGATACTCCGCACATGTCGCCCTGATCATAGTTGCGGGCGCTGATGACGCCGGTGACAGGGCTGCGGAGCACGGTGTTGCGCAGCAGGTTCTCATACGTGCTCTTGTGCACCTTGCATGCCATTTCGAAAGCCTCGAAATCTGACTGGGAGATGCCGCCTTTCTCATAAAGGCTTTTCAGGCGCGCCAGCTCGATCTCGTCATTCTTCACCTGAAGCTCGCTCTGCTGGAGCTGGACATCCTCCATGTATGCGACCACCTGGCCCGCCTTTACATAGTCTCCGATCTCAACCATCAGCTTTTCGATACGGCCTCCCTGCTGAGGGACGATATTGTTCTTTGCCCATGCCTGTACGGTGCTTGAATACACCATATCGTCAGATATTGTCTCGGATACCGCAGCCTGAAGGGCTACCAGCGGCGCCGTCTCTTCCTTGATCTCGGGTTTTTTCTGCTCCCCGGAATTCTGGCATGATACACACAAAGCTGCGGCGCATACCGGAGCGAAAATATATTTTAAAACGCTTTTCATTTTATGTTATGTTTAATCCTGTATATAATCCTTGCCCAGTTGTTCCTCAAGACCGGCCTTGGCGATGAGGAAAGTATAGACCGACTGCCACTGCATGAGCTCAGCCTGAGCCCTTGCAAGCAGCGCGTCGTTCAGCTCCACCAGAGTGCTGCGGCCCACCTCGTAGGATGTCGCCGTGATGTCATATCCCTTGCGGGCCGACTCGACTGCGGAAACCGCCGCATAGTAGCTGTTCATATTGGTCTCCATAGTGCTCAGGTAGCTTTTTACGGCGATCTTCAGCTCGCGCCCGGTCTGCTCCTGCTGAAGCTTCACCTGTTCGAGCTGCACCTGGCTCTGTTTTACGGCATGATAACGCTTGCCGCCACTGAAGATAGGGATCTGAAGGCTCAGGCCCACATAAGAATAAGGGGTCCAGTTGTACTGGCTGAAATCGAAGTCATTGGCCATGGCATTGTATGAATAGCTGAATGCCAGGGCAAGGGACGGAACATAAGCCAGCTTGTTCAGCTGCACGTTCTTCGCAAGCTCGTCCACCTGCAGCTCCAGCTGTTTCAGCGAGCTGTTAGCGGAAAGATCGATATCATCATTCTCATGAAGGTCATGGAAGAGTGTGGACGCGTAGTCCGCCAGACTTCCCTGCACCGTAACGTTCATATCAAGGTCCACGCCCATTACGGCTTTCAGGCGCCACAGGGCAAGGCCTATGTTGTTTCTTGAATTGTAGACGTCAGGAACGGCATTAGCGACCGTGGTCTTCGCACGGAGGAGGTCCATTTCCGAAGCCTTCTGGCTGGCATAGCGGAGCTCGGTCACCCTGAGGTTCTCCATGGCGTTTTCCAAAGCCTGCTCATACACGGCATTTGCATCCTTCGCCAGAAGCACCGCGAAAAAGGCCTCTTTCACTCCGGTAACCATGGAAAGGCGCGAACCGCGTGCCTTCTCCACCGCAAGCTCCACCTCGTCGCCGCTGATCTGAAGGGATTTCCACAGCTGGGCGCTGACAATCGGCATGGATGCCGTGATGCCCGCGGACCATGTATTCCAGCGGCCCACTTCGAGACCGCCTTTGCCGGTAGATGAAGCGGCCTTTGTCTCCTGGCCGTCACCGCCGCCCTGGGATGCGCCGCCGCCCAGACTTCCCATGTCGAAGTCCATGTACATCACCTGTTTCTTGATGGTACGCTGATAAGCCGCGCTACCGTCAATCTGCGGAAAGAGGGCCGCGTATGCGCCGCGTTTGGCATACGTAGTCCTCTGGATTTCCTTGTCCGCAACCTTTACGGACACATTCTCGCTCAGAGCTATCTTCAGCGCATCCTCCAGTGTCAGCGACACCACCGAGGTATCCGCCGGATTCTCCGTAACGGAGTCCTTTTCCGTATTATCGGCAAAAGGACATAAAAGTAGGGTTAAAACTAATAAAAACTTCATATTTTTTACTGTAAAACAAGCATCGGTTTTATGCAAAACCGATGCCACAACCGCCTGTCAGGGCTATTTTTTCTTTGCATGGGCCGCAATCCGCGCAGGACCGCCCTTGCAAAGGCTCCAAACGAGCAGTCCGACACCGGCGAGTATGAACGGGATACTCAGCAGCTGTCCCATATTCAGAAGCATGTTCTCCTCGAACGCCTCCTGCGGCTCCTTGACGAATTCGATAAGGAAGCGCATTCCGAAGAGGACGATGAAGAATATGCCTATTATAGTACCCGATTTCAGCTTGTCGAGCTTCTTTTCATACAGCCAGAGCAGGACAAGCCCGAGAATGAAATAACTAGCCGCCTCGTAAAGCTGGGTAGGGTGTTTCGGAAGTATCTCGCCGTTCCTTTCGAAAATGAAGCCCCACGGAAGATCGGTCACATTGCCGTAGATCTCGGAATTGAAAAGATTGCCCAGGCGGATGAACGCTCCGGCGAAGCATACGGCAATGCAAAGACGGTCCAGGATCCAAAGGAAGCCGAAGCCGTACTGCCTGCCGTATTTGCGGGAGAACCACCACATCGCCAGAAGCAGGGCTATGGTGCCGCCGTGGCTTGCGAGTCCGCCTTTCCACGGCTGGAATATCTCGATCGGATGGGCCAGGTAATATGACGGCTCATAAAAAAAGCAGTGGCCCAGGCGCGCGCCGACGAGAGTGGCGATGGCCAGAGTGTAGAGAAGCGGGTCAAGAAGCTTGTCTCCCGGCAGATTCTCTTTCTTGAAGAAGTGCTGGAATATGTAATATCCGAGCACGAATCCGGCCACGAATAATATCGAATACCACCGGAGCCCGAAGGATCCGATGGTAAAAATGAACGGACTTGCGTTCCAGTGTACGAATAAAGAGCCTATCATTACTCCCTGACAGCTGCGATACCCGGAAGCTCTTTACCCTCGAGCGCTTCGAGCATAGCGCCGCCGCCGGTTGAAACATAAGACACTTTCTTTGCATAGCCCATCTGGGTAACGGCAGCCACGGAGTCACCGCCGCCCACCAGCGTGTATGCGCCTTTTTCGGTAGCGTCGGCAAGATCCTGTGCGATCTGGAGAGTACCTTTAGCGAATGCAGGAATCTCGAACACGCCTACAGGGCCGTTCCAGAGGATTGTCTTTGAGTTGAGGATAACCTCTTTCCATGTCGCGAGAGACTCTGGACCCGCGTCCACGCCTTCCCAGCCTTCAGGGATCTGATTGGAAGGAACGAGCTGTGTATTCGCATCGGCGCTGAAAGCGTCAGCGACGAGAGTCTGTGTGCTGAGGTAGATGTTCACTCCTTTCTCCTTTGCCTTGGCGAGGATCTCGAGAGCGTTAGGCATGAGATCATCCTCGTGGAGGGAGTTGCCGATCTGGCCGCCCTGGGCCTTGATGAAAGTATAGCCCATGCCGCCGCCGATGATGAGGTTGTCCACACGCTCGAGCATGCTTTCGAGAACGGCGAGCTTTGAAGACACCTTGCTGCCGCCGATGATGGCGGTGAAAGGATGCTGGGCATTCTTGAGTACGTTGTCGATAGCCTTGATCTCGCCTTCCATCAGATAGCCGAACATCTTGTCGTTAGGGAAATATTTGGCGATGAGGGCTGTGGAACCGTGAGCGCGGTGCGCGGTGCCGAACGCGTCGTTGATATAGCAGTCGGCATAGCCAGCAAGAGTCTTCACGAAGCCTTTCTGGCTCTCTTTGACCGCAGCTTTAGCTGCTTTCTTCTCCTCGTCGGTGCAATCCTCTGCGAGTCCGCGTGGCTTGCCCTCCTCCTCTGCATAGAAACGGAGGTTCTCGAGAAGCAGCGCCTCGCCCGGCTTGAGGGCAGCGCAGGCCTCCTGCGCCTTCTGGCAGTCATCCGCGAATTTGACCTCTACGCCGAGAAGCTCGCTTACGCGGCCGATGATATGTTTGAGGGAGAATTTCTCAGTAACGCCCTTAGGACGGCCCAGGTGGGACATGATGATGAGCGAACCGCCCTCGGCAAGAACTTTCTTGAGGGTAGGCATAGCCGCACGGATACGGGTGTCATCAGTAATTTCGAATTTTTCATTGAGCGGAACATTGAAGTCCACGCGTACAATCGCCTTTTTGCCGGCGAAATTGTAAGTATCGATTGAACACTGCATAAAATTATAATTTTATATGTTTGATTTATCTTTAATGTCAAGCACGCAAATTTAGTAATTTTCTCCGGATAAATAACCAATTTTTGTACCTTTGCGGATACAAAAAGAAAAGTACGCGATGTCAATTGAATACCCTTCGCAGCAATGGCGCGATTACGAGCTGGTGGATTCCGGCGATTTCGAGAAGCTGGAGCGCTTCGGCCAGTATTTTCTGCGCCGCCCCGAGCCAAAGGCCCTTTGGAGCAAATCCATGAGTGAGAACGACTGGAAAGCCATGACGCATACCTGGTTCCGTCCCGGCGCAGGATTCGGCAAGGCCGGCAAGGAGGACAGCGGAACATGGGAGAGGCTGAGGAAAATGGACGACCAGTGGAAGATCGCCTACGGCGCGGGGCCGCGTTTCCACCTGCGGCTCGGGCTCACCTCTTTCAAGCATGTGGGAGTGTTTCCGGAACAGGCGCCGAACTGGAACTGGATATACCGCAGGACGGAGGATCTCGTGAAGGACATGCCGTCGATACCGAAGGTACTGAACCTGTTCGCCTATACGGGAGCGGCATCCCTGGCCGCGAAGGCCGCCGGAGCGGATGTCATCCATCTGGACTCGGTGCGTCAGGTCGTGACATGGGCGCGCCAGAACCAGGAGCTCAGCAATATGGACGGCACACGCTGGATAGTGGAGGACGCGATGAAGTTCGTGCAGCGCGAGGTGCGCCGCGGCAACAGGTACAACGGCATCATCCTTGACCCTCCCGCATACGGACACGGGCCGGACGGAGAAAAATGGAAGCTCGACGAATGCCTTTTCGAAATGCTGCAGAGCGTGGACAAAATACTGGCCGGGGAAAACGCATTCATGGTCCTGAACCTGTATTCAAACGGCTACAGCGCCACTCTGGCCGAGACCCTCGCAAGACAGACATTCAGGAACTTCAAGAGCCTGGAATGCGGAGAACTCGCTCTGAAAGACCGTTTCGGCAAAGTTCTGCCGCTGTCCGTATTCGTCAGGCTTACAAGATAAGGCCGCCTCATTTAAGGCCGGCGGCATAAAGCAAGGCCCCGGGGAATGGTTTCCCGGGGCCTTGGCATTTTTACGGAGACGCTGAAGACCGCGGCCTCCATGAAGCGGCCGGTCTAAAGGGCGTTGATCTCCTTGTCAAGCCACTCCAGACGCTTCTTATACCAGTCCTGCATCCACTTTATGGCGCTCTTCTGGTCGGTGAAATAATCCGGATAGCTGTTGTAGCCGCGGATGCGCGGATTCTTGCCTGCGGACACATTATGCTCATAGGCAGGCTTGTAATATTCGTACATCTTGTCCATGAACGCAGGGATATTGTCCAGACGCGGACGGACCTCGTTCCAGCGTGCCTTGAGCGCGTCCACGAACTCCTTGTCCATGAACATGTACTGGTAGTAGGTGTCCTTCTGCCCCTTGTTCTCGCTCGGATATCCTCCGCGTATCTTTATGAACCACCCGTAAGGGCCGTCGCGGCTGCCGTCATAATAAGGCAGGTTGAAGTCCTTGCCCAGATATGTGCAGTTGCCGAACGCAAGATCGAAATCCCATACCATAGGCATGAAAAGCTTCGTATCGCTGTCTTTCGCGAAATATGTGGAAAGGCGCATGTTGCCGTCCACATTCATCGAAAGCTCCTGGACTATATACTGGTTTATGAAGGTAGACAGCTCCACATAATCCTTGTAGCTGCCCTCGCCCTCGAAATTCCTGGCGGCGAGCTTCTGCTCCACAGTGTTCACATAGTCCTCGATATAGCTCTTCTGTGCCGAAGACGGGCTCTTCGGATTCTTGTATTTGATCTGCTTTCCGAAAGTGCGGGTCCGGAACCACTGGTCGGTGTCGCTCTTGTCGTCGATTTCCAGATAATATCCTCCGTCGGTCTGTCCGTCAAGTACGGGAGTCACGGGAACCTTGTTGTCCCTGTCCACCTCCTTGGCCTCGAAAAGCTGGTAACATCCGGCATACCGGCCGTTGATATACAGCTCCACCGCCCTGCACTTCGGCGCCCACGGCATGCTTACCATGCGGGCTATACGCTGCGCGACGACATTGCGCATTACCGTAGGGTCCTGCACATCGGCCAGCAGTATCCAGTCCTTGTCGCCTTTCATGCCGAACAGCCTGTTGTGCTCGGAGAGTTTGATACGGTACGGATTCTTCACTCCGCCCTCGGCATTCCATGTGGTATTGCCCCTGCCGCGTATCTGCATCTTCAGGTTGGAAATGTCGGTGACTTCGCCGTACATCCCTTTCAGGTCCTTGCATGTCACCGTGGCGTCGATATAAGGATATTCGCCGGTCCAGTCCTTGCCCGGAACGCTGGAATAGCCGCCGGACAGCTGTATGTCCATGCGCGGGAAATCCGCCAGAGCGCTTACAGGATTGTATGAAGGATAGACGGGAAGATCCTTGCCCGTATCGTCCCAGCGCCCTTTATCAGGCTCAGGGTCTGGATCAGGATCCGGATCGGGGTCCGGGTCAGGGTCCGGGTCGGGGTCTGGATCGGGATCCGGCTTCGGATCGGGTTTCTCCGTCTCCTTGTCAGGATCATAAGGTTCTGTCCCGACGCAGGCGGAAAAAGCCGCCAGCATCGAGACAATGATCAGAAATCTGTAGATTATTTTCATTTAACAATCAGAATGGAAGCTCGCCGTCAACCCACTCGATTTCGCTTTCAGAGGCAGATCCGTTGCTTCCGCCTTCCCAATGCATAGGAGTGAGTGTGCGGCCGTTGTTTGTGGCATCGTTGATGCTGTTACCCTGTCCCTCGTTGAATTTCCAGTTTGCGATCAGATCCGAATCCTTGACATCCGGCTTCTTCATATTGGCTGTAATCTCGGATTCGCTGAGGGCCTTTTTCCATACGCGCACATAAGCGATATTGCCGTTTATGTAACGGTCGCCCGATGCCGCGTTGCCGATGTAGAATGAGAAAGGAAGACCCCACTGCGCGCCAACGCCGTTCATGTCGATGCCATGATCCTTCGCGAAGGCCTCGTCTTTCTTCTTGCCGTCCACATAGAGGCATACCATGCCGTTCTTGCTGTAAGTCACTGCAAGATGAGTCCACTTGTTGAGATAGTCATTATAAGAAGTAGCTATCTTCATCTCACTGTACTCATTGCTGCCAGCCCTCTTGTCGCCGCCGTAAATGAGCTGGAACTGGCTGGTCTCCGTACGGAGAAGGAAAATGCCCTCGATTCCGACGATGGACTGGTTGCCGCCGCTGCCCGCAGTGTTGATCCAGCATTCGATGGAAACGTCGTTGAGAACAGAATACTCGTCAGGCCATGTGTAAGGGAAATAAGTGCTGTTCATTTTGATGACCTTGCCGCTTACAGGGTCGACATGTTTTTCCACAGTAACGAT
Organism: uncultured Muribaculaceae bacterium; assembly: GCA_964385835.1. Taxonomy (GTDB): domain Bacteria; phylum Bacteroidota; class Bacteroidia; order Bacteroidales; family UBA932; genus Cryptobacteroides. The sequence continues at coordinate 2,454 of CAYLQE010000038.1, read as the reverse complement.
ACACTCGGCCTTGAATGCGCCTGCGGATGCGGTGATCTTCGCGGTACCTTCGGCGACCGCGGTCACTTTGCCGCCGTCAACTGTCGCTACGGATGTTTTGTCGCTCTCCCACTTCACCTCAGCTTTTTCAGTAGTGTTGGCAGGAAGAAGCTTGGCGGTAAGGGTCTGTACGTTGCCCACGCTGAGAGTAAGTTCGGAAGCATTGAGCTCGATACCTGTGAGCGGAACGGGTTTTTCCTCTACAGTCACCTTGCATGTGGCAGTGTAATCGCCGGCTGTTACAGTGACAGTGGTCTCGCCTGCAGCGCGTGCGGTGATCTTGGCTGTGGTGGTGCCCTGTACAAGGGATGCCGAACATATTGCAGGATTGCCGGATGTGAATTTGACATAGAGAATCTCTTCTGTCTTAAGATTGGCCTCGAGAATGAATGTCTCCCCGACACTCAGGGAAATCTCGGTCTTGTTGAGAGTGAGCCCGGATGTCTGCTCCTCTTTCTCGCATGAAGCCGCCCCAAACACGAGGGCCGCTACTGCGGAAGCAATAAAAAACAACTTTTTCATAACTGATATATTTGGTTTATTCTGTCTTTTTTCCCGAGCGTTCTTTCCACAGCAGGGTGATCTGCTCGAGGGTCTTGCCCTTGGTCTCCGGCACCAGACGCCATACGAATACGGCGGCAATCACGCACACGGTACCGTACAGGGCGTATGCCATAAAGTGGCTGTAATTGTACATAGGCACGAAAGTGGACGAGACGATGAAATTTGAAATCCACTGGAATGCCACTGCGATGGCGGTAGCCTGGCTGCGTATTGTATTAGGGAACAGCTCTGAAAGATATACCCAGCATACGGGACCCCAGCTGAACATGAACGAGGCGCTGTAAAGAAGGATGCTGATCACGGGTACTATCGCGGGAACATCGCATACATTGCTCAGGGCCACGCCGAAAGCGCCCAGCGCCATAAGCAGCGAGCCGCAGACAAGCAGAGGCTTGCGGCCCAGCTTCTCGACCGTCACGATAGCAAGGACGGTGAATGAGATGTTGATCACGCCCATGAATACGGTATACATCATAGGGTCGCCCAGGCCCATGCTCTCGAAAATGCGGGGCGCGAAATACAGGACGGCATTGATGCCGATGGCCTGCTGGAACACGCTGAGCATGATACCGACGAAAACGACGATCCATCCGTATGTGAAAAGCTTCTCTTTCTTCTCCACGGCGGTCTCCTTGATTTCGGAAAGGATGCGGCGCGCGTCGCTCTCGCCGTTGATGTTGCTAAGGACAACGAGGGCCTTGTCTTCATGGCCGTTGAGCGCGAGGAAGCGCGGAGTCTCGGGCACAAGCAGGATGAGCAGGGCGAAAAGTCCTGCGGGAACGCACTCGCTGACGAACATGACCCTCCAGCCGACAGCCGCTGTCCACTGCTGTATCGCAGGGTCATCGATATGGGAGCGGATGATGAGGTAGTTCACGAAATATACCACAAGCTGGCCGAAGATGATGGCGAACTGGTTCCACGACACGAGGGCGCCGCGCTTCGAGGCCGGAGCGACCTCGGCGATATACATCGGGCACAGTGCGGACGCGATGCCCACGCCTACGCCGCCCAGTATGCGGTAGAAATTGAATGCGACAAGAAGCCTGAATGTGGCGGTTCCTTTAGGGAAAAACAGGAACTCGGGATAATACGAGCCCAGGGCCGAAAGGAGGAAGAGCACGCCCGCGATAAAAAGAGATTTCTTGCGGCCGAGCTTCGAGGAAAGGATTCCCGAGAGGAAAGCGCCGATGATACAGCCTATCAGCGCGCTGGAGGTCGTGAAGCCGTGCATTCCGTCCGTATAGCGGAAATCGGATGCTCCCTGGAAGAATGCCTGCAGGCCTTTGTCCGCGCCGGAAATGACAGCCGTGTCATATCCGAACAGCAGTCCTCCGATAACGGCAACGAGGACTATCCCGAAGAGATAGCCTCTGCTGCCTGTCTGTCTGTAACCTGTCATCGCGTATGACTATATGTAAAGGTTGACGATTGACTCGTAAAGCTCCTGGCTGCCTGAAGTGACGGCTGGCTCGCCCTGTGTCCTGGCATATTCCACTACCTGCTCGAGAGTAAGTTTGCCCTCCTCGAACTCCTTGCCGATGCCGCTGTCGAAAGATGCGTATCTCTCCTTGAGCATGGCAGGAATCTCTGAATTCTCGAGGATGTCGGCCGCTACAAGCAGGGCGCGGGCCATTGTGTCCATTGCGGAGATATGGGCGATGAAGATATCCTTGAGGTCTGTGGAGTTGCGGCGTGTCTTGGCGTCGAAGTTGGTGCCGCCGCCCTGAAGTCCGCCGCCTTTCACGATAACCATCATAGCCTGTACAAGTTCATAAAGGTCGATCGGGAACTGGTCGGTATCCCAGCCGTTCTGATAGTCGCCGCGGTTGGCGTCGATAGAGCCGAGCA
>CAYLQE010000037.1:0-21646 GCA_964385835.1 uncultured Muribaculaceae bacterium | reverse complement strand
GCGGTACACGGTGCCGAACTCGGCGAAACGCAGAGGGAGATCCTTGTATGCACGCGGCTTGCTGCGGTAGATCTCGCAGTGATGAGGGCAGTTCATCGGTTTGAGCAGGTATTCCTCGCCCTCTTCCGGAGTGTGGATAGGCTGGAACGAATCCTTGCCGTATTTGGCATAGTGGCCGGATGTAACGTACAGGTCCTTGTTGCCGATATGCGGGGTGATCACAGGCAGATAGCCGTATGACTTCTGGATCTTCTTGAGGAAGTCCTCGAGACGGCCGCGGAGATCGGCGCCCTTAGGGAGCCACAGAGGCAGGCCCTGGCCGACGCGCTGGCTGAAAGTGAACAGTTCCATCTGCTTGCCGATAAGGCGGTGGTCGCGTTTCTTGGCCTCCTCGATCATCCTGTTGTACTCCTCAAGCAGGGAAGCCTTAGGGAACGATATGCCGTATATACGGGTGAGCTGCTGGCGTTTGTCATCGCCGCGCCAGTATGCGCCGGCGATCGCGGTCAGCTTTACAGCCTTGATGATGGAGGTATCGGAAATATGGGGACCGCGGCAAAGGTCGATATAGTTTCCGTTGGTGTAGAACGAGATCTTGCCGTCCTCAAGCTCCGAGATGAGCTCCACCTTGTATTCGTCGCCCTTTTCGGTGAAGGTCTTCAATGCCTCCTCCTTGGACACCATCCTGCACTCGAAAGTCTCCTTTGTCTTCGCAAGCTCCAGCATCTTCTTCTCGATAGCCGGAAGATCGGCCTCTGTAATAGTGCGGCCGTTAAGATCCACATCGTAATAAAAGCCGTTCTCGACCGCAGGGCCGATGCCGAACTTGACGCCCGGATAGAGCGCTTCGAGGGCCTGGGCCATAAGGTGCGAACTGCTGTGCCAGAAAACTTTCCTGTCTTCCAAATTGTCCCAGTCAAAAGACTTGTTGGTTCCGTCCGGATATTTGATATATGCCATAATTATTTTAACATTTACAAACAATCGCGCAAAGGTACGAATTTTTTTCTATCTTTGCTCATCTAAAAAGTATAATAATGGAGAAAAAAATCACATTCAGGACCATCTGGCACGAAGCGGGCATAAGCGGCCTTGTCCTGGCTGCCGTATGCTCGGCCGAGTTCCTTGCAAACAACGCGCTGGCGACCATGCAGGCGACATGGGCAAGCATACTTGCATTTATAGTGCAGCTGGCGAAGATAGCGGTGTGCATCAAGCTCATGCACCTTTACATGACACGCTTCAAGATCTCGCACGGCGGCGCCTCGCGCTCCGACCTTTACAGGTTCGGACTTACAGCCGGAGTACTGTCGGCGCTTGTAATCGCGGCCCTGAACATGGCATACTACATGTGGAATCCGGAGATCGTAAAGACAGCCATAGACACGGCCGTCGGAGCGATGGCGTCCGCGCTCGACAGGAACACTGTCAGCGCCCTCGAGGCGGTGGAGGCGAACTTCCCTCAGATCGCATTCTTCTCCGTTTTCATATATTGCAGCCTCTGGGCCCTGATACTTCCGGCGATACTCGCGCCGGGCATCATCAGCAGCAATCCGTTTGACGAAGAACCCGACGGACAGGATACAGATGAGCAGGACACAAACATATAAATATGACCTGTCAGTCATAATCTGCCTTTTCAACGAGGCCGAATCGCTGCCGGAGCTTTATCAGTGGATAAGAAAAAGCCTGGACGGACGGTTCAGCTACGAGGTCATATTCGTGGACGACGGCTCATGCGACGGCTCCTGGGACATAGTGAAAGGCTTCTGGGAGGACAATGGCGAGGGGAACGCGCCTGATGTCAGGGGCATACGCCTGCGGCGCAACTACGGCAAGTCCGCAGCGCTGTACGAGGGATTCAAGGCCGCCCTGGGGCGCGTGGTCGTGACCATGGACGCCGACCTTCAGGACAGCCCTGAGGAGATTCCGGGAATGTACTCGAAAATCACCGTCGAGGATTATGACATCGTAAGCGGATGGAAACAGAACCGTCAGGACAACAAGCTCACGAAGAACCTGCCTTCCAAGCTGTACAACGCGACGGCACGCCGGGTGACGGGAATCAGGCTCCATGACATGAACTGCGGCCTGAAGGCATACAAGAACGAGGTTGTGAAAGCCATAGAGGTGTACGGCGACATGCACCGGTATATCCCTTACCTTGCGAAGAACGCCGGCTACACCCGCATCACCGAAGTGCCGGTGCATCATCAGAAACGCAAATACGGCGTCAGCAAATTCGGGCTGGACCGCTTCGTGCACGGTCTGCTGGACCTCATGTCCCTGTGGTTTCTCGGCAAGTTCAGCAAAAAGCCGATGCACTTTTTCGGAGCGACAGGCCTGCTCAGCTTCATCATAGGCGCCGTCATGACAGTCTGGGTCATAATAAAGAAACTCATCTGCCAGTCACGCGGGCTAATGTTCCGCCCTGTCACCGACCAGCCGCTTTTCTATCTGGCCCTGATCATGCTGGTGACAGGCGTCATCCTCTTCTGCACCGGCTTCATCTGCGAAATGATATCACGCAGCAGCGGCGCACGCAACGACTATAATATAAAGGAAGAGTTTTAGGACCCTTTTTCGCAGAGATATTTGAGGCGTACGATGCGGAGCTCGATATCGGAGTAGGTGTCTTCGCCGAGCTTGCGGCGCGCCTCGCTGAGGGAATCGGTCTCGGCATCGTTGTCGAAATAATCGAACAGCTCGTCCACGACATCAGGGTCAAGCTCGTCTTCTATGTAATAGTCGAGGTTGAGCCTTGTTCCGCTGTAGACTATGCTCTCCAGCTCCGAAAGGAAATGGTCCATATCCATACCGAGGTTGCGCGCTATATCCTCCAGCGGGATCTGGCGGTCAACGTTCTGGATTATAGATATTTTGTGCGGACTCTTCGCCGAGGTGGATTTCAGGACGAAATCGTCCGGACGGTCTATCTCGTTCTCCAGCACGTATTTTCCGATGAGCCTTACGAACTCCGCGCCGAACTTGTGGGCCTTGCCCTCGCCCACTCCCGAACATTTCCTCAGCTCGTCGATGGTTACCGGATACATTATGCTCATGTCTTCCAGAGACGGATCGCTGAAAATCACCCACGGCTGAAGCCTCAGACGGCGGGCCATATCCTTGCGCAGGTCGCGGAGCATGGACAGCAGGATAAGGTCCCCGCCTCCGCCGCCCTGACGGGCAGCTGCGGCGCTGTCGTCGTCATCATCGTCGTCACAGGCCGCGAAATCCTGTTCCACACTGAGCATAAGTTCATGCGGATGTTCAAGGAACGCGCGTCCCGCGTCCGTCACGGACACGAGCCCGTAGCTCTCTATCTCCTTGTCCAGCAGGCCGAGCAGTATGCCCTGGCGTATGACGCCTGTCCAGAACTTGGAACCGCGGTCGCTGCCGGCCCCGAAGAAGTCCAGCTGGTCGTGGTGGTATGATTTTATCATCGCCGTCTCCGTACCGGAGAGTATGAACGAAAGATGGTCCGTCTTAAAGCGCTCCGGAAGAGAAGAGACGAGCTCAAGGACGAGCTTCATGTCGGCGCTGCCGTTGTAATGCACCTTCGGATGCATGCAGTTGTCGCAATTGCCGCAGTTGTCCGTCTCGTATTTCTCGCCGAAATAATTGAGCAGCAGTTTGCGGCGGCATTGCGAAGATTCCGCGTAAGCGGCGGTTTCCTGCAGCAGCTGGCGTCCTATCTCCTGTTCGGAAACGGACTTGCCCTGCATGAATTTCTCCAGCTTCTTTATATCCTTGTAGCTGTAGAACGCGATGCATGAGCCAGGCTCTCCGTCACGTCCGGCGCGGCCCGTTTCCTGATAATATCCCTCAAGGGATTTGGGTATGTCATAATGTATGACGAAACGCACGTCGGCCTTGTCTATGCCCATGCCGAAAGCTATCGTGGCCACTATGACCTCCACGTTCTCCATCAGGAACGCATCCTGATTCTCGGCCCTCACCTTCGCGTCCAGACCGGCATGGTAAGGCAGGGCCCTGATACCGTTCACGCGCAGAAGCGCCGCCATTTCCTCCACCTTCTTGCGGCTCAGACAGTAGATTATGCCAGACTGACGCGGGTGGGAACGTATGAATTTTATGATATCCCTCTTCGGATCGTGCTTCTCGCGGATCTCGTAGTAGAGGTTAGGGCGGTTGAATGAGGATTTGAAGACCTTGGCGTCCATCATGCCCAGATTCTTCTGTATGTCGCCCTGGACCTTAGGCGTGGCCGTGGCCGTAAGGGCGATCAGCGGCGCGCGGCCGATCTCGTCGACGATCTTGCGTATGCGCCTGTATTCAGGACGGAAATCATGTCCCCACTCCGATATGCAGTGCGCCTCGTCGATGGCGAAGAATGACACCTTTATATCTTTCAGCAGTTTCACATTCTCCCATTTCGTAAGGGATTCGGGAGCCACATAGAGAAGTTTGGTGACGCCGTTCATTATATCTGCCTTCACCTCCTCGGTCTGCTGGCGCGTGAGGGACGAGTTCAGGAAATGCGCGATGCCCTCGTTGCCGCTCACGAAGCCACGGATTGCATCCACCTGGTTTTTCATGAGTGCGATCAGAGGAGAAATCACGACGGCGGTGCCTTCCATGAGAAGCGCCGGCAGCTGATAGCACAGTGACTTGCCGCCGCCGGTAGGCATCAGAACAAAAGCGTCGCCACCGTCACAGAGGTGTTTGATTATTTCTTCCTGCTCGCCCTTGAAGGCGTCATAGCCGAAGAATTCCTTCAGCTTGGCATGTATTTCAGCGGATGTGATTTCCATTTGCCCGGTTTTTGTATTTTAATGAGCCGTTTCGGAATGATTGCCTGTTTCAGTCATCGCAGCCTGCAGGGGCCGTTCCGTCATTCCTGAAGCGGGGCAGGGCCGCATGAACGGCGGATATGAAGGAAATGACCTGCAAAATGCAACAATAAAAGAGAATAATCATTTTAAAACAACTTCTAAGTTAAGCAAAAAATATTTATATTTGCACCACTTTGAGAAAAAATTAAACAAAATATCATGAAATCAATCAAATTTATCTCATTCGCAGCAGTTGCAGTGGCAATGCTCGCATCATGCGGCAACAATCCAAAAGTTGACGCACCGGCTCCGACTTCTTCGGAAATCGATTCTGTAAGCTACCTTATCGGCGTAAACTTCGGCTATTTCATCAAGGCGAACAATTTCGCAGACAAGCTCGGAGATCTCGATATGGCGCAGATCAAGAAAGGCATGAACGACTTCATCAATGCAAAAGGCCAGATGGGCACAGATGAGTTCAACGCGAACTTCAAGATCAGCCCTGACGAGATGAACTCAGCTTTCGACGCATACATTACAAAACGCAACAACTACGCAGCTGCCAAGAACCTCGCTGAGGGTCAGGCTTTCCTCGACAAGATGTACAACAAAGGCGGCGTGGAGAAGACAGAGAGCGGACTTCTTTACGAGATCCTCGCTGACGGCAACGATGTAAAGGCAGGTCCGTCAGACACAGTATGGGTACACTATACCGGAACCCTTATCGACGGCACCAAATTCGACGGTTCGGATCCTGACAGCGACCCTGTACGCTTCACTCTTGACCGCGTGATCCCTGGCTGGACCGAGGGCATGCAGCTTGTAGGCGAGGGCGGCAAGATCAAACTTTACATTCCAGCGGATCTTGCTTACGGCAAACGCGCAATGGGCGGCGACATCAAGCCTAACAGCACACTCGTATTCGACGTCGAGGTCGTGAAAGTAGGCAAGAAGCCTGTGGTAACAGAGGAATAATTTTCCACGAAACAGCCCCCGGCTACTGAAACAAATAATAAGGGTGACTCTTACCTTTGCAAACGACTATAGATGTTGTGAACAAAGGTAGGAGTCTTTCTTTTCTTTGTATACAACAGCTGTTATAGTTTTGTAGTTTTGCTAAGGGCTATGGCCGTGTTTTTTCGAGTCAACTTTTCCAAGTGATAAGGCAGACCGAATAGTCAACCTGAATCAGTAAATCACACTACCCCGGTTTGGGAGCTCGCATGGGAAGGGCCGGAGCGACCGAATGGGAGCGGAGTCCCGGACATGGCTATGCCAACCATTGCACCATGGAACCATCTACAAAAAAGAAACCGGCCCAAAATTGCTTTTTGGTCGGCCTCGTTTCATATTACAATGTCTAACAGTTGGTTATTTATTTTCCCAACAAACCCCGAACTTGTTTGTCAAAATCGGAATCAATACGTTGCTTACAGTTGAACATGTCGTATTCTTGTTCTGCTTTTTCCTTTGCTTGTACCGCTGATATACGACCTTTGTCAGGCAAAATCTGGTAACGGCGGAATGTGAGGAATTCATTTACACTGGCAGCAAATTGCTCCATAGTGAATGCGTTTTCCCTTTCTATCAAATCTTCAATATAATCGAAATATCCGCTTACAGCCCGCTCAAGTTGTCGGATTTCATTCTCTTGCAAATAGTTCTTGGCAATAGAAACATCAGATTTCAGTATGCGTCCGTCCGGCGAGTGTTTCCAAGTTGTCAGTCCCATATTTTCTTTTGTATGGTCAGCCTTGCTGTAAATTATTTCAGCAGCGGTTTGGCCGGTAATTGCAAAATGGAAGCGGTTCTGTATCATTGCATAAAAATCATACGTCGTCGGTGAAAATTTGTCATAATCGATGCTGCATTCCGCATATATATCAGTTATCTGCTGCCATATCCGGCGTTCACTGGCACGAATAGAACGTACACGTTCGAGCAATTCCCTAAAATAATCCTTGCCGAACATAGCTGTTCCTTGCTTAAGCCGTTCATCATCCATAGCAAATCCTTTGCGGATATACTCGTTCAAAATTTTTGTTGCCCACTGGCGGAAACGTGTGGCTTTTGCAGAATTTACACGATAGCCCACAGAGATTATCATATCAAGATTATAGAAGTCTACCTCTTCTTCAATCTCTCCCCTGAGGCCCCTGTTTACGACGGTTGCAATTTTTGCAACTGTCGTATCCGCTGTCAATTCACCAGACTTGAATATATTGGATATATGACGGGAAATCCCGGATTTGTCGACGCCAAACAGCTGTGCCATTGCTTTCTGGGTACACCAGAGCGTTTCGTCTTTTATAACGACTTGCACCTTGCCATCTTCTTCGGGCATATTGTAAAGCATAAATTGAATTTCACCGGCCATAGTTCTTTTCTTTATTTAAAAGTTTCGAACAGTCACTGTTCAAATATTTTTCGCTAAATATACGACAATTTGATTAAATAAATGTTGCCGGACGTCCCGCTTTTCGATTTTTCTCCTCTCTTTTCAAAGAGTTGGACAACAGAATTACTGAATAAAATATTCATGAAAAAAGGCAGGGCACCCGTTGGAGCGCTCTGTTTTTTTCATTATTTTTGTAGATTGTACAACCTATTAATATAAAGGAGAACCGATGAAGACGGATATAGAGATCGCACGCGAGACGCCTTTGCGCAAAATCAAGGACGTGGCCGCGGAAGCAGGCATACATGAAGAGATGCTGGAGCAGTACGGACATTATATGGCGAAGCTGCCGGTATCGCTCATCGATGAAGAGAAGGCCGCCAAGTCGAAACTTATTCTCGTCACCGCAATTACCGCCACCAAGGCCGGCATAGGCAAGACCACCGTATCCATAGGTCTGGCGGAGGGCATGCGCAGGATAGGCAGGAACTGCATCGCGGCCCTGCGTGAACCTTCGCTCGGCCCGGTATTCGGAATGAAGGGAGGCGCGGCAGGCGGCGGTTACGCCCAGGTGCTGCCGATGGACAAGATCAACCTGCATTTCACCGGAGACTTCCACGCCGTGACATCGGCCCACAACATGATATCGGCCCTGCTGGACAATTATCTGTACCAGCACGCGAAAGAGGGTTTCCGGCTTAAGGAAATAGTATGGAAGAGGGTGCTCGACGTGAATGACCGCAACCTGCGCCAGATCGTGACGGGACTCGGCCCGGCTACCAACGGACAGAAACTTATCAGCGGATTCGACATCACTCCGGCTTCGGAGATCATGGCGATCCTGTGTCTGAGCAGCGGCATAGATGACCTGCGCCGCCGCATAGAGAATATCCTGCTGGGCTACACGATGGACGACAAGCCTTTCACCGTGAAAGACCTCGGAGTGGGAGGAGCTATCACAGTCCTGCTTATGGATGCCGTGAAACCGAATCTCGTGCAGACCGTGGAGGGCGGAGCGGTGATCGTCCACGGAGGCCCGTTCGCGAACATAGCGCACGGCTGCAACAGCATCATAGCGACGAAGACGGCCATGAGCCTTGCCGATTACGTGGTGACGGAGGCAGGCTTCGGCGCCGACCTGGGTGCCGAGAAATTCCTTAACATCAAATGCCGCAAGGCCGGAATACAGCCGTCACTCACAGTGCTGGTAGCCACGCTCAACGGTCTCAAGATGCACGGAGGAGTCGCGGAGAGCGACATCAGGCTGCCTAATCCTGAGGGAGTCGTCAACGGCTTCGCAAATCTCGACCGCCATATACGAAACCTGCAGAGCTTCGGCCAGAGCGTGCTCGTGTGTCTCAACAGGTTTTCTTCGGACACGGAAGACGAGATCAGGCTGGTACGGGAGCACTGCGCCGGAATCGGCGTGGAGTTCGCGCTGAACAACGCATGGGCGGAGGGCGGCAAGGGCGCTGAAGAATTCGCCGCGAAGGTAGTGGAGACGATTGAAAAGAATCCTTCCGCACCGCTGGAATTCACTTACGGAGACGAGCTGGGCCCAAAGGAAAAAATCGAGGCCGTGGCGAAGAAGATTTACGGCGCAGGAGAGGTTTCATTCAGCCGCAAGGCGCTGGAGAAACTGGAGACGGCGTCGCGCACAGGCATGGACAGGTTCCCTGTATGTATCGCCAAGACGCAATATTCATTCAGCCAGAATCCGAAGGCCTACGGCGCTCCGGAGGGATTCCCGTTCGAGATCAGGGACATCGTGCTGAATACGGGTTCCGAGATGACAGTCGCCATCGCGGGCAGCATCATACGCATGCCGGGACTGCCTAAAGTGCCTCAGGCACAGAACATAGACATAGTGAACGGAGAGATTGAAGGACTGAGCTGATGATACCTCGCCAGACAGTGGAAGCGATCCTGGACGCCTCGCACATCGAGGAGGTCGTAGGAGACTTCGTGACGCTGAAGCGCCGCGGAGCCAACATGATCGCGTGCTGTCCGTTCCATAACGAGAAGACCCCGTCGTTCTATGTGTCGCCGGCAAAAGGCATATTCAAGTGCTTCGGATGCGGCAAGAGCGGCACCGCCGTGGGTTTCGTGATGGAGCATGAGAACCTCACTTACACGGAGGCCCTCAAATTCCTTGCAAAGAAATATCATATCGAGGTAGTGGAGAAAGAGGAGACCGCCGAAGACATAGCGGCCCGCCAGAAAAGCGAGTCCCTGCTGCTGACAAGCGAGTTCGCGCAGAAGTTCTTCGCGGATCAGCTGAAGACCCCCGAAGGCCATATAGGCTACGCTTATTTCAAGAGCCGCGGGCTGGAGGACGCGACGATAGAGAAATTCGGGCTTGGATGGGCTCCAAACAGCCGCAACGCATTGCAGACGGCAGCGCGCGGCGCCGGTTTCAAGGAGGAATATCTGGTGGAGACGGGCCTGTGCTTCCGCACTGACGACGGCAGGGTGATGGACAGGTTCTATGACCGCGTCGTCTTCCCTATCCACAATATCGGCGGGCGTGTGATAGCGTTCGGATGCCGCACCCTCAAGAACGACAAAAGCGTAGCCAAATACATAAATTCTCCCGAGACCGAGATATACCTGAAACGCCACACCCTGTACGGCATGTACCAGGCCAGGAACGAAATCCACAAGCAGGACAAGTTCATACTGGTGGAAGGCTATCTGGATGTGATATCAATGCATCAGCTGGGAATATGCAATGTGGCGGCATCGTCCGGCACCTCGCTCACTACAGAGCAGGTGAAGCTAATCAAGCGCTACACGGACAATGTGACCATCATATATGACGGCGATTCGGCCGGCATACACGCGGCCCAGAGAGGAATAGGCCTCGTCTTAGAGGGAGGACTGAACGTGAAGGTGGTGCTGCTGCCGGACGGTGACGACCCGGATTCGTTCAGCCGCAAGCACACTCGTGAGGAGGTGGAAAGCTTCATCCGCGACAATGAGCAGGATTTCATAGCGTTCACGATAGGCCTGCGCTTAGAGGAAGCCGGCGACGACCCGGTAAAGAAAGCCGGACTGATAAACGACATAGCCGATACTATCGCGCTGATACCGGACCCTGTAAAGCGCAGCGTATATGTGCAGATGGCCGGACTCCGCCTGAATGTGGAGGAAGAGCTGCTGCTGCGCCGCATAAAGCAGACAAGGGACAGGGCCCTTGAAGAAAAGAGACGCGAAAGGGAAAGGGCGGCCGCGGCAAACGGGGAGCAGGAAGAAAATTCCGCCGTACGGCAGGCCGGGGAGCAATATCCGCAGGACGCATACATAGGCGTTCCACAGCAGCGCAGCCCGCTGATCACGGACAAGGCCATGGCTCCGTGCGAGAGGGAACTCATGACATTCCTGCTGAGATACGGACGCAACGAGCTGCTTTTCGACAGGGATTCGGAGTATTTCGATCCGGAGCACGTATCGACCGTGGCGGAATTCATAGACAGGAGCCTGTATGAAGACTCCGTGAGATTCGCGAACGAGTCGTATTTCCAGACTTCGGAGAAATATTTCGAGCTGTACGAATCGGAACTCACACAAGAGCAGATAGCGGTACGGCTCATGAACGACGAGAACCCTGTGATCCGTGCGGTGACGCAGGACATACTGGAAGAAAAGCATCACCTTACGGTGAAAAAGTTCGAGGCTTCGCTGACAAACGAGAGCACGCTTCTGGCCATATTCGTGCCAAAAGCGCTGCTGAGCTTCAACCAGACGCGCATAGCCTGCGAGATTTCCGACCTGAACCGGAAGCTGCGGGGCTGCGACGAGAGCGAGGCCGAGAACATACTGCAGAATATAATTGAACTGAACAAACTGAAAAAAACACTAACCGAAAAGCTTGGAAGAGTATGAGTGAAAAGAATTTCAAAAGAACGCTGGTGACCTGCGCGCTGCCTTACGCAAACGGGCCCGTCCATATCGGTCATCTGGCCGGAGTATATGTTCCGGCAGACATTTACGTGCGGTTCCTGCGCATGCGTGGCGAAGACGTGCTGTATATATGCGGCAGCGACGAGCATGGAGTGCCTATCACTATCAAGGCGAAGAAAGAAGGCGTCACGCCGCAGGACATCGTGGACCGCTACCATAAGATCATAAAGGATTCTTTCACGGGTCTGGGAATCAATTTCGATATTTATTCCCGCACTTCGTCGAAAGTGCACGAACAGCACGCTTCCGGGTATTTCCGCAATCTGTACGACAAGAACGACTTCATCGTAAAGGAAAGCGAGCAGTTCTATGATCCGGAGGCCGACGAGTTCCTGGCGGACCGCTACATTACCGGCACATGCCCAAAATGCGGAGCGGAAGGCGCATACGGCGACCAGTGCGAGAAATGCGGCAGCACGCTTAGCCCGGAGGAGCTTGTAAATCCTCAGAGCGCGCTGAGCGGAGCCACGCCTGTAAAGAAAAAGACATCCCACTGGTATCTGCCGCTGCAGGACTATGAGGGCTGGCTGCGCGAATGGATCCTCAACGGCCACAAAGAGTGGAGGACAAATGTCTACGGACAGTGCAAGAGCTGGCTGGACGGCGGATTGCAGCCGCGTGCGGTGACCCGCGACCTCAAATGGGGCGTTCCCGTGCCGGTCGAGGGCGTCAGCGGCAAGGTGCTGTACGTATGGTTCGACGCTCCGATAGGATATATCAGCAACACCAAGGAGCTTCTGCCGCAGAGCTGGGAAAAATGGTGGAAAGACAAGGATACGCGCCTTATCCACTTCATAGGCAAGGACAATATCGTGTTCCACTGCATCGTGTTCCCTTCGATGCTGAAGGCCGACGGCAGCTATATCCTGCCTGACAACGTGCCTTCGAACGAGTTCCTCAACCTCGAGGGCGACAAGATCAGCACTTCGCGCAACTGGGCCGTATGGGCGCACGAATATCTGCGTGACTTCCCGGGACAGGAGGATGTGATGCGGTATGTGCTTACCGCGAACGCGCCGGAGGCCAAGGACAACGATTTCAGCTGGAAGGATTTCCAGGCCCGCAACAACAACGAGCTGGTGGCCGTGTTCGGAAACTTCGTGAACCGTGCCGTGGTGCTGACACACAAATATTTCAACGGAATAGTCCCTGAATACACAAAGCCTGAGGAGATGGACAGGGAGGCGCTTTCCCAGATTCCGGCCCTGAAGGCATCGATGGAAAAATCAATCGAGGCGTTCCGCTTCCGCGAGGCCCTCGGCACGGCGATGAATATCGCGCGTGTAGGAAACAAATACCTTACCGACGCCGAGCCGTGGGCGGTGGCGAAGACCGATCTCGAGCGTGCGGGAAGCATCCTGAACGTGTCGCTCCAGATCTGCGCGGACCTTGCCGTGGCATTCGAGCCTTTCACTCCGTTCGCGGCCGAAAAGCTGCGCAAGATGCTTGACGTGTGCCTTTGCGCCGGCACCGACCACCGCAGCGGCGAGGCCGTGACCGAGAACACATACAAAGAGGGAGAGAGCGCCGCACTGCATACCGTAAGTGCCGAAAAAGGCTGCGGCAGCTGTCCCGGCGAGGGCAAATGCGTATGCCTCAGCTGGGAAAAGATGGGAGAAGAGAATCTCATACCTGCCGGCCACAGAATAGAGAAGGCACAGCTGCTGTTCGCAAAGATCGAGGATGCGGCAATAGATGCGCAGATGGCGCGTCTGGAAGCTATCCGCGCAGAGCGTGAGGCCGCGGAAAAGGCGAAGCTCGCGAAAACCGTGGCACCGCAGAAAGACGAATGCACTTTCGATGATTTCTGCAAGATGGACATACGCACTGCGACCGTCCTTGAGGCGGAACGCGTGCCAAAGACTGACAAGCTGCTGAAACTTACTATCGACACGGGAATCGACACCCGCACAATAGTAAGCGGCATCGCGGAATACTACTCGCCCGAGGACATGAAAGGCAGGCAGATATGCGTGCTCGCCAATCTCGCACCGCGCAAAATCAAAGGCATCGAGAGCAAGGGCATGATCCTGATGGCACGTCAGGGTGACGGCAAGATGCGTTTCATCACTCCTGAGGAGGCTCTGGCGAACGGAGCCGAAATAGGCTGATTCGGGCTAAATGATTCAGGCTAAATGATTAGGGGGGGGCAAGATGATAAAGATTTCTTATAACAGGGACCTCAGCGGCCTCAACACCTTCGGAATGAAGGTGAAGGCTGCATGTTACGTGGAATACGGCAAGGCGGAGGATCTTCCGGCCATCGGCTGGGACGATCTTCCGCGGCCGCTGCTTCCGGTGGGCAGCGGTTCGAACCTTCTGTTTACGGGAGACTTCCCCGGCACCGTGCTGCACTCCACATACGACATGATCAGGATTCTGGAGGACCGCAGCGAGGGCGACACGGTAATCGTGGAGGCGGGAAGCGGAGTCATATTCGACGAATTCTGCCGTTGGGCTGCCGGCAAGAACCTGTGGGGACCCGAGAACCTGTCCGGAATTCCCGGAACCGTGGGAGCCTGCGCGGTACAGAACGTCGGCGCATACGGCGTTGAGGCGGGAGACCTGATAGAAGAGGTGGTCTGCTTTGAGATCGCAAGCCGCAGCTTCAGAAGAATCGCCGCAAAGGACTGCGCTTTCGCATACAGGGACTCTTACTTCAAGCACAACCGAGGCAGGTACATCGTGGCAAGCGTCGTGTTCCGCCTCACTTCCCTGCTGGCCCCGCAACTTGATTACGGCCATCTGCGCGAGGCGGTGGAACGAAACATAGAATTCCAGCAGGCGGCGAGCAACCCGTACATGCCGGCCATAGAGCCGACATTCGGCATGCCGCGGATGCAGCTGACACCGATGCTGGTGCGCGACACCGTGCGCATAATCCGTGACGGGAAGCTCCCCGATCCCGCGAAAACCGGAAGCGCAGGCAGCTTCTTCAAGAATCCGGTGGTGAGCGCGGATGTTTTCGCGCAGGTCGTCAGGACGGCGAGGGCCGAAAAGGGCGAGGGCGTGAAAGTGCCGCACTACATTCTGGAGGACGGAAGCATAAAGATTCCGGCGGCATGGATGATAGATTTCTGCGGTTTCAAGGGCAAGAGGCACGGCGGGGCGATGGTATGGCCGATGCAGCCTTTAGTGCTCGTGAACGCAGAGGGGAAAGCCACCCCGCAGGAAATAATGGAACTCGAAAACGAAATAAAATACGCCATAAAGGAAAAATTCGGAATCGGCCTCGAATGCGAGGTCGACCACATATAAACAAAAGTCATGAAAAAATTATTCTCAGTTATTCTGCTGACAGTTCTTTGCATCAGCGCATCCGCACAGGCACCCAAGTATGTTTTCTACATCATCGGCGACGGCATGGGTATCAACCACGTTCTTCTCACCCAGACATACAATGCCGCAGTCAAAGGCGAGAACGGGCTTGACAAGCTAAGTTTCACGGAGTTCCCTTATCAGGGCTATATCAGCACCTATGCGGAGAACAGCCTTGTCACAGACTCGGCTGCCGCAGGCACTGCGCTGGCTACAGGGCACAAGACCAATGTACACAAAATAGGAACGGACGCCGAAGGACGGGATCTGGAGAGCATCACGAAGAAAGCCGCGGCAGCAGGCTACGGAACCGCGATCATTTCCACCGAGGGCATAAATCACGCCACTCCGGCGGCATTCTACGCATGCGCGCAGGAGCGCGGAATGTACAATGAGATCTTCGGCCAGCTGCTGGATGACGGGGCTGTGGATTTCGCCGCGGGAGGGGCGATCCTCTGTTCGGATACAAACGGCAGGACACCTTCCGTAAACGAACAGATCGGACTGGCGCGCAGCAAAGGATGGACCGTCATTACAGGCGAGGACATCAAGACAGCTGAGACGCCGAAGAGCAAGACCCTGCTCGTTAGCCATCCCGGCCAGTATGAGATGACATACGCAATAGACAACGACGGCATTGACCTGACAGACCTGACGGAGGCCGCAATCCGAAATATGGAGAAATACCACGGCGATGCGTTCTTTATGATGATAGAGGCCGGCAGCATAGACCATCTCGCGCACTCGAACGACGCGAAAGGCCTTATACATGAGATCAATGAAATGGATGAGACCGTGAAGGCCGTGCTGGACTTCTACAGCAGGCATCCGGAAGAGACGCTTGTCATCGTCACCGCGGACCACGAGACCGGAGGACTGGGCATAGGCGTGGGCGGATACGACTTCCATCCCGCAAGGCTGGAATGTCAGAAAATATCCAAGAACGCATTAAGCGAGAATTTGAACGCACTCCGCGGAATGAAACAGCCTACATGGGAAAAGGCTAAGGAAATAATTTCCGAGGGAACGGGACTTTATAAGGATATCAGCGTCTCAAAAGAGGACGAACAGGCTATGGAAGCGGTATTCCGCAAGACTTTCCTCGAGGGCGACAGCAGCAAGGATACCGACCTTTACTACCAGAACGAGATCCTGGCGAAAGCCGCGGTAGACTGCGTCAACAAGGCAGGCGGCGTGCATTTCGCGCACAGCTCGCATACAGGCGCGCAGGTTCCTCTTTACGTGACAGGCTGCGGAGCCGGGGAAATAGCGAAATGCAGGGACAATACCGACATCACACGCACTCTGGCACGTCTGATATCCGGAAAGTAGCAAGATGAAGAAAGCCTCCGTACTGCTGATCTATACAGGCGGCACCATTGGAATGAAGATGGATGCCGGCGCATGCGCGCTGAAACCTTTTGATTTCAGCCAGATCCTCGATTCCGTACCGGAGCTGAAGAAATTCGCCATACGGATAGACACCTGCACCTTTGACAATCTCATCGACTCGTCGGACGTGGACCCGCAGCTGTGGGTAAAGCTCGCAAACATAATCAGAGACAGATACGGCTCATACGACGGTTTCGTAATCCTGCACGGCACCGATACCATGGCGTATTCGGCATCGGCCCTGAGCTTCATGCTCGACGGCCTTGCAAAGCCGGTGATATTCACGGGCGCACAGCTGCCCATCGGCGTACCGCGCACTGACGGCCGCGAAAACCTCATTTCTTCGATAGAGATCGCCGCCGCGAAAGATTCGCAGGGCAACGCGCGGGTTCCTGAGGTCTGCATCTTTTTCGGCGGCAGGCTGATGAGGGGAAACCGCGCCACCAAGATAAACGCCGAGAGCTTCCAGGCCTTCGCCTCGCCCAATATGCCGCCGCTTGCCGAAGCCGGCATCAACATCCGGTATACGGACGCCCTGATACGCCGTCCGGGAAAAGACGAGGAATTCAGGATAAACACAGAGCTGGACACGCGGGTTTCCATTCTCAAGATACACCCCGGCATTACTCCGCAGGTAGTGAGGAATATCCTTTTAGGCGAGCAGACGCGTGCCGTCATCATAGAAACGTACGGCAGCGGCAACGCTCCGTCCGCAGAATGGTTCCTGCAGGCCGTGCGTGAGGCCGTGGCAATGAAAAAGGTCATCGTGAACGTGACGCAGTGTCCTGCGGGGATGGTGAACATGGACATATACGCCACCGGCAAGAACATGAAGAATGCAGGCGTAATCTCCGGCGCCGACTCCACCACCGAGGCCATGCTGGCGAAACTGTTCTACCTTTTGGGCAAAGGCCTTGACTGCGAAAGCCTCAACGAGGCCATCGGACGCAATCTCAAAGGCGAGATCAGCTGCTGAGAGGTCGCAAAAGCGACGCATAAATGCCAGCCGTCTGCAAACAGGGCAGATGGCTGGCATTTATTAATGATTCGCTGTTCCTGACTTCTATTTCAACATGGAATCAGAAAATCAGGGATATTCCAATAGATAAAAGACCGAGAACAATTGATACCAGTCCCAGACGATAAGACACGCGCGTCGCATGGAACGGATGATTCCAAAAGAACAGATGGCGGTTGCTCTTGGATACGGTTACCTTTCCACCAAGAAGTGCTGATACGGATTTATCGGTCAGCATACGTATCGAAGAGTATGTAAGCGCGACGCTATCCCCGTTAAAGCCTGATTTGGATATTGAGCTGAATTTGCGGTAAATCGAGTATCCTCCGGCCGAAATCTTCACTATAGCAAGCCGCTTGTCCCTTATGCAAGAGCTTCTACGGAGTTCGCCCATGATTTCCTTATACATCGATGAGTGAAAATATGCGGTATCCTCATTGATATCATCTATTATCTTGCTATAATGCAGCATGTTCGGACCCTGGCAGTTCGGATTCGGCTCCAAAGCCCGCAGTTCTACTTTTATTTTGATTTTTCCTCAAAAGTGCGTATCTTGTGCATCATAAGATTATTGTTGCTGCAACAGAGATGACTCAGAACGTTGATTTTGAGGCAATTGGTTTTATTATAAACATTTCCGTAAACTTAACTCATAATTTATATTCCAATGAAAAAGACAGTTATAATCGTCCTTACAATGCTTTTCGCAGCAATCGGACATGCCCAAAACAAGGGAGAGATGTACATAAGTGGAACATTGGGCGTATCTCTCGGTTTACAGTCTGTATCCGTTACTAACGGTGGTTACTCAGAGTCTGCAGGACAACCTCTCACAACATCATTCAATCTCGGCGCAGAGTATGGTTATTTCGTAATAAAGAATCTCAGGCTCGCACTTGCTGCTTCATATGGCCTCAATATGAATCCATCTGAGAAGTTCGATAACAAATGGTATAACACAGTAACCAACTCTTTTCAGATTAATCCTAATATTGCGTACTACGTAAAGATCACCGACAAATTCTACTACACTCCAGAAATAGGTACTGCCATTGCATTTGGGAATATAAAGACTCCGCTCTCAGCGTCAACATCATATACATGTCCTCACATTGGCTGGGAGTTGTATGCAAACATCGTAGCTTTTGAGTGCCGTATATCAAATCATTTCGCACTTGGTGCCGTATTCGGAAATTTCGGTTATGGAGCATCCAAAATCATAGATCCGGATAACTCAAAGAACAGCATCAGGACAGGAACAGTAAAGTTTGATCTTGGTTCTGCCCAACTAAATGCAAGATACTATTTCTAGTCAAAGACATAACAACAACACAAAAAGGGTGACAAAGTCCATGTGGCTGATATGTCACCTTTTTATTTACCTCGTCTGCAGACTGCGTACCACCGGACATATTTCGTATAACATTTAAGTTTGCTTTTAATTTTTCAAAATGCAAGATACTGATATGCACCAGTATACACCCGAAGCATTTTAAAAAGCATTTGAAAAGCATTTAAACGATAAGCCAATCTGAGTTAGGTCCTTGCGATTTATTCTTTATTTGCCCTCGCTTTCTCAACTTGGTAAGAAGATTGGTAATCTTGTCCTTTTTTTGTTTGTCATCAAGCAAAGCAATAGAGCGTGTTGCGCATAACCAACACTTTTTGTGTATTTGTGCCAAATATGGACGACATGGACTCATTATTCATCAAACACGACAGGTACATTCTATAGTGACGAAGTCAGGGATATTTCCGATACAACCGCTTGAAAACAGAATACTTACAAGCATTTCAAAACGCAGAAGAGGCACAATGGCATCACCGCTCGATTATGCCGGATATGGTGATTCAAAGGCCGTTAAGAAAGCTTAAGCGTTAGTATTCATAGCTGAATTTATTATCCGAGGCCATCGGACGCAACCTCAAAGGCGAGATCAGCTGCTGAGAGGTCGCAAAAGCGATGCATATACAATGCCAGCCGTCTGCAAACAGGGCAGATGACTGGCATTGTTGTTTTGTCGCAAAAATGTTGTAATTTGCGACGATATTATTGTCATTCAGGTCCGCCAATACGGCATTACTATAAATCCACTTTCAGAAAGTAGTGTTTACTGGAATAGCAGTCCCAGTCAATAAGATACGAGTTCGTTAGAGGGACAGCGGGGTACGTGGGAACACCGAAATACGAGTTAATATAACCCCCGTCACTAAGACTAAATTTACAATTGTTCGGTTTAGCATAATTAGGATTGGCTGTATAAACAATCTCATAGCAAAGCATATTGGTGCCTATGCTTTTATACTGCTCAAGATTTTGGATATCACAAAGAACAGCATACCTGCTGTTGGTAACCGGAGTACAAACACTCGCCCCATCCCCCTTCAAATATTTGAGTTCTATTGCTGCCGTTGCCGTTGAACTTCCATCAGTCAGTTTGACTATAATATCACATCGTGCATTGCCGTTTTTACTCTTTACCGTTGGGTTTATTGTAAGCGGCTCATCAAAAGCAACCGTCAAATGATCGGAATATTTAAATTCATATAGTCTGCCCACTTGGTTAAGTATGGTGCCCAACTGCATCTGCATTGATGCTTCATTCGTGACTTTAATGCTGCCGGCAGCAATTTTATTGCACAGAATATTATAGGATAATTTTATTACGTCATTAAGACGATCCTGCACCGTGGTAATATTTTTATTGTTCATAGTTATAAATATTTAGTTAATACAAAATACTGGTTGAATAAAATTCGATAAATCACATATATACAATCGGCATGATGTAGCTAAAGAGATCTCGGCCACACCATATCATCCAATCAAAATGCGGCACTACTCGCTATCTGCCGAGAAGTCATAGCCCTCGATCAGGGAAGCATAATCTTTCCAAGAAGTCTTATATGCATCTACACTTTCCAAAGGTACGTAGATTTTTGCAGGACAATTTGCTAATAGGGAACCATTGAGAGTAGGAGGAGTCAAAACTTTGACATATATGCTCTCAAGAAGACTACAGTTAAAAAATGCATTATGACCAATATACGTAACGCTTTCTCCAATTGTAACACGTTTAAGATTATAACAGTTCATGAATGCACACACATCAACAATTGTAACGCCATCTCCAATCGTAACGTTTTCAAGACTATTACATTCACTGAATGCATTACTACAAATAGTAGTAACACCATTTCCCATTGTAACACTTTTAAGATTATTGCAGTTATAAAATGCAAAGAAATATATCATAGGACAGTTGACCGATACACTTTCAACACTACTTCCGAAAAATGCACAGTTGCCCATAGTAGTTACGTTATCACCGATTACAACATTTTTTAGACTGCTACAGTTTACAAAAGCATAATCGCCTATCGAAGTTATATCTTTTGAAATAACAAGATCTGTTAACAGCTCTCCGTTCAAATATAATTTTGCGCCCCAACACATTGGACTTGAACTTATATAACTATTCTCCGTTGCACTTTGGCCTTCTGTTTTAACGACAAAGTCAGATTTAAGCCATTTTCTAATATCAGTAATGTATACACTACTGATTGAAAAACAGTCAGTAAACGCTCCTTGACCTATCTCATTAACATTATTAAGATTTATACTTGAAAGCTTTCCGCAACACGAAAACGCATTTTCTTTAATTATTGTCACACTGTCTGGAATCCTGATACTTGTCAAAGGAGAGTTTTCAAAGGAACTTTCACCTATTGATGTAACCGGACCATCGAATTTGATAATACCTTTGCCATCTTCATATGTATTTGATACAATCGTAGCACCGAAGCCAGTGTTAGAATTTGGCACAATTATCTGCTCGTCTTGTGTCGTATACCATATTTCGTTTGCCGGCGGAATTGCTATATTGATCACATTGGCACGTACTAGTGGAATATACCCTGATGAAACTTCATTGTTGCTATCAGAAATTGATAGCCGCGCACTTGCGCCTTTCATTCCGTAAAAGAAATCCTCGTCAAGATTTTCGCATGAAGCCTTGACTGTGATTATTCCGTTAATCTTGTCAGCACTGCATGAAAGCACAGGCATTTCTACAAACGGTGAAGCTGCACGCGTAACCGCCTCCGTATAGACTGCTTTCATGGATAACAAGGTTTGCCAGTCAAGAGCGATATCCGTTACGGCGTTCTTTGGCAATATCTCAAAATCCATCTCGACCGTGCTATTGGCTCCGGACGAAGCTACGGTTGCTTTGCCGTCAGCATAACGAGGGATATAGCGCACTGATTTCAGGCGGTTGAAAAGGCTCTCGGAGGCAAGAGGGATCGTTATCACCGTACCGTCTGCCAATGTAAAGTAGACATTATGCTCATCCTGCCTTACACTCTGGAATATCGAATCGCCGTCTTTCCCGTCCTTGCCATCTGCGCCGTTTACACCGTCTTTTCCGTCGGCACCGTCACGGCCGTTTTCGCCGGTCGCTTTGCCGAGGTTCGTCCAGGTGGCGCCGCCGTCGGTCGATACATACCAGTAACCGTCTTCGATTTTCAATTTCGGAGTAATGCCGTCCTTTCCGTCGGCACCATCCTTGCCATCTTTACCGTCAGAGCCATTGGCTCCGTCCTTTCCATCGACTCCATCTTTTCCATTCTGGCCATCTTTACCGTCAGAGCCATTGGCTCCGTCTTTTCCGTTCTCACCGTCACGGCCCTCGGCCTTGATTTTATTGCCGGAGCCGTCGAGCAGCCAGTCACCGTCCAGGGTCCAGTAATAGATTCCGT
>CAYLQE010000036.1:0-23554 GCA_964385835.1 uncultured Muribaculaceae bacterium | reverse complement strand
GATGCCGAGAAGCATTTCCTGTTTCAGACGGTTCTCCCAGTCGCCGCCGTAAAGGTTGTATGTCACCTGGCGGTCTTCGGCGCAGTTCGCATCATAATCGGTGTCGAGAAGATACAGCTCCGTGCGGCCTACGTCTACCCTCCATATCCGTGCGTTAAGCGAGCGGCCGGGAAGGTTTACGGCAACGGTCTGCCAGTTGCCATCCTCGTCAAGTACCGGGCTTGCAGGGATCTTCATGAAGTCCTGCGCATCGTATTTCGCGATCTGCGAGCCCTGCGCGGAGAGCATCTGGGTGAAGTAGCCGTGGCGGTACAGCAGTCCGACTGCCACGAGGTTGACGTTCATGTCGGAAGTCTCTTTCAGGTAGTCTCCGGCGAGGATGCCCAGGCCGCCTGAGTAGATCTTCAGCGACGTATCAAGTCCGTATTCCATGCAGAAGTAGGCTACCGAAGGCTCAGTGCGCTCTTCCTTAAGTTTCATGTAAACGTCGAATTCCTCCTTTACGGCATTGAGCTGCTTGAGGAATGCGTCGTCCTGCTCCAGCGCTTTGTAATGCTTCGAGCTTATGCGTCCCAGCATTTCTATCGGGTTCTGACTTGTCTGCTCCCACAGCTCGGGGCTGGCGGCCTTGAAGAGATCTTTCGCGCTCTCGTTCCAGCACCACCAGAGATTGCGGCTGAGAATCTCGAGATCTTTCAGTTTTTCAGGAATGTGGCGAGACACTGTTACGCTCGACCACGAAGGCTGATTGAATTCCATTTTTCTTAGTTAAGTTCTTCATCTACACGTATGGCGAAATCCGCCAGTACGTTCATATAGTTAATAAATGCTTCAAAAGGCGTATCGTATGGATTGACATAACGATGCGACCCATGGTCGGTGAAGAAACGGTTGTTCATGTTGTAGAAGTGGTCGCTCTCCTGGAGACGTCCGTAATCCTCCCACAACTGAGGCAGGTTCACGATACCCAGTTTTTCCTGAAGGGCATACAGCTTGTTGAAAGCATCTTTCTGAAGCTCGTTTCCAAGCCATTTCGACATGTCCCTCTCGTCATTTTCGCATGACACAGGATCCTGGACATCGATTGAATCGGCCGCAGCGTATTTCTTCGAAACCTCGGATGGGGTTGCAAAGATAAAACAATCTTTTGAAACTACCATATTAACCAGGTTTTCAAAGAAGTCGAAGATGCCGCTTTCTTTGGAATTGTATTCTCCGAACGCCTTGTAATTCATCGCGAGGTTCACCACATGGTCGTTCTTGGCCTGCTCCAGCCAGCCGTAGAACTTGTCCGCTGTGAGCGGCCAGTTGTCCCAGCCGCGCTCCGAGAAGCGGAGCGAGATGTCGTCGCTCAGGCCGGTGTTGCGCAGCAGGAGCTTTACTTTAGGATTGTAGGCGCAGCTGTACACGAAGTTAGGGCTCTTCCAGCCGAGGATATGGCTTGCGCCCTCGGTAAGGATTGTATTGAAGCCCAGGCCGGCTGCTTTCTCTCCGATCTCATCGGTATATACCATGTCCGTGTTTACGAAAGTCTTCACCTCGGCTCCGATGTAATCCTTTACCGCGTGGCGGTGCTTCTCCACCTGATGCACGAACTCGCTGTCGCATTCCACGGCCGCGAAGGAGTGATAGTAAGGCTCGCAGAGGAATTCCACGCAGCCCGTTGCGTTGAGGTCGCGGAAGCTGTCAAGCACTTCAGGGCAGTAGCGGTCCATCTGCTCGAGCGTGCTGCCGGAGATGGCGAAAGCGACTTTCAGTTTTCCTTTTGTGGATTTGATGAGCTTGAGGATAAGGTTGTTCATCGGCAGGTAGCAGTCTGCTGCCGTTTTCTTGAGCAGCGAGCGGTTCGCGAAATCATCATAGTAATGCGAATCCTTACCTATTTCGAAAAAGCGGTACAGTCTCAGGTGAGTTGGCTGGTGTACCTTGAATGTCAGGCAAATAGATGGTTTCATATATTATTTTTTGTTTTTACAGAACTGATTCATAAACGGCCTTGATCTTTGCGGCGGCCGCTGTCCATTTTATATTGTTGACTTCCTCATAGCCGCGCTCCCGGGCCAGCTTGTGCACCGCAGGATATTGCAGCAGGCCGTATATCGCATCGGCCATGGCGTCCACGTCCCAGAAATCCACCTTGAGGCAGTAGTCCAGGATCTCGGCGCAGCCGCTCTGCTTGGAAACGATCGTAGGGCAGTTGGTGACCATGGCCTCCAGAGGCGAGATGCCGAAAGGCTCGCTGATTGAAGGCATTACATATACGTCTGAAAGCGCGAACATCTGGGATACCGCCGCTCCGCGCAGGAAGCCGGTGAAATGGAAACGATCGGAGATGCCGAGCTTCGCAACGTGCATCACGCATTTGTCCATCAGGTCGCCGCTGCCGGCCATGACGAAGCGCACGTGCGGGGTGCGTTTCAGGACCTTTGCCGCAGCCTCGATAAAGTATTCGGGACCTTTCTGGTAAGTGATCCTGCCGAGGAAAGTGACAACCTTGTCCTTGATGCCCCTTTCAATCTGAAGGGCCTCTTTCGTGCTGAAGTCCACCGCATTGTGGACAGCCACCACTTTTTCCGGTGCTATGCCGTATTTGTTTATGCAGATGTTGCGCGTGAGTTCGGACACGGCGATCACCTTGTCGGCCGCCTCCATGCCACGTTTCTCCAGACCGTAGACGCGGGTGTCGATGTTCTTCTCGCTGCCACGGTCGAACGAGGTGGCGTGCATGTGCACCACGAGCGGTTTGCCTGTCACCTGCTTGGCGGCTACGCCGGCCATGTATGTGAGCCAGTCGTGCGCGTGGATCACGTCGAACTCGTCCTTGTGCTCAAGAGCCAGTGTGGCTCCTGCCATTGCGTAACGGGCCACCTCTTCCATGAGGTTGGCGCCGTATTTGCCGGAGAACTTGAATTTCTTGCCGTACTGGACACGGAAATTCTTGTCCAGCATCTTCTTCTCGTTCTCGATGATCTCCGAGAAATCTTCGGGGTCGGCATAAGGTATTATGTTGGAGCCTATGCGGTAGAACTGTACTTTCTGGAAGTACTCGTCCACATCCAGCGCCATATTCTCCGCGATAGGGACGTCGCTGGCGTTCAATATCTTTACGGCGCTCTGGTCCTCGTCACCCGATGCGGACGGCATAACGAACATAACTTCCACGCCATTTTCGGCAAGACCCTTCGTCATGCCGTAGCAGGCGGTTCCCAATCCGCCCGCGATATGCGGAGGGAACTCCCATCCGAACATCAGTACTCTCATTGTATCTCCTCCTTAGAATATTTGTCCAACAGATATGCGCAGCGGCAAAGGGCCGCGACTGAAGTTGCGCTCGAAACTGCGCCGTGAGGCTCGTGAGGAGGGTCCGCGTCATACAGCTCGCTGAACGATCCCACTCCGTGACGGTTGATGTCCTCGTATATTCCTTCTGTGAGCCATTTCGCCTTGCCGCAGAAGTTCTTGCCGGTCATGCGGAAGCAGATGTCTTCGTACGGTCCGAGCAGGGACGCGAACGAGCTTCCGTTATAGTATGCGATATCACGTGCTTCCTGCGATCCCTCGTAGACACCCTTGTACCATTCGTAGCGCGGCGAAAGGGTGCGGATGCCGCGGCGGGTCACAAGCTCTTTCTCTATTGTGGCTATGATGTCGGCCTGCACCTGGTCGTCCACCAGCTGGTAAGGGATATATGCGGCCCAGAGCTGGTTCGGGCGGCATTCGCTGTGCTTGCCGTTGCCGTCGACAAAGTCGGCCAGCGAATAGTATCCGCGGCGGTTCTGTATAATAAAGGTATCCTGGAAATTCTTCTTCACGGCATCGCGTACCGGGGTCCATTTCTCAATGAATGCGCTCTTGCCTGCATATTTGCCTTCCATTTCAATGGCGAAGCACAGGGCGTTGTACCAGAGTGCGTTAGTCTCGACCTGGTATCCCGCGCGCTCGTTCACCGGATATCCGCCTGCGTATGTGTTCATCCATGTGAGGGCGACTCCCGGTTTCTGGCACCACAGCAGGCCGTTAGGACAGAGCACGGCATTTTCGCGGTGGTCGTAGCTCTCGACGATGTCTTTGAGAAGCTGTCCGTATTTGTTCCATATATGCTTTTCCCTGCCGCAATATTCCGCGTACTGCTGGAGCGTGTCGGTGAGTTTCAGCGGAGCCTCGATCTGGGTGGTCCTGTGAAGAAGACGCTCGCTTTCGTCCGCGATGAGGTTGTCGAGGATTTCCTCGAACTCCTTGCAGCTGCCGTTCGCGTACAGCGTAAGGCCCGGCAGACATTCGATGGTCTCGCGCAGAAGGCCTGTGTCGAGCCATGAGTAACCGGCGCATATCATCTTCTTGCCGTTCTTCATCACTTTCATGCGGTCCACGTTTTCCATGAGGAAGCCGTGGTATGACGTTATGGCGGAAGCCGATTTCGCATAGTTCCTGAAACGTGTCTTGAGGGCGGTCACGTTCTCTTCTTCGAGGGAAGCGGAGAACACGACCTCGCTCTCCGGCCTGATTTCGACGGAGAACGTGCCTGGTACGAGAAGGTCCTCGCGGCAGTCGAAGCCGCGGCGCTGCTCGTCCGTATATGTTACGCCCTTGTACCAGTAAGGCTGGTGGTGATATTCGCTCTTGACGTTGGTCTGCAGCACGAGGGCAGGGAATCCGTCATACATGCGGAACATCGCTCCGTTAATGACAGGTGCGAACGATGTGTCGGCCCCGCTGTTTTCCTGCGTAAGCGCGTGGATGTTGCGGAACGCCAGGAAAGGCTTCAGAAGAAGGGTCACCTTGCCGGGGGCGGACACCAGCCTGTACGATATGAGAAGCTGGTTCCTGTCCTTGCTCAGACAGTAGGTTTTCGTCAGCACCACCGGTCCTACCTTATATGTTATGACGGGCAGGCTGTCGGCGTCGAAGTCGACGATATATTTGTGGCCTTTAGGCTCGTAGTGCTCTCCGTAGCAATGGATGCCGAGGTTGAACTGCTTGCCGTTCAGGACAATGCTCTCGTCGACAGAAGACAGAAGGACAAATTTCTCGTCACCGAAATTCTTTATCGGTACTACCAGCAGGCCATGGTATTTGCGCGTATTGCACGAGACGATGCTCGTGTTGATATAGGCGCCATGGTGGTTCGCTCCCAGAATTTCCCTTTTCAGGGAATAATCCAGGTTCACAAGCTCCTGTTTGTTGAATTTTAAGAATGCCATATTTTTATGCTGTTTTTTTCAATACTGTAACCGTACGGCACGGGAGATAGAGCTTCAGCTGGCCGTCCACGGTAATGTGCTCCGTGGCGTCGTCGATGCGGCTGAATCCTCCGAACTGCGGATCGTCCGAATCCAGGACGTTCACGTACGTGCCCTCCAGGGCAGGGAAGCCGTAACCGGTGAATGAGTTTACAGGGTGGAAGTTGAATGCGAATATGTAGCCCTTGCGCCCGATAATCAGGACGTGGTCGCTTTCGTTGTCCCAGATCTTGACAGGCTTGTCTTCCAGAATCCCGTTCGTGCGGAACAGCTTTATCATGTCCGCATCCCAGTCGTTTAGCTGGGAGTAGCGCAGCAGGCTGTTGTCCACCAGGGACCACTGGCGCCGTGCGTGCTTGTAGCTCCAGCCGTTTCCGGGACGAGGGAAGTCTATCCATTCAGGATGGCCGAACTCGTTGCCCATGAAGTTGAGGTATCCGTCGCCGGCCGTAGCTATGGTGAGCAGCCTGATCATCTTGTGCAGGGCGATACCCCTGTCCACTGTCATGTTCTGGCTCTCGCGGTTCATTTCGGTGTACATGAGGGCGTCGAGAAGCCGGAAGATGATGGTCTTGTCTCCGACCATCGCCTGGTCGTGGCACTCCGCATAGCTGATAGTCTTCTCGTCGTCGCGCTTGCGTGTGAGCTCGTACCACATCTCGCCGACGCTCCACTGCCAGTCGTCCTTTTCCTTGATCCATTTGATCCAGTGGTCCGCCACGCCCATGCTCATGCGGAAGTCGAATCCTATGCCGCCGCATCTGAAAGGCGCAGCGAGGCCGGCCATGCCGGACACGTCCTCGGCTATTGTCGTGGCCTCCGGGTTTATCTCATGCACGAGGGCGTTCGCCAAGGCAAGGTAGCTCAGGGCCGATTCGTTGACGTTTGAATTGAAATACAGCTCATACGCTCCGAAGTCGGTGCCCAGGCCGTGATCCCAGTAGATCATGGAAGTCACTCCGTCGAAGCGGAAGCCGTCGAGACGGTATTCCTCCAGCCAGAACTTGAGGTTGCTCAGAAGGAAGCATACGGTCTCGTTCTTGCCATAGTCGAAGCAGCGGCTGCCCCATGCCGGATGGCGTCCCGCAGGACCGTAGTGGAAATAGAGGTCCTCGCGGCCGTCGAACATGCTCAGGCCCTCCGATTCGTTGTCCACGCTGTGCGAATGCACTATGTCCATAATGACGGAGATGCCCATTCCATGCGCGTCATCCACAAGATGCTTGAACTCCTCCGGAGTGCCGAAGCGGGATGAAATCGCGAAGAAATTGGACACCTGATATCCGAACGAGCCGTAATAAGGATGCTCCTGCAGGGCCATGATCTGGAGAGTATCATATCCCAGTGCCTTTATGCGCGGCAGCACCTGCGTGCGGAACTCCTCGAAGCCGGCCACCTTCTCTTCCTGGCTGCTCATGCCGATATGGCATTCATAGATGAGAGGGTTTTCCTTTTTCTTCTGTACGGGATTCTGCCATTTGTAAGGTTTAGGGTTCCAGACCTGGGCCGTGAAAACTTTTGTCTCCGGATCCTGGACGCAGCGCCGGACGTATGACGGGAGGCGTTCGCCTCCTCCGCCCGGCCATTCTATATAGAGTTTGTAATGCTGTCCGTGGACAAGGAAATGTCTCGAGATGCGCAGCTCCCAGTCTCCGTTTCCAAGCGGATGAAGCTCCCAGGCCGAGTTCTTCTTCCAGCTGTTGAAGTCGCCTATCATGAATATTTTCGTCGCGTTCGGAGCATATTCGCGGAATATCCAGTCTCCGCTCTCGGTGACATGCAGGCCGTAGTAAAGGTGGTTGTTGATCTTGTTGGCAAGGCTGCCCTTTACATCCGCCAGTGACCGCAGGCGGAACTTGATGTTCCTGTTGCGGCTGTCGATAATGCTTTTGTACGGCTCCAGATAGGGGTCATTGTCGTAAATTTTCTGATCTGTCAGAAGTCCCATATTCTGTATGAAGGTTAAAGTATCTGATAATTTTTTGCAAAGATAACTAATTAAATAGCTAATAGCTATCGTCAAATCTAATAATTTTGTGTTATATTTGCAATGTTTTTTAAGAAGAAACTCCCCGTAATGAAAATTCAGGAAGCAAAATTCGTCGGAAGCAGCACGAATGTAGAGCAGAAACCAAGGGAAGCGTTGCCGGAATTTGCATTCATAGGCAGATCCAACGTGGGGAAATCCTCTCTGATAAATTCTCTTTGCGCGAACGGGCGTCTGGCAATGACCTCATCGAGGCCGGGAAAGACCAGGCTGGTGAACCATTTCATCATAAACAGGGAATGGTATCTTGTAGACCTTCCGGGATACGGCTATGCCAAGGCTTCCCGTACGGACAGGGAAAAGATAGAGGACGTGATCCGGAATTATCTGAATTTCTCGAAGGAGCTGAAACATCTTTTCGTTCTGGTAGATTCAAGGCATGATCTCACGAAGGCGGACGCCGGTTTCATACGTGAGCTGGGGACCTCGGACATAGCCTTTTCCGTCATATTCACCAAAGCCGACAAAATGGGCCCGGTAGCCGGGGCGAAGCAGATGGCGAAATGCGAGCGCATGATCGCGGACCAGCTCGGATTCCGGCCACGATGTTTCGCAAGTTCTTCCGAGACCGGACAGGGGAGGGAAGAAATACTGAACCATATCGAAACTCTTTTAAGCGAATAAGAATTATGCACGATCAGCACAGAATGGAGATTTTTGCCTGCAAAAATTCCGAATCACTTGCAAGAAGCATTGCCGGGCACCTTGGACTGGAGCTCGGCAAATCATCGTTTCTGACATTCAGCGACGGCGAGTTCCAGCCATCTTTCGATGAGAGCGTCCGCGGCGCCACGGTATATATAGTGCAATCCACAAATCCTCCGGTAGAGAACCTTTTCGAACTCCTGCTCATGATCGATGCGGCGAAAAGGGCTTCGGCGCACAAGGTTATCGCTGTTATGCCTTATTTCGGCTTCGCGCGCCAGGACCGCAAGGACCGTCCGAGGGTGCCGATCGGAGCGAAGCTCGTGGCGAACCTCCTGGTGGCTTCGGGCTGCGACAGGGTGATGACATGCGATCTGCATGCGGATCAGATCCAGGGCTTTTTCGACATTCCACTGGACCATGTGTTCGGGGCGAACATATTCATACCTTATGTGAAGAAGCTCCGCCTTCCGAACCTTTCCATCGCGGCTCCTGACATGGGCGGCGCGAAACGCGCGAACAAATACGCGAAGGAGCTGGCATGTCCGATGATCATCTGCCACAAGACACGCGCGAAGGCGAACGTGGTGGACACGATCACCGCAATCGGCGAGGTCCAGGGGCGCGATATCGTGATAGTGGACGATATGATAGATACGGCGGGCACCCTCTGCAAGGCGGCCCAGGTACTTATGGATATGGGCGCGAGCAGCGTGCGCGCGTGCACGACACACGGCATCCTCTCGGGCGATGCCCTGCAGCGCATCGATGCAAGCCCTCTGAAGGAGGTCATTCTCAGCGATACCATTCCTTCCGTGCTGGAAATGGCCCGCAAAAGCCCGAAAATCACCGTGCTGAGCATTACGAAGCTGTTCGCAGAGGTTATAGACAGCGTCTACAACTACAGCAGCATAGGCAAAATTTTTGAAAAATACGATTAAACGTCATGAAACTGTTTCTCGCCGCTCTCGTTCTTGTCGCCCTTTGTGTCGTGGGGTTGTGTTTCAACATAATCTTCCGCAAGGACGGCCGGTTCCCTGAGACGGAGATAGAGAACAACAGGGAAATGAAGAAACTGGGAATCAAATGCGTCAAGCAGGAGGAAATGATGCTCCACAGACGCAGGAAAGGTTCCTCTGAAACAGTCTCCTGCAATGCCGGCGACGACGGTTGCGGCAGTTGCGCGGGATGCAGCTTTAATAACGGGAAATGAGTTTAGTAGCAATTGTAGGACGCCCTAATGTGGGCAAATCGACGCTTTTCAACCGTCTTGTCGGTATGCGTCAGGCAATAGTCGATGAAATCGCAGGTGTCACGAGGGACCGCCATTATGGACGTACCGAATGGTGCGGACGCGAGTTCAGCGTAGTGGATACCGGAGGCTATACCAGCGGCTCGGACGACGTGTTCGAGGAAGAGATACGCAAACAGGTCGTACTGGCGGTCGAAGAGGCCGATCTGGTGCTTTTTATGGTTGAGGCCGGCACGGGCGTGACGGATTACGACGCAGAGATCGCGGATATGCTGCGCCGCTGCGGAAAACCGGTGATCCTTGCCTGCAACAAGGTGGACAACGGGGACAAGGCCCTGGAATCGTATGACTTCTATTCGGTGGGACTCGGCGAGGTGTACAATATTTCGGCGGCCAACGGCAGCGGCACCGGCGATCTTCTGGACGCGATATGCGCGGCCCTGCCCGAGGAGGACGGTGACGCTGATCCGCATCCGGACCTTCCGCATATCGCGATAGTGGGCAAGCCTAATGTCGGGAAATCATCAATGACCAACGCCCTGCTGGGACAGGAACGCAACATCGTGACCGACGTGGCCGGCACTACGCGCGATTCGATAGCGACATACTATAACAAGTTCGGGCACGAGTTCATGCTCGTGGATACCGCCGGCATGCGCCGCAAGACCAAGGTGCGCGAGGATCTGGAGTTCTACAGCGTGATGCGCGCCATCCGCTCTATCGAACATTCCGACGTCTGCATCCTCATGATAGACGCGCAGACAGGCATCGAGGCCCAGGATATGGCGATATTCAACCTTATCCAGCGCAACAGGAAAGGCTGTGTGGTGGTGATCAACAAATGGGACACTGTCGTCAAGGACAGCAATACCATGAAACGCTATACAGAGGCTGTCAGGGAGCGTCTGGCTCCACATAATGACGTTCCGGTCATTTTTACCTCGGTAATCAACAAGCAGCGCATACTTGATGTGCTGGACGCCGCCGCAAGGGTCTATGAGAATTTCTCGCGCAAGATACCGACTTCGGTGCTTAACGAGGAGATACTTCCGGTAATCGAGAATTATCCGCCTCCTGCATGGAAAGGAAAGTACATAAAGATAAAGTATGTGACGCAGCTGCCTACCCGCAGCCCTTCCATCGCTTTCTTCTGCAATCTTCCCCAGTATATAAGGGAACCTTACAAAAGGTACCTCGAGAACCAGCTGCGCCAGAAATTCGATTTTCTCGGATGTCCTCTGACGCTGTACTTCCGCCAGAAATAAAGATATGTCTTTCCGTATCAGATCGTTAACCGTTTTCAAATTTATGGGGGGGGTACAAATATCGCTTTCATGCCAGACCGCAGCATGCGCTCTGGCATTGTTTTCAATGACGGCGCCGGCCTTTGCCGGTAACATAGGGGACAGCGGCAAGGGCCATGCGGATCATGTGTCCGTCGATGCGGGTGCCGGCTATATGCTCGACGCCCTCGGAATATATGACAACCTGCTTGAGGGCAAATGCTTCTGGCAGACCGGCGTGGCTTACGGAATCCGGCGCGTTCCGTCCGGAGATTTTTACGATTGGGCTTACAATTATCCGGAATACGGGGCGAGACTGTTCTATACGTCTACCGGAAGCCTCGCATTCAAGAATGATTCGTGTCTGGGAGACATGCTTACCCTGCAGGGCTTCTTCAAGCCAAACCTGTACAGAAACGATATTTTCAGTTTCGGACCTGTGCTGAATCTGGGGCTTTCCTACACTTCAGTCACGTGGGATCCTGAAAACAACCTCAATAACTGGTATGTGGGTTCCCGTGTGCTCGTGAATCTCGGTTTCGGTCTTGAGGCGAGGGTGCAGTGCGGCAGGCGCGTCAGCCTCGCTTTCCAGGCCGTCATGTCCCACCGTTCGAACGGAATGCTGCAGGTGCCTAACTGGGGCCTGAACAATGCCGAGTGCGGCGTGCAGCTGCGCTATCACCTTGACGAGGCCCCTGTATTCAGGCGCGGGACGCGCCCGGAGATGCCGGCGTTCAAAAAGATTGCCTGTGACGTGTATGTCACCGGCGGCGTGCATTCCTGCGATGCGGAAAGGGCGATTGTAAAGGAATGCACCGGAGAGGATATATGGGCGAAGCGTTATGCGAGGCTCGGGATCGGCACGCTCGTATCATACCGCTATCATCCGCTGTTTGCAACAGGCGCGGGTGCGGACATTTTCTACACCGGCAACTGGAAACGTCTGGAGTATTGTTCGCGGCTGCTCGGCGATCCGCAAAAATGCAGCCCCGTATATGCGGGGCTGTACATAAACCAGTCTTTGTATTACAAGTGCCTGGAGCTTGGAATCGGGCTCGGCGTCTATGTATTCAAAAGGCTCGGACCCGAGGATTCGACCTGGAATTACCAGAGGGTGCATATGAGATGGCATTTCGTAAAGACAGGGCTTTTTACCGGAGTGGCCCTCCGCGCGCACCGCTTCGACCGCTCGGATACCATAGAGATCACACTTGGCAAACGTTTCTGATAAACGCCTTGTAAAATGCCGGTCCTATCTTGTGCCGAAGGCGAAGATGATGGCTTCCTCGAATGTCTCTCCTGCCTTTAGCACTGTGGACGGATATTCCGGATGGTTCGGAGAGTCAGGGAAATGCTGGCATTCAAGCGCCACGGCTGAATAATCCTCGTAGATGTGGCCTCTCTTGCCCGCAGGGCAGCCGGACAGCCAGTTGCCTGTGTAGACCTGGATTCCAGGCTGTGAGGTGGTGATCTTCACGAAACGTCCGCTCTTTGGCGAGTACAGCTGGCCTGCGTCGGCAAGCTGTCCCGGCTCATAGCCGTCGATAACCCAGCATGCGTCATAGCCTTTGCCATAGTTGAGGGCTGGGAAGTCGGCCTTGATGTCTTTGCCGAGAGCCTTCGGGTTCACGAAATCCATAGGGGTTCCTGCCACGCTCTGGCTTTCGCCAAGCGGGATGAGGGTGTCATCGGTAGGGAGATATTCGGCGCAGTTGAGCTGCAGCTCGTGGCCAAGTATGTCGCCTGAACCCTCGCCGTCCAGATTGAAATATACGTGGTTCGTAAGGTTGATTACCGTGTCCGCGTCGGATACTCCTGTAAGCGTTAGCAGAAGCTGGCAGTCATCGTTCCATTCGTAATGTGCCACGACTTTCAGCGCTCCGGGATAACCCATCTCGCCGTCTTCGGCGCAGTACATGAACTCCACTGCGTTCTCTCCGGCCTCGCGCGATTCCCATATCCTGTTCTGGAATCCTTCCGGACCTCCGTGCAGGTGGTTCGGACCGTTGTTGACGGGAAGGGTGTATTCCTTGTCTCCGAGCTTGAATCTGCCTTTGCAGATGCGGTTTGCGAAACGTCCTGGTATCTTGCCTGCGCACGGACCGTCGCCGAAATAACTCACGGCATCGGGATAGCCGATCACGACGTCAGCAAGCACGCCGTCCCGGTCAGGGACATTGATTTCCACGATAGCCGCACCTATGCTGCCCAATACGACATTGGCGCCCGATGCGTTGGTGATGGTGTAGCGGAGGATTTCCTTTCCGTCGGCTACCTTCCAGACTTCTTTTTTTATAGCCATATCCAATGAATTTGATGTTTGTACCGGCGGATTCAGGCATCCGCATGGACAAATATAGCAATATTAAAACAATAAAGCGACCTTCCGGCCGCTTTATTGTAAAAATATACTTGCTTGTGCAATGTACCCTTATGCGAGTTTGTTGATATAGACAGCAAGACCGCTCTTGAGGTTTGCAGCTTTGTTCTTGTGGATAACGCCGATCTTTGCGAGTTTGTCGATCATAGCGAATACCTTTGGAGCCGCAGCTTCGGCAGCTTCCTTATTATCGTTCTTACGAAGATCGCGGATAGCGTTCCTCGTAGTCTTTGCATAATACTTGTTATGCAATCTACGTGTCTCGGTCTGACGAGTACGCTTTTTAGCGGATGCGTGATTTGCCATTGTTTTATCTTTTTTTATTTTTTAGTAGCGCGTAGGAGAGTCGAACTCCTGTTACAAGAATGAAAATCTTATGTACTAACCGTTATACGAACGCGCCAAATACCTTTTACCCGATATGGGAGTGCAAAGATACGGAATTTTATTCACTTTACAAATTTTTCTTGATATATTTCTGCCTGTATTTCCTTATCAAAGCGTCCTCCCTGGCCTTTTCCTTTTCGTAGCGTTCTATCTGGGCCTTAAGCTTTTCTTCCTCTTTTTTACGCTTTTTCGCGTACCGGGCGGCCTGTACGAGAGCCTTTTTCGCATCCTGTTCGGCCCATTTCGCTTCCAATGCGGCCTGTTTCTCCGCCCGCTTCGCTTCGCGCGCGGCCTTTTTCATGGCTTTCCGCTCCGCCCTCAGTTCGGCCCTGATCTGTTTTTCCGTCTTGACGGCCACGGAATCCGGTGCGGCGGCCAAGGAGTCGGAAACAACGCCAAGGGAATCGGTCGCAAGCGAGAGTGAATCCGTCCTTACGGAGAGCGAGTCGCCGGCAGCCGGCCCCGGACCGTTCTTTGTCTTGAGGGAGTCCGTATTTATAAGGAGAGAATCCGTGCCTGCGCCTGCGGACAGGCTGTCGCCGGCTGCCCTTGCCAGCGAATCCGCCTTTATCCTGTCCATCCTCTCTTTCTGCTCGCGCCTGATCCTTTCATTTTCCTCGCGCACTGCTTTCAGCGAGTCGCTGATCTCGATCTGACGGTATATGCCCTGCATGTAGCCGGGGAAGTATATGTCTGTCTGACGGTATTTCGCACGCGGATGCAGGCTGTATTCGGCGCGCTGACTGCTTCTGGCCGTGCGGCTGCTAAGGTCGCTTGCCTTTTTCGGCCTGCGTTCCGCAAGCCAGCTGAATCCCTTGAAGAACCAGTCCTCGCGCTTCATCTGCGCGACGGGGAATGCATTGCTGGCGGGGTTCTCGTAATATGATATGGTGCTCAGCTCGCCGTCTTCGAATGTGGCGCTGAGCATGGTGGCCTCGGATCTGTTGGCCAGCGAGATGTCTGTCTTTTCCTTTATATAAAAGAGCGCGTTCGCACCGCCCAGCGCGTCGAAGCGCCGCAGCTGCCCGTCCCCATCGAAGAACGCCGTCATTTCCGTGCTCTTGATCTGGTCGTAGAACCTGTTTTCCGTCTCTTCTATCTGGATGAATGCGTTGGACAGCAGGTTCGCCCTGTCTATCGCGCCGTTCTTCACCATTACGAATATGCTGTCCGCATTGTACTGGTGCTGCGGGCTGTTCCATACCACGGGATTGATATACAGACGCGCCAGCGAATCCAGGTCGCTGTAAACGAGCGAGTCGCATACCATCTGCATTGATTTGCGGAACACCTTGACATTGCCGCGCGCATATATGTTTCCGATCTCCACCGAATCGGCCGCGGTATATACCGGCCCTGCCGGCAGCGTGTCAAGCTGAGTCGCAAGACTGTCGGATCTTGCAGCAAGGCTGTCGGCCGGAGCCTCCGGACCTTCCTGCGGGCCTGTCCCGGGCACCTCCTGCTCCGGATTCCGCGACATGGAGGAGCCTTCCGCACCTTCCGGCCTCATTCCCGGCTTTCCCGGCCTTTGCGGCATCGCTTTGCCGCCTGGCGACGCGTTGCCCTTCGCTTCCGTCTTGCTCTTTGGAACCGGAGGTGCGTTCGGATCGTTTTCCAGCGCCTCCTGACGTTTGCGCTCAGCCTCTTCCGCCGCCTTTTTCCTCATGTTTGCCACCGGATCATCCTTGAGATCCTTCATCCTTTCGGCGCTTTGCGCCTTTGTGAGGGAATCCACCTGGAGATACATCAGCTTCCAGTATTTCAGTATGTCCGCGCGTATGTATGTGGTGTCTGTCCTGCTTTCGCCTTTGTCATCGGTCTCTTCCGTCCGCATCAGCATCAGCGGGTCCTTCTTCATGGTGGCGACGCTCAGGCTGTCCCTGAAATGAATGTATCCCGCAAGTCCGGTCACAGCCTTCACGCTGTCCGTGAGCTGGGCGTTGCCAAGCATTTCCAGCTCTTTAGGCCCGCGGTAGAAATACAGGCTGTCGCACCACGCTTCCTGAGTGCCGTTCATTGAATGGACCTTGTCCGTCATGAAGAAAACCTGCGCCTTGTTGTCGTAATATCCCTTGCTTCCGGACATCATCCTGTCCTCGTTCCACGCGTCCACGTAATTCGGGAATGTGGCGAGGGAACGTTCCGAGTCGTACATGAGCCTGGAAGTCTTTACGAATACGGAATCGGAAAACATGTTCACGTTGTTCTCGAACGTGAAAAGGTGCAGTTTTGACTCGTATGTGCCGTCGATGCTCTCGATTATCTGCCCGTCCTTGTCTTTCATTGACGCCCCGGCCGTGAAAACCGCTACCGAGTCCTTCGTGTTGTAGTCAAGATGGCGTGTGCGCAGTATGTTCTGCTCCTTGTCTACCAGTTCCACCACGCTGCCGCGGAATTCGGCTATGTCGCGTTCGATGAAATAGGTGAGCCTGTCGCTGCGCAGCTCTGTGTTTTCCTGTTCTATGCTCACGTTTCCCAGCGCATAGATGACCTGAATGTCGACATCCCATATCGCGGTGTCGCATATCAGCCATGTGTCATTGTGCAGGAACCTGGCGGGGCCTTCTGCCTTGCGCAGCGTTTTCCCGTCCTCCTCTATGGTGCTTACTGACTGGGCGCTCATAAGGCGCACGTATCTGTCGTCGGATCCGTTCTTGTTCTGCGCACACACAAAAGCCGGCAGCATCGCTGCCAGCAATATGCCTGATATGAGATGCAGGGAAGGCCTCATGGATTATTTCCTGATCTTTTCCTTCCACTCCGCGTCCTCGAAATCGCAGTCTTTGAAAATAGGGTCGATGACAATGTATGTGGTTCCGATCTTCTTCCTGATGAAATCGGAAATGACCTGTTTCTGTTGCTCCATCTTCGCCTGTTCCATAAGGAGATCATAGTCGTGGTTGAAGCTGGCGGTATGTGCCGGGATTATCCTGTCCACGCGGATGATCTTGTAGACTGTGTTGCCGGAGCGTCCTTCGTTGTCGAGCGATTCCACCGGCTGGGAAATCTCGCCCTCCTTGAGGTCGCGTATTGCCTGATAGTCCTGCGGCTTCAGCTGGTCTATCTCAAAGTATGATGAACCTGTGTTCGGGTCGCTCATCTGGCCTTTGTTTGTCCTTGTGGCCGGATCTTCGGAGAAGAATCTCGCTGCCTGGCCGAATTCCAGCTCGCCCTCTATGATCTTGGTGCGGAGGCTGTCCAGACGCTCGAATCCTTTCGTGCGGTCCTCGGATGTGTATTCGGGTTTCAGGAGTATGTGGCGGGCGTTGAACATGTCGCCCTTTTTCTCAATCACCTCTATGATGTGGAATCCGTCGGGGGTCTCGACTATCTGCGACACGATGCCTGGCTTGAGCGACATCGCGGCATCGGAGAATACAGGCCAGAATATGTTCTTTGAAGCCATTCCGAGCTCTCCGCCGCGGCGTGAGGATCCCGGATCCTGGGAATAGAGTCGCGCCATGGTGCTGAAACGCTCGCCGTTGATGATTCGCTCGCGTATGTTCAGCAGGCGCTCTTTCACGGCGTTGTCCGCCGCCTCGCGGTCAGGATAGATGCAGATCTGGCTCAGCTGATATTTGACAGGCACTACAGGAAGATCCGCAGGGTCCATGCTGTCCAGGTGTTTCTGCACGTCGTAAGGGGTGAGCTG
The DNA here is from genome assembly GCA_964385835.1 of uncultured Muribaculaceae bacterium. Lineage (GTDB taxonomy): Bacteria > Bacteroidota > Bacteroidia > Bacteroidales > UBA932 > Cryptobacteroides. The sequence continues at coordinate 6,668 of CAYLQE010000036.1, read as the reverse complement.
CGTCACTTCTCCGGCGATCTTCTGCTGTTCCTGCTGGATGAGGCTCTGGTCCTGGAGGGCTGTCCTCCATTCCTGGCGCAGCCTGTATATCGGCTTGTGGAAATATTCCTCCACTTCCTGCTCTCCGCCCAGCTGGGTGAGAACCTGGTCGAGCCTCTGGTTCATGTTGGCGTCCACCATGTCGTTGTTCACGGTGAGGGAGTCCAGGCGGGCCTGCACGAGGAACAGCTTGCTCTGCAGGATGTTCTCCAGCAGTTCGCATCTCATGTTCTGGTCCGATGACATGCCCTGGGCACGCATCATCTGGATCTCGTTCTCGATGTCGGATATCGTCACCATCTCGCCTCCGACCACGGCTACGGTCTTGTCGATAATGCCCGCAGGATAGATCTGCGCTGCGGCGCTGACGCCTATTCCCAGGCAGATGCATGCGGCCTGGATGAGTCTAATTTTCTTCATTCTCATAAATTACGAATTTGCCTTTTTCGAGGGCGTTTTCCAGCAGGTCTTTCTCCAGATTCGAAGACAGAATGTATTTCCGTTTGCTGACTATCACTTCGCGGATCTTGTCCGAGCAGTAATCCAGAGGAGGAACCTTGCCTGAAGGTATATATGATACGAGATACGTGATATGCTCGAGCCCCTGCTCGTCCACGATATCTATATAGTCGTCTTTTATGGCCGCGATGAGCGTGCCGTAGTCCGTACCGTAGTCGCGCGCTATCGTGACCATGTCCACCCAGCCGTCCGAATAGTCCTTGAACTTGTCGGCGTTCGAATATGAAAGGCTGTCCAGCATCACTATGTCCTCCTCATCGTCGGAGGCCATCATTTTCTTCAGGTCGTCTTTTATCGGGGACGTGTGCGGAATGCGGAGATAACGGGCTTTCGCTATCGGGATGCTCAGCGTGTAGAGCTTCGGATTGGCGTTGTAGTGCTCGGAGATTTCTTCGGCTGTGACAACCGTGTCCAGGCGGCCGGCGATATAATGCTGCTCGTAACGGTATTTGAGCAGGGAGCTCTTGTATTCCTTCAGCTCGCGGCTGACATCAAGTTCGGCCTTGGAAAGCTGCTCGGCGGCCATGTCGTTCATGATGAGTTCGCTTGCCCATGCCTTGATATATTGCTGCGCCAGCGCCAGCGAATCGGCCTTCGGGAGGCCTGCAGGGATGTATTTCACCACCTCGCTTTTGTAAAGCACGGACTTGCCTACACGGGCTACGGCCTGGTCGTCGTGCATGAACGAGCAGGCAGCCGCGCAGAGTGCGGCAGTGAACGCTGTGATGATGTGTATATACTTTTTCATCGCTTTTCAGGCGGTATAACTTACAAAGATAGTCATTTTTTGCTATTTTTGTGCCAGAAGCGTCGTATATGAGAATAAAAGTGATAATACTCACGGTGTTTGCCGCTGTGTCCGCCTATGCGGGGACCGTACCGGACGGACCGGCCTTGCGCAATGAAGCTGCGGTGGTAAATGTGAGCGCCGCGTATCTGAGGGCGGCTCCGGATTATGAAAGCGCGCTTGAAACCCAGGAACTTATGGGCATGCCCGTGCGTGTCATTGAAAGGGACCGCTATTGGGTGAGGGTCGCCACATCCCAGCCTTATGACGCGTGGGTGAATGAAATGGCGCTTGCCTTCATGACGGAGGAGGAAGTGGCCGGATATGAGGCGGCTCCCAAATATATGGTGTCGGCGATGCATTCGGCGGTGCTGGAGTCTCCCGCCGCAGGGGCGCGTCAGCTTTGCGACCTTGTGGCGGGGGATCTGCTGCGTGCGGACAGCGGGGGAAAGCGGGTGCGCGGACATGTTCCCGTCATTCTGCCTGACGGCCGCAGGGGATGGGTTGACGGCGGACATGTGTGCCGCCATGAACAGTTGCGGAAAGCGCAGGCTGGCCTTACGGATGAGCAGGCAGGGCATCTTGCCGCCCGGACAGCCTTGAAATACCTCGGGATTCCTTATCTGTGGGGCGGCATGAGCTCCAATGGCGTGGATTGCAGCGGTCTTGTACGGCTTTCATATATGCTCGGGGCAGGGATCATGCTGCCGCGCAACGCTTCACAGCAGTATGCTGCCGGAGAGGATATCCCTTTGTCCGCGGCAGGTGCGGGGGAGGATGTGGAACTCTCGGCGCTCAGGGAAGGGGACCTGCTGTTTTTCGGGCCCACGAGGGAGGACGGCACACGGGCAATCACGCATGTGGGGATATATCTCGGCGACGGACGTATGATACACGCTTCGCAGGTGGTGAGGATCAATTCCTTGCGCAGGGGCGACGCGGATCTGTATGAAAACGCCGGCCGCCTGCACAAGGCCTGCAGAATCCATGCGCCGTGCGGCAGAATTGTGAAATAGTGCATTGAAGTATAAGCGAAATTGCGTATATTTGCGCGTTAATTAAAGCAAACGATATGAATCTTAGAGACATTAAAAAAGATATCGAGTATCTCGTCGGCGAGTTTATCGATGACTGTTCACTTTTTATGGCTTTTAACCCGGATCACAATGACGAGGGTATCGCAAAGATTATCGATGAGGCTGTAGATCTTTACAATGACCTCAAGGACAAGGTGAGCGAGAAAACAGAGGGCAACAAGAAGGCTTATTACAACGGTATCCGTCAGGAACTTGTTGAGGGCCTTGACAAGCTCTGCGAGAAGCTCAGCCAGGAGATCAGCAAATAGCCCTCCGGCAAGCACCGGAAATCAGCAGCCGGTTAAAGATCGGCTTCCGACAGGAAAGACGACTGATCTGCCGTTGGGCAGGTCAGCCGTCTTTTCCATAGTGGTTCATCTTTCCAGTTATGATTGAACCCCATTGCCTTCAAACTGATTTCAGGGAATTCTTTCAGCAAAGCCTCAATTTTTTCCAGAAAATCATTATCCGGTGATATTATGTCCATAAAATATTTTATGATGCAGATGTTATAATAAATCCTGCGCTTATCGGTGGATAGTGAAATCCAAGGGCGGATCATTTTCTGCATATTATTCGTAGTGATTGAATTCACCTTATTCCAGATACGAGAATGATGTCCGCAAGAATTTCTTGTCAAAGCAACGATGTTTATCCAAGATTCCAGAACAGGGGCATGAAGGTAAAACTGTTTTGCGATAGCTTTCTTATTGCTGTCAGACAGCCCTCTGTAGATCCATGTGATATTCCCAAATGATAGGATTTCCGATATAATCCATGCAGGGGGATAAGGATCGGAATATGTATCTTTATAATGTTTGATGAAGTCTTCTTTTGAACAGTTGTACTCTTTGTCTATAGACTTCAGCGTTTGCGAATTTACATAGGCAGGATTCGTTATCCAGAACTTGTCTCCGGCTCTGTGCGTGACTGTATTTACGACAGCACACCTGAATGCAATTTCAATCTTCTCGATTTCATTGAAAAGCATCATTCTAAGTTTTTTGTCAAAACGATAAATTCTCAGAACCTGATCAAATGTAATGTGCTGTTTAAATTTATGGTCAGTTTTGGGTTTTGCCAGAAAAGGATACATATATGCGCTGAGACGGTAATATCCAATGTGACGAAGATACCTTATGGCGCGTTCGTCATTGTTAATCACAAGGCCTCGCTGTTTCAATAGCTCAACCAGTTCCTTCTCGGATTTGTAAGGTTTGGAGTAAGGTATCATAATAATAAAAAAAAGACCCGCCTATTTAAGCATTGTCAAGAGGCTTGGCGAGTTCTAGTGATGCAAAGTTATTACTTTTTTGAATAAAGCCAAACTTTTTGCAGTAAAAACGCTTCGTATCCTTTGTGCCCTGCTTTAATGCAGCTTAGCCATAAATAAAACTTCCTCCCTGGCGCTCTGGCCTGACGGGAAACGTGGCCAAGAAATACGCGAGCCGTTTGAGCCGGCGGAATCATTTGCGGGTGCTGCGGCGGACGTGCAGGCAGAAGGCGGTGGCGGCGGCAAGGGACAGCGTGAGGGCTGCGGTAAGCGACGGCGTTTCGGGCAGTGAGAAGCCTTCCGGAGCGACGAGTATGTAGGCCGTGCATACAGCCGTCATGAAAACGGCGGGGATAAATGCTATGAGATATGCAATGCTGCCTTTCCTGTTTCTTAAAAGCCATAGGGCGATTGCCCATAGGGCGAATGTCGCCAGGGTCTGGTTGGTCCATGCGAAGTAGCGCCACAACATGCCGAAATCCATGAATATAAGGCAGATGCTGATTGCAAAGAGAGGCGCGCACAGCAGCATGCGGCGAGCGAATGTCTTCTGCGGGATATTGAGGAAATCGGCCAGGATAAGGCGTGCGCTGCGGAATGCGGTGTCACCGCTGGTGATCGGAGCGGCAACCACTCCCAGAACGGCCAGGAACGCTCCTGCTTTGCCCATCCATGTGCTGCATATTGTATTCACGACCACCGAAGGGCTGCCCATTGCGGCGAGTTTTTCATACGCGGTGCCGTCGCCAGGGAGTGTGTCGGCGAATTTTATGGATGCGGCGGCCCATATCAGCGCCACTATGCCTTCTGTAATCATCGCGCCGTAGAATATCGGACGGCCGTATCTTTCATTCTTGAGGCAGCGGGCCATAAGCGGCGACTGGGTGCCGTGGAAACCGCTGATCGCTCCGCATGCGATGGTGATGCACAGCATCGGGAATATGCTCAGGCCCTTTGGGTGGTGGGATGTGAACGCGGCATCAGTGAGCTCGGGCACATAGCCGTCCGCAGTGAATATGCTTACAAGCAGTCCGGCGGCCATAATGAGCAGGGCCATGCCGAATACAGGGTAGAGACGGCCTATCACCTTGTCGATAGGAAGGAGGGTGGCAAGCACGAAATACAGGAATATTATCGCTATCCAGATATATACGCTGCCGAGCGGAGCCATGGATTGCAGCAGGTCGGCGGGAGTTTTCACGAACACCGTGCCCACAAGCACCAGCAGCACCAGGGACAGCAGCCTCATGAACTGGCGCATGTATGTGCCCATCTCGTCACCTACGATCTCCGGCAGGGATACTCCGCCCTTGCGGATGCATATCATTCCTGTCATGTAGTCGTGCACCGCGCCGGCGAATATGCAGCCCAGCACTATCCACAGATATGCGGCGGGCCCGAAAAGAATGCCCATTATGGCTCCGAATATCGGACCTGTGCCGGCGATGTTCAGGAACTGGATCAGAAAAACTTTCCATGACGGCAGCGGCATATAGTCCACTCCGTCTTCTTTGGCATAGCAAGGTGTCTGCCTGGCTTTGTCCGGACCGAACGCTTTCTCTGCAAGACGTCCGTAGAGGACGTATCCGAGGATCAGCGCGACAAGGGAAATTATAAAAGAATACATTCAATATTGTGTTAACCGCTGCGAATATACGATTTTTTCACTATTTTTGAATCCGTTAATGATGCAAATGAATGATATGGAGAAAAAACCGAGCGAATGGATGGTGATAGTGAACCCGAATGCCGGCAGCGGCAGGATGATGCCGAGGTGGGAAGCCGCCAAGGCCTTGCTGGGCGAAAAGGGCATATCATACCGTGCTGTATCTCCGACTACTCCGCAGGAGGCGGTGAGGCTGATATCCGCGGCCTGCTCCGAGGGACAGCGGCATTTCATGGCGGCCGGCGGCGACGGTACGGTGCATATTGCGCTGCAGGGGATAGCCGGCTATTGCGTGAAGAACGGGGCGGATCTGTCCGGCTTTTATCTTGCCGTGCTGCCGCTTGGATCCGGGAACGATTTCCTGCGCAGCCATGACATACCTGCGAAACCGGATCTTATAACAGATCTTATCAATGCCGGTTCTTTTCATCCTCAGGATGTGGTTAAGGTGGAGACCGTGAAGGCCGGGGACCGTTCCGAAGTCCTGAATACCGTGTATATGGCGAATGTCGGAGGGTATAACCTGGATGCGAACATCTGCGATGTCGTGAACAGGCGCAAAAGCCTCGGGCATGAAGGCAAGATGCTGTATGCCAGGGCCCTTTTCGAACTTTGCCGTACCCAGAAATCAAGTCCGGCCCGCATCGTGTGCGACGGAAAGGAGGTCATCGACGGCCTTATCTATACGGTATCGCTTGGCAACGGCATGTATTCGGGAGGCGGCATGTGCCAGACTCCTGCCGCAAGGATGGACGACGGCATGCTGAGCCTTATGATAGCTCCCAAGTTCCCTGTATGGAAAATCCTGTTCTATATTCCGAAACTGTTCAACAAAAAGATCGGTCAGGTACCTTTCCTGAAATTCGCTGATGCGGCCGATGTGTGGATACTTCCCCGGGACGGCGGGCAGCTCGTGGAGATCGACGGCGAGGTGATAGGCCGCGCACCTGTCCATTTCAGCGTCCTTACCGGCAGAATCAACGTACTTCACAGAGGGTAGCAGGACTTTCAGGAAGTTTTTTGAATTTTATGAATGTGGGTGTTTCGTATTAGAATAGAGAAAAAAGTATTACCTTTACAACCAAATGACCGCTTTAATCTCATTGAAGGCGTAAAATTATATTCAATTACAATGAAGACAATAGATCAGATACTCAAAATAAAGTCAACTGTCCTTTACATTTTGGAGAAGATGCCAGAGGGTATGGATTACATACATCTTTTCAAGACGCTCTACTTTGCACAGCAAGAGCATCTTGTTCGTTATGGTATGCCTATCATGGACGATTCGTTTATGGCTCGCAAGCA
>CAYLQE010000035.1:0-23632 GCA_964385835.1 uncultured Muribaculaceae bacterium | reverse complement strand
CACCAGGCACTGTCACCAAGTCTCAGACCATTAAGGTCAACTATTCCGAGAACGGAGTGACCAAGTCGGCATCTTACAACATTGTTATTGTCAAGTATACTCTCAGCTATGCAGGTGAATATGGCGGCAAGAACTTTAATGTGACTACATTCGAGAACAGCGGCATTACAACTGCAATGACAAACTTTGTCAGAAGGAATGCTGGATATGTTACAGGCAAAGAAACATGTACTATTGAAACTAGCGCTATTGCCGATGCCATCAATAATATTACAGTATCTATCTTTAAACTTGATATTACTGATGATGCAAAATGTACGCTCACAATTAAGGATGCCAAAACCGGAGCGGAGAAAGAGAAATTTGAGGATGTTGCGGTTCCACGCGGAAACCTCAAGAAACTTATCCTTGACCTTGACGGTACATTCGAAAATTGCGTATACTCTTTCACATTCAATGTGGGTGCGGCTGGAAGCAAGCAGAGATTGGATATTTCCGATATCATTTTCGAGAAAAAATAACATGTGATCCCTGCCGCAAGGCAGTGGTAAATACCCAACTAAGCCCGGCACGATGCCGGGCTTCGTATTTCTTGCTGTGGGATTTGCCTTTGTGACTATGCCTGCTGAGTGTCCTGCTCTAAGCATAAGGATACCGGAATTCGGGCCTCCTTGTAATGAGTATCATTTAATGTCCATCGTGCCCCGGCCCTGGCATCACCTGTAAGCGTCGGGGTACAACTTCTTCTTTCTTTGCTCTTTACGGATTCTCCTATTGGCACCTTGTATGGGCGCCATTATTGAAATATAGGGCAAATGAACGCCGTCAGGACGGAACTCTTCTGCAAGCTATGGCCTCAACAGGTTTATAGGGGCGACATAAACTCCGTCATCCCTTTTGTAGGCACCGCCTGTCGCTGTAAGTACCATGAGGAATGAAGGTGCCTTTTCTTCACTTTTTTCCAGAATCTTGTTCCGCAGCTTTTTAAGGGAACCGGCCCCGTCTTCAATAAGCGCCTCTCCTCCAAGCTTGATTTCCACGGCTCCCCAGCGTCCGTCTTCCAGATGCAGGACCGCATCGCATTCCAGACCCGCGTTGTCCCGATAATGGCTTATAGAACCTCCGATTGAATTGATATATATGGACAGATCCCTGACCGCAAAATCTTCAAAAAACAGTCCGAAGCTCTCGATATCCATCTTCAGGTCTTCCGGACTTACGTTCAGTGCGCGGCATGCTATGGATGTATCGATAAAATGACGCGTGGGGGTACTTCTTATCGATGTCTTGGATCTTATGTTCGGATTCCACGCCGAAACATCCTCTATTATGTACAGATCTTTGAGGGCTTCCATGTAGTCATCGAAGGTCTTGGGATCCATTGTACGTTCGTTGCTCTGACGTACATCCGCTATTATGGTAGAAATGGACGCTTCTGTTGAAATATGTCTGGCATAACTTCTCAGAATCATTTTCATGACCTCAGGCCTTTTGTTTCTGAACCGCTCGTTTTCACAATCTTCAAATACAAAAAGCCCGTTGTAATAGTTCTTGGTTATTTCAATCGCAATTTCTTTGGCGGCTATTACAGATATCGGCCAGCCTCCTCTGCATATCAGAAATGTTATGTCATCTATTGAAAACCCTGAATTCAGATCCCACGGAAAGTTCAGGCCGCCATTGAAAAGATCCGACAAAGAAACGCTGCCTTTTGATTCTTTGGACTCCCATAGACTCATCGGGCGCATTTTCACGGGCGCTATCCTGCCTGCACCGCTATGGTGCACCTCTGTTTTATCCGCCGGTGTCGAACTCCCTGTCAGTATATATTTACCGAAGCCATATTCAAAGTCCAGGTCATCTTTAACCTGATTCCATATATCCGGCGCTTTCTGCCATTCATCAATCAATCTGGGAGTTTCGCCCTTCAATACCGACCTTGTATCCATCCGTGCCATCGTAATGGCCTGTTTCGTGTTGAGTTTCACAAAACTTTTCTGATACAGCATACAAGTCGTCGTCTTGCCGCAGAACCTGGGCCCTGCAACGACGATTGCCCCTGACGTCTTTAGCTTCAGTTCAATTTCTTTCTCGATAAGCCTTGGATAGTACATAATATAATTTTTAGTCTCGCTAAGATACAAAATTCCCATGATTTTCAATACAAAATTCCCATGATTTTCAATTTTGCCTGTTTCAGCTCGTATTATACCGGCTCATAAAATGTACAAGCTGACCTTCCCTGAAATCAGTTGTGTACCAGATCTAAAAAGTAGACACAGAATTTTTTTAGTTAATACTCATTTGCCGGAGTAGATATAGGCGATGTTTTCTTGTGCTTTTAGATTTACAAAAGCAGACATTTCTGATGATTTAACTAATTTTCATGGATGGACTAATATGATTTACTGTATCACTGGCTTGCTTTACAGCCGGTGTTTTTATCTCTAAAATCTTTACAGAATCACTGTTTCTTACTCTCTTCCGCCAGGCTGTAAAATGTATATGTTTTTCTGGTCGGCATTGACTGAAAACCTATTTCCTATAGCAAAAAGATCATGGTTTCTGCCGTGCTTTACATGACGTTTTCTGCAAAGTATGGGAACTATACGGGAACAAATGCAGCTAAAGTCTGTAGAAAGTGCCTGAAATCCAATAATGTAACATCAAATATCAAGTTCAAGCATGAGGAGCGGTATTCGGCTCCGTTATGCAAGCTCTACGCTTTCGAAGCGAAGCGCACGTTGTGTGCAATTAGTAATGGCAGCACTGGTGGACCAGGCGAAGCAGGTGGAGACTTGGGGGATCCAATAGAAGGCGGCGATTTTGAATAATAGTAGAACAGAATAATCTAAATTATAGTAGAATTATGAATAAGGCAATAAAGATTATCGAGGTGTGTATCATGATGATAACTCTCTCTGTTTTTGTCTCTTGCCATAAAGAGAAGCCTGTGGACAACGAAGTAAAAATGATTGAGATTTCTGCTGTCGCTGATTATGAGCCACATACAAAAACACATCTTTCGTATGAAGGTGGAAAATATAAAGTTAAGTGGAGTGAAAATGAAACTGTTGCAGTATTGGAGGAAGCAACTTATGCTAGCGGGAGCCGTATCGTGACAAGAGCTAACTCAATAGATGGCAACGCAGATGATGATAACAATACCATGTCGTTCTCTATCAGTTTCCTGGAGAGGAATGATGCTAAGGGATTTGGCTATCACGCTGTGTATCCAAGCAAAGCCTTGCCAGAAAAATCAAGCTATAGTCTGTCACAAGTAGAAGTGAACCTCAGTAATGTACAGCGACCTACTGCAGATAGTTTCGGGCCAGAAGCAGATGTGCTAATCTCGGATCGTTTGGAATACGAAAAGCAGACGGATATTGCAGAAAGCGGTCTGATGTTTGTTTTCACTCGTCCAACGGCAATCGGAGAAATGATTATAACTAATCTTCTCGATAACGAAGATATTTCCAGAATAACATTTACAGCTGGAACAAGTGATAAAAAAATTAATATTACAGGAAAAACAAACTACAACCTTATAAACGGGACTGTAGAAAAGCGTGAAGACGGCTCGCGGAAATACGGTACAAACAATACTGTAGTGCTCGAGTATACGGATGGATTGAAAGTATCCGACAATTCAGCTAAAGCATATTTTACTGCATGGCCATTCAAGATATCCGGAAAACAAAAACAGAGTTTTAGTATTAATGTTGAAACAAGCTCTAAAATTTACACCCGGACATTTACACTTTCAGGAGAAAATGTTCTTAATTTTATTGGTGGAAAGATGACGACTTTTACTGCAAGTCTGAAAAAAGCTGATGTAGAAAATAAATCATATAAAACTGTATTGCCGGGCAATGTAAAAGAGGGTATCTTTATTATCAGCTCGGGTGATAAAATGATGACCGCAGGGGAGAACTCGAATTATTTTAACGTTAAGCCTCTAATTACAGAACATAATGATGGCCTGCTGATTGTTAATGAAGAAAATCTTTCATCTGCATGGAGATTCACATTTGACGATTCAAGAAACACATATAAGATAGCGTCAATAAGCGAGCCTGGAAAGTATGTCTATGGAGCACAAGATGCCAATACTCTCAAACTTATTGAGTCTAAAGATGCAACAGAATTTAGCATAACGGAGAATGCTGGCAATTATAATATTACGGTAGGCAATAGCAATAGGTATATTGCAGGTAGTGGCGATAAATTCTCTATGCTGTACAAAAGTGGATTGACCAATGTAGCCTTGAAACTTTCACCTGCGGTTGTTTCACCTGTCATTAAGGTGGTGGAGACGGTTGGCATAAAGAATGAAGGTGAAACAGTTCATGTGCCGGTATCATATTTCAATGTCTCCAATAGTACTGTCAATATTACTGTGCCGGACGATGTGTCAGGATGGTTGACAGCAACCTTATCTGATGATAAATCTGTTATTGACATCACGGCGGCCCAAAATGAGGGAGGCCCTAGAAGTACATCGATTACCATTAATGGCGATGGCGTTGTCAAGAATATTAAAATTACCCAATATGGCGCTGCAATCTATCATACCTCTTTGGCGGCCACTGATCTCAAAGAAGCAAGAGACAATGGAAGTTGGATGGATAATGAGGATTTTGATTATTCTCAGCAAAACGGTGCACAGTGGAAATTAAAATGTAAAACTAATAACAATGTCGCCTTTTTTCAGTTGGACAATGGCGGATACATACAATTGCCTATATTAGCCAAAGCAATAAAGACCGTAACGGTCAATATGTACGAGACAAATTTCTCCGGTCAGATTTATCTTGCGATTGGAAATGAAGAATGCAGTAATGTAGAAAACTATGGTTCCAGCCGCTATGTCCTTACTAACACAACTGCGGATGCTGATTCTCGGATTTCTTTAAAGACAACCAAAATGTTCAAGATCAAGAGCATTGAAGTTGAAACCAGAGAGCCGCTTAAATGGCCGGAACCGGCAAATCTCACGGTTACAGGTAAGAAACTTAGCTGGTCGACAGTGAACAACGCTGTGTCATATGATGTGACAGTTGGTTCGGTTACCGCTAATGTACAGACTAATAGCTATGAGTTCAAAGGAGTAGATGAGTGGTATGATGTAAGTGTAGTTGCAAAGGCGGACGAGCATTCTGACAGCTATATAGATTCCGAATCGAAAACAGCACACCTCAAGTTTGGCGTTCCGGCACTGCAGAAGCCTGTACTTACAGTAGAAGGAATGACAGCCACTACCCTTAAGATTAAATGGTTGCCAGTTGATAAAGCGAGCGGGTATGCGTATACTATTAATAATAGCCAGCCTGTTGTCTTTGATAGCAATAATAGGGACTATTATAATGAGGAGGGATATTATGTTGTTCCATTCTCTGGGCTTGAAGGTGGAAAGTCATATACAGTAGAAGTTACGGCAAAACATGCTGATAATGATGTTTATAGTTCTTCTTCAGAATCCATTACAGTAACATTGCCTAATGTGCAGTTGACTGGCGACGGCTCTGTCGGTGGGCCGTATAATATAAATGACATCTATAACCTTAGAGACAATGGACTTTTGAACCTTGCCGGCAAGTATGTGACCGGAACGGTTGCCTCTACTCCAGCTCCGGTATTGAATGCCAACAAGACCATGAGCTACACTATCGAAGGTACAGACAAAAACGGTCAAACCGTTACATGGGAAGTTATAGGCAAAGACCTTGGCAATGCCGGATTCTCGTCTGCCGATGAACTTCCTGCTGGAAGCGAGGTTGTGATTTACTACACAGACGATACAAACAACTATCTGTACTCTATCGGAGACAAGACTTCGATACTGACAGGTATCAAAGTTGTATCAGGACAAACAACTTTTGATTTTGGAGCAAAATTTGTTGAGCCGGAAGTAAATGGAACATACAGAGGAAAAACTGATGAGAAAATAACCGGTTGCACATTTACGATTGGTGAAAGCACAATTACAGCAGACACTGAGCTAACGGATGTTGGCAAACAGACGGTAACAGTAGCCAAGGAAGGATTTACCGACACTTATGTGATTACTGTTAAGGCCAAAGAGAAAAAAACATATACACATCGTTTCAACACTGGAGAGGTAGATAAATCATTGAAAAGTAATACGGATGGCGGCATAACCACTACATTGACTAACTTTGTTTACAAGAAAGACCCAACTAGTGGATTCGTCAAGAGCAATGGTAAGATAGGCACTATTACGACAAGCCCGATTGAACAAAAGATTAACAAAATCAAGTTTTATTCTAATGGCTATGATAAAAACGACAATAAAGGAATCGTTGTTACTGTGCTAGTGAACGGTGTTGAAAAGGGTAGCACTACAATTAGTGCGAAGGGCGATTATGAGATTAACCTTCAAAATAATAATGAAGCAAATGCCGTTTATGAACTATCATTCGCTGAAAGTGTTAACAGAGCATATGTAAGGTATATCATTTATACAAATGAATAATTATTTCTCTGTCGTTATTTTTACAAAAGAGCAAGTCCGTCATCCGTCGGACTTGCTCTTTTATAAATTGCCATAAATTTAGAAAAAAGATTTAAACAGTATCATAAGCTTTATACGAAGCACGCGCGAAAGCGCTACAGCCAATTATTGGCAATAACTCGTAAAAAAGCCAACTTTGCTGTAATGTCTTTTGTGTAAATCAGTTCTTGACTTCCCAATACCCGCCTTTTTTGGATCCCACGTAGCGTATAATCTCTGAGAGTGCAGCAAGTTCGCGCTCTATAGTCTTGGTCGCAACGCCGACAACAGATGCTATCTCTGCCCTTGTTATATGTGGGTTCTCACTTATGATGGCAATGATCCGCTGCTGACGATCGGTTAAATTTTTAGCGACATTTTTAGCGACATTTTTAGCGACATTTTTAGCGACATCGCGTGTCTTAAGATCGAAAACCACTTTTACGGAATTAACAGTTGCCTCAATATTCATTGGACATCCTGTTACTTCCTGCCATCTTTTGAGTTTATGAAGCCCATAACCAAGATTCTCTGATAAATGAGCAAGCCTGAATAACTTCGCAATAACCGGATTACGAGGCTGAGAGTCAAATGAGTTCTCCATTACATCCAGCGGCATCGGCATAGCACCTGGGTTTATAAACTCAATCCGGTCATCGAAAACATGGATACAACTGCGGCGTGAGCTAAAATGATCTGCATGTGCCATTTGATTGGCCATTGCTTCACGCAATATGTCATATTCTGAGAAATCCTCGATTGATTGTCCTCGTTCATTGATGCCCACCATCGGTGTATTGACAAGAGTACGGAGACGGCGGAGAATCACACGGCTGGCTTCCCAAAGATTCTGCTGCTCCGGAATGCGGTACGTATAATTATTAGTCATTGCATCTAATCCCGTACCTGGGATTTCTACATAATCGGCACAGAAAGTTGGAACATAATTAAAAGTATATGGACTTTTTCCAAGCATTATCAAGCCGCCATAGGTTAACTGCCCATAATGATCGGTAATGCCGACACCTTTACAAAAATCCTCATCACTTGCACTGTCAAGGTGTGATACAAGGCCCCAATGGCGTACTTCTCCTCTAAAATCGGTAAGCGCATCACGGCTGAGCATGTCGATATTTGTTTTAGGAATGGACTTCTGTGATTGGATACCAAAAGATTGGTCACGAATCATGGACATTATTTCCTGTTGAGTAGCCCGCTGATCACCGCTTCCCATGCGTATAAAGGTATTTTCGAGAGATCCGAAATACACGGGTTTGACTTCCGATGACTGCAAATAAAATGCAATAATATTCTTATTGTCTATCTCATAACGATACGATGAAGCGAATAGAGGAACATTAAATTTTTTAGAACGTAAAGTTCCGAAGAAATCCTGTTCAAGCTTCTCTATATTATCTACTCCAACAATCTCAAATAGGCGTCCTGACTGTTTCACGCCAAGTACGATCCAACCGCCAGAACAATTGGCGAAAGCACTGACAGTTTCCCATATATTCTTTGGCAAATCAGATTTTGCGGTCTTGACTTCGAAGTCATCCCATTCTATGTCGCGTAGCCTGGCTACAAGTTCTTCTTTATTCATTCCAATTGTAAAGTTAAACATTTTATCTATATTTCTATCACTTTATTATTCAGGACGCAGAATTATGGTGCATGCATCCTTCTAAAGCAGCCACTTTACCAGGATATAGAAGCGCTCTATTTTTTCAGTTTAATGTATTTCAACCGGTTATTTTCCATTGGTAAATTATACGCGCTTGCAGCTTTCTTACTCACATAATTATTTCCTGTATATAAAAAACTTTATATATAAATATTTTTATATACGATTTCGGATAAATCAATGTAACCTGCATTTGCCGTGTATTAAATAATTTCGTATGAGTACGGTTATTTCATATAGTGTCATTGCTTTCCAATGTGCAGCAAGCAATCGTTTCCGCAGACATTCCGGCAGGGTGTAACATGTATATGTTTTTCTGTTCTGCATTGACTGAAAACCTATTTCCGGTAGCAAAGTAACTCATGGTTTCTGCCGTGCTTAACATGACGATTTCTGCAAAGTATGGGAACTATCCGGGAACAAATGAGGTTCAAGACAGGAAGAAAGTGCCTGAAATCCAATAATGTAACGTCAAATATCAAGTTCAAGCATGAGGAGCGGTATTCAGCTCCGTTATGCAAGCTCTACGCTTTCGAAGCGAAGCGCGTGCTGTGCCAAAGTTTCGGTAATGAAGGCGACCCAGGTAAGGATCTGGACGATGGCGACGATTATGAAGGCTAAAATTGTGGAAAGTATGGATAAAACTTTGAAAATCTTTGGAGTGTTTGCCGGTTTGGCATCCCTCCTTGTTGCATGTCAGAAAGAGAAGCTGACTGACAGCAACCTGACATCGGAACCCGAAGTGGTTGAGATGTCCGTTGTCGCAGATTCTGACATTGAAACCAAAACATTTATCGATGATGACGGCAAAACGATAAAGTGGGGCAATGATGAGGCCCTCACTGTGTTTGAGGCCGCGACTTACACCGGAGGCAATTCTATCGTAAATAGGGCTACATCATCAGTTGGAGAATCTTATGGAGATGAACAAATGTCGTTCAGTGTCGCGTTTACAAAAAACGACAACGCTTCGAATTTTGAATATTATGCCGTATATCCAGCAAAAGCACTGCCGGCAAATGTAAAGCCTACAACCAAAGAAGCGCTATCCAATATTACCGTATCGCTCAATGACGTACAGAAACCCGTTGTCAATAGTTTCGCTACGGATGCGGATATACTTATTGCATGGCCTCTTAAGGGTTATGCAAAGCAGCCGGATTCCGCTCTCAAATTCAGATTCGCGCGTGTGGTAGCTGTCGGTAAATTGGTAATAAAAAATCTTGATGATGAATCTAATATTTCCAGAATCATTATCACTGCAGAGGATAACACCAACATCAGCGGAAATACATATTTCAATCTGAACAACGGAAGGGCAAAAGACGGTAAATACGGAAGTAAGAATACCATAACTCTCGATTATTCTGATGAGTCGATTGCGGCAAATGGAATGACCGCATATTTTACGGCATGGCCATTTACAATTGAGAACGACCACACCATCATAATTACAGTAGAAACTGATAATTATACATTTACAAAGCCTGTAACAATCCATAAAGATGGTGGCTTTAATTTCTATGAAGGGAAAGTCAGCACATTAACGATTAATTTTGATGGAATTACGGGCGACGAAAAGGCCCCTGCTCCACTTCCGGTTGATGATGAAACAAAGACAGGTATATTTGTTGTCGGCTTCGACGGAAACATGATGATAAGCGGCGATATTAAAAATGCGTTACCTTCCAAGAAAATCAAGGCAGTCACTGAAAACGGGAAAGTGCAAATTGGTGAGGAAGACCTTGCATCAGCATGGAAATTTGAATTTAACCCCAAGAGCTTTACATACAAGATCTCTTCAGTGCTTGATCCTTCCAATTTCATAAAAGGATCTACAACGGGCAACTCGCTTAGCTTGACATCTGCGGATGATGCTACAAGGTTTACTGTCATTAAGAACTCTGACGAAACCTATAACATTAAATCAGGCGAAAGATATTTAGGATATAACGACAATTCTCAGTTTGTTATGTTGAAAAATAGTACAAACCTGAATATCATGCCTGCTGTCGTGATGCCTGTCCTTAAGGTAGAAAGTGCAGTGAGCATCCCAGGAAAAGCCTCGGACGGAGAGGGCAATGTGATTTCAACAATACCGGTTTCACTGTATGGAGGCTTGGATAATTTGAGTACAGCTGTTGAGTATATCGAGCCGGCAGGTGAATCATGGATTGAGAACGTATCTTTCAATCAGGAAACATCCCAGATTGTCATTACAGCGAAACCGAATGATGAAACTCTGAGAAGTGCGAAGATCGCCGTTACCGGAACTGGAACCGGCGTGACATCCGTTAGCAAAGATGTAATTGTCACACAGCATGTAGGTGGGGTATATCATGCTTCATTGGATGTAAGTGAGACAGCCTTGAGGACTGCTAAGAATAACGGAAGTTGGGGTACTTATGGTACGGCTTATGAGTATATGCAATCAAATGGTGCCACATGGGTAATTGATGCATCTACTGATGCCGGCATAAATGGCATTATCCTTAGTGCGGCAGATGGTTCTATTCAGTTTCCTGAATTTACGAATCCGGTACAGACAGTGAAAGTTACCATGCAGACATCGATGACATCCGGTAAAAAAATAGTGCTCAGTGAAGTTGACAATGGTCCGGAAATTGATTCCAAAACAGCAGATGGATCGCTGGTTTATACTTTTGACCTTTCAAAGAAAGAGGTGACCACAGCGGTTCTTACAGCGACTGCCGCAGCCAAAATAAAGAGAATTGATGTGGAAACCAGGACGCCGCTTTCTGCACCTGATACAAGTAGCTTCCAGACTGATGGTAAGAAGCTTACATGGGCCACTGTGGCAGATGCTGCGGAATATGATGTAACGGTAGGTACTATCAAAGCTACAGTAAAGGCTAACAGCTATGACTTCACCGGTGAGGACGAGTATTATGATGTAACTGTTGTTGCCAAAGCTGATCCTGCCTCAAAACTGTATATCGATTCTGTTCCATCTAAAACCGTAAGCCTCATGTTCGGCAATCCTCAGCTGAATGCCCCTGTGCTTAAAGAGGCCGGCGCAAAACAGCATACTCTCAAAGTCACCTGGACCGTTGACGAAAGGGCAGACGGCTATACATGCGAGATCGCCCCAGCGGGCAGCATCAAGGAGCAGGGTAACGGAGTAGTCGAATTCGAGGGACTTACCGCGGATACAGAGTATACTGTTACCGTCAAAGCAACTTCAAACGGCAGATATGCAGACTCCGAGACGTCTGAGATCAAAGTCAGGACCGCGGACATCGAGCTTGAGGGTGACGGCTCTGTGGGCAATCCTTATTCTGTTAAAGATGTAAACGCCTTTGAAACTAGTCACATTCTGAACCTTACCGGCAAGTATGTGACAGGAACGGTTGTCGAGGTCAAGACTTTGAACGATGGTAAATTGACTTACACTATCAAAGATACAGATAAAGAAGGTATGCCATGGCCGGTTACCGGCAAAGACCTTGGCGATGCCGAATTCTCCAATGTAAACGAACTTCCTGTTGGCAAAGTGGTTGTGATTTACTACACAGACAATACAAACAACTATCTGTACTCTATTGACGGCAAAGACTACGCATTGACGGCTATCAGGATCTCCGATGCAAAAACCAAGTATTATTATGGCAAAAATTTTGTCGCTCCTGCGGTATATGCAATGTATAGAGGTAATAAAACTGAAGAAAATGTGACAGAATCATGTAGCTTTACAGGATACGATATGAATGCAGACGGCAAGCATAATGTAAACGTTTCTTATACGGAGGACGGAATAACAAGGACAGCGACATATACAATTACAGTTCTGTCTCAATGTATAATGACATACACCCATGTGTTCAACCGTAACACAGTGAGTGTAAAGCAGGCCGGTTATAAGGACGATCCTTGGACAACTAATTCCGATGGCATAAGGACCAGTCTGGTGCGCTTCATATACAAAGAGAAGGATGTGAATAATCCTGCATTGGACTACGTTCTTTGTAAAGCGACTACAGGTAATCCGAATCCTTCTATTACTACTGAAACCGTAATTCCTGAAGCAATCAGCAAGGTTGAGGTAAATGTACGTACTATCATGACATCCGGAGCTAACAGCAACTTAAACGTAATACAGAAAGGTAAAGTGATAGAAACAGTTTCACATTCGCTGAATTCATCCTCTAAGGGTATTTTGACTTATAATATTACGAAACCGTTGGAAAACTGTACATACGAGCTTGTTTTTGAATTGAACAATGGTGAGACTCTTGGTCTTGATACGATAGTTTATACAAACGAAAAATAACAGAGCGTTGCTGCTTCTCGCAGCAAGCATTAAAATCCACACGAAGCCAGGCATTGCGCCGGGCTTCGTTATTTATTGACATTACGATGATATTCAACTGAATGTAAATTATGTTACGAAGTTGATGCAAACTTCGGTATCAGCAGGATTCATGTTCTGCAATAACGATTGTCCATGGTTATTTCAATTTTTCTCCCAAATTTATTGATTAAGGCAAAGGTTATATTAGGTCTTTTCCATTGGATGGTTACTTGTTCCGGGTTGTTGATAACGATTAAGCGCTCGCCGTGGATCTTTTCTGCGGCTTCGGCAAGGGCATAGAGTTTTCGTTTATGGGTTTTCTCGGAAGACATGCCGTAGCTGGCTTGAAGCTGCTTTATCTCCGCTCCTTTTCAGGTAACAGATTCAATTTCTTTGCCGTTACGCGTCTGGCGGTAAAATATGGCCCGGCCGGGAATGTCTCCACGGCATAACAATCCGATAAAAAAATGTTTTCCAGCTGGCGGCCGAGCTTTTCACTTGGGTTGGAATACCGTGCCTTGCATAAATCCATTATCCGCAACATACTCTATGCTCGTTGCTTTTTTCATTCGTTTCAGTTTGTTATTGAAACGGGATTCAGCATGGCGTTTACATTTTTCCAACGCAAAAATACCTCATTTTCTGCACTTTTCCAACGTGGTTTATGGCCAGAATCCGCATTTTTCCAAAAATTGCCGGTTCGGGAATAATGTCTTATCTTTGTATCTATGAGAAAATGTGTGTTGGCATGTCTGCTGTTTCTGGCCGGTACGGCTTTTTCGTATTCACGGGATAAAAAGGTTTACAATGGTTTTGACGGCGGGATGATGGTGCATACCGGTTACCTGTACGGCAATATCGGAGCTCTTGGCATGGATGTTTCGGGCTGTCCGGCCGGCATCGGAGGCGTTGTGCGCATCCGTCTCTGGGATCATTGGCGCACAGGCAGCGAGGGCTATGTGTCGACGCTAAAGATCAATAATAACGGGAGCTATGTCAGAATAGGCTGGGGCGGCGTGCTGGCCGACTTTTACTGGACGGTAAACCGTTTTATGCCTTATGCCGGCCTGACTGTCGGAGGCGGTTCCGTTACCAGCCTCATCATGAAAGATGCCCCAGGGAACAATTGGGAGCCGGTAGGGGAGTCATATTTCAACAAACGCGGATTCCTGGCTGTGGATCCGTTCATTGGCTGCGGCTTCGCCATTACGGACAGGTTCCAGCTGAACCTGAAGGCGGACTGGCTGAACGCAATAGGGAAGGACTCTTTCATGCCTTCCGGTCCGAGAATCTATTTCGGCTTCGTCTTCTGCCATTAGCCGGATAGTGGTCATCTGCCGATGTCCGTGAAATATGGCTTTTATGCATTCCTCAAATATCCCTCGATTGCGTAGAGCCCGATATTTTCGAACCATCCCTGATCTATATAGTTCTTCATTGAGACCCTTAAGCCTTTAAGGGATGGATGCCTGTCGATATATGTCTTGAGTGATTTGGAACGGACATTATCCTCGGCTTTGACTTCAACAGGTATGACTCTGTTATCCGTCTGGACTGCAAAGTCGATTTCGATTTCCGTGTCGTTGCCAGAGAAATAATAGACCGGTAGCTGAATTCTTGCCAACTGTTCATTGACGAAACATTCAGTGAAAGCCCCTTTGAACTCTGTAAAGCAGTTGTCCCCGACAAGCAGACGTGATGCCGGAATGTCTGTCATTGCACCGAGCAGACCGACATCAAGCGGGAAGATTTTGAATACATCAAAGTCTTCGTAGAATTTAAGCGGCATCTCTATTTTGGATACACGGTGCACGATATGTATGAGGCCGGCATCTTTAAGCCAGGTTATGGCAAGCTCAAAGTCTTTTGCACGTCCTCCTTTACGGACTGCTCCATAAATGAATTTCTTGTTTTCCTTGACTAAATGCGACGGAAGGGAATCCCATACCATTTCTATGCGTGGCACTTCTTTTACAGGCGCGTGCTTTGAAAAGTCTCTGCGGTATCCGGCAAGAATGTCTTTTTGCACTTTGCGTACAGCTTGCAGGCCTTTTCCTTCGACGTATGTCCTGACGGCCTCAGGCATTCCGCCTGTATAATAATATTGCCGCAGCAGGTCGATATAGCTCTCATTGAGAGCGTTTACCGTTGTCCAGTCACAATTCATAAGCAGTTTTACCAGCTGTTCATTACCGCTTGCCGTCAGAAATTCGTGGAATGACATCGGATACATCTGAAGTACTTCCACCATGCCTACGGGGAAAGACTGATCCTGATGGATTGAAATGCCGAGAAGCGAGCCTGCCACCGCCACGTCGTATTGTGGGGCGTCTTCCTTGAAGTACTTGAGGCATCCGAGAGCGGCTGCGCTTTCCTGGATCTCATCAATGATTAACAAGGTTTCTCCCGGTAAGATATCTATTCCTGTATGAGCCGATATGGTACGGATGATGCGGTTGGTGTCATGGCTCTCTTCAAATATAGCCTTGGCCGTTTTATCTTTGTCAAGATTGATATATGAGAAGTTCTTGTACTCTTTTGACGCGAACTCTTTGAGTATATATGTCTTGCCGACCTGTCTGGCCCCGTCGACAACGAGGGGCTTATGGTTCCTGTCTGACTTCCATTCCAGTAGCTGTGAGTATATGTCTCTTTTCATAATACAGAAATTCTGACGTTCAAAAGTGCGTTTCAACAAAAATTATGACGTTCAATCGCCGGTTTCCAACAAAAATTCTGACGAATGTTTAATGCAAATTTACATTTATTCTGACGAATGCCAAGATATTGCGGACTTTTTCTGCAAAAAACATGATCCGGCCATATCATTCTGTATCGGATCCGAAAAGTTCAGAGAGGGCATGAATGCTGTACGGCCTGTTCATGGCCGCCCGGCCATTAGTCCTGCCGCGGCTATTCTCCACTTTGGGTGAAGGCGATGTCGGCTATGCTCCTGCGCTGCCTTTTAAGGTCGAAATAGCCGATGATCGCGGTGACGCTCGAGCCGAGCAGATCCAGCATCAGGTCCTCCATCGTGTCTTTCAGTGCCTCGCGTCCCATCAGCGGCGCGCTGCCGTCGAATGTTCCGCTCGTTGTAAGGAACTGCTGCGAGTTGAGGCCGAACACGCCGTCAAGCGTATATTCCATTATTTCCCATATCGCGCCGCACGCCATTGCGAAGGATACCACCCATATCGCTACGAAAAACGGAGGGAAGCGCAGCTTGTTGCCATGTATTGAGTTGAAAGTGTTGATGATCGCGTATGCCAGGATGCCGAGCAGAAAGCCTGATATGCCGTGCAGAAGATTGTCCCACCATGTGAATCTTGCATAGAAATCAGCGACATCGCCGAGTATCAGCGAAGAAAAACAGAAGGTGACGAAGACTATCTCCATTGTCGCCGGCATCTTGAAATGAATGGTCTTGTCCATTACCAGAGGCACGGCTATTACCGCCATCATTACCACAATCTCGAACATCTGGAACGCTATGCGGCTCTGCGCGCCGTTGTCCTTTATGAATACAAGCGACACTATGTCTGCGATGATAAGCAGGAAGCAGACAATCAGAATTGCAATTGAAAACTTGGTAGGTGAATATTTTTTCATGGTCGTATTGCTGTCATTTCAAGGCTGTGTTCCGGAAGTCGCTGGGGGTGGTGCCGCAGTGCCGCAGGAAAAAACGGTAAAAGTCCATCTGGTTGGCGAAGTGCAGTTCGTAGGCTATCTCCTTGATGGGAAGGTCGGAATGCAGCAGGTAGAACTTCGCTTCCATTATGACGTTGTCCACAACTATATTCAGGGCGCTTTTGCCTGTGTCACGTTTAACGGCGGCAGCCAGATGCTTCGTGGTCACGCCCATCACCTCCGCATAGAACTTTACGTCGTGATGCTCCGAATGGTACTTCGCCACCAGCGCGCGGAATGTGTCGGTGAGGGGGGAGGTCTCCCTGATATATTTGCCGCCTCCTTTGACCGTCCAGATGTTCTTGAGTTCCACGCTCATCGCGCCGACCATCATGGCAAGGCTCTTGGGAGTCTTCTCGTGCGGCTTCAGTATTATGGATTTGAAAAGGTTACGGAAATGATGCACCAGCAGCTTGCACCGCATGTCCGCCTTTATTACCCTGTGCCGGAACGCTATCTGTATTTCCACTATGTCGCTGCCGATCTCGCTCAGCAGCCTGTCGGACAGGGCAAGCATGCGGATTTTTCCGGTCCCGCTCTCATCCGGATACAGGCCGATGATGTCTCCCGGCAGACTTATCGCGAACGAGTTCGTGCTTATGCCGTATGTGTCCAGATTCGACGTGAGGGTGAAATGTCCCTCCATGCAGAACATGCAGATCACTCCGTTGAATTTGCATGGATACTGGATCTTGAACTCAGATTCCGGACGGAAAACGACATCCGTGATGAAGAAGTCTTCATTGTACGACGTTGTCTTGGGCACTTTCAGCACCTGCATCAGTTCCGGTATGGAAAACACTCTCATGCGAATAAAGATATAAGACAATTCGTCGCAAAGGTAGTAAATTATATTAAAACGGCAAAAAGGTATAATTGCATCTATTGATGCTGAATGTAAAACTCCATACCTTTGCACCGTTGGTTTTAGTTATCGGTGATTTTATCGATTGCGCCGGACGAAAGCTGTTGAAAGCATATCGTCCGGCGTTTCCCGTATATGTCCGTCCCGTGCAGTATAATTGCCGGCGGCCGGAATGTCTTGGCAAGGGCAGGCGCCTCGCGTGAATCAGATCCGCTCCGGTAATGTCCTGCCGGAGGTTTTCGGCATCATGGCCGCACAAGGTACTATCTGGCTGAAACGCGAATATATCTTACTGCCGGCGAGTGCGGCAAGCGACATCGCAAAGAAACCTGTTAGCAGATATCTTGCCGTCACATGGGATATGTATCTGTCCGGCAGCCGGTCGAGAAAGCCGAACCAGGAATCCGGAACGAATGACAGGAGTATGGCCGCGGCCACGCTTGCCGCTATGACGGCTGCTGCGCCAAGGACGGCCATTTTCCGGTTGCGGACCCTGACGCTCTCGAGAAGGCCTGCGATGAATTCTGAGCCAGCCTTGTCTGAGAGTCTGTCATCTTCCGCGAATGCGGCAGGTACCGGCAGCAGCCCGGCCCCTCTTGCAAATTCCGCCATAAACGCGTCGCTGCCGGAAAGTTCCGGCCTGTTTTCGTGCATGAATGCACGTATGTCTTTGTCTGTCATCATATATCTGTCAAATCCTTGATCGCTTGTCTGCCGCCGTATGCCTGCGGCCGCTGCAGTTCATTGCCGGTTATCTCATAGAGGACAGGTATTCCCTCAGGTGCCCTCTTGCCCGCGAAAGATGTGAGCGCACCGTCCCTGACGGCATGCCCGTAATCTGCACTATGTCGTTTATTGACTTGTCTTCCATGTAGAACAGTATGGTGACCGTCCTTTCATGTTCCGACAGGGAGTCGAGCGCCATGTAAAGCTGCTGATGCTCGAATGCCTTGTCCGCCCGCTCGCTTTCATCCGCATATCCGCCTGCGCCATCATATCCTCCCGCGTTTGCATATCCTCCTGCCCCGGTATATTCACCGCGTTCCGCATATCCGCCTGCGCCCGCATACCCGCCCGGGTCCGTCCCGCCATCCGGCCCTCCGCTTGATCCGCATATCCGTGCCTGTCTTTCATCTGCCCGTGCCCAGGCCGTTTCCCTGCACGCCCTTTGTTTGCAGTCGTAGAAGCAATTGTATGCGATCCTGAACAGCCATGTGGAGAATTTCGCCTTGCCCTCGAATTTCCCGAACGACATGTATGCTTTCAGAAGGGCCTCCTGCGCGATATCGTCCGCACGGGATGAATCACCCTCGCAAAGCACGCACAGGAAACGCCGGAGCGATTCCTGTGTCTGTGCGACATGTTCTATGAACTGTTCCTTAGTCATACGGGTGAGGGCGCGCGGAGCTTATTTTTGAATGCTGTTCTTCGCCCTTTCCTCGAATACCATGGTCTCAGCCTTTATCTCGGAGGCAAGCAGTTTCCTGCCGACGAAATACGCGATGACGAGGGCTGTGCCGATAGCGGTCCCCGCTATGCCGGTATATATGAACCCCTCGTCAGGCATGTTCAGATCCAGAGCGAGACAAATGAACGCGGCGATTCCAAGGATAAGCAGGATGATTCCCCAGATGAGCTTGTTTATGAGACGCTCCTTTATGGTCTTCTTCTTTTTGCTCTCCAGCGATTCCATCAGTCCCTGGGCGTCGATGTCGACCCCGCTGTCAATCGCTTTGGACAGCAGATTCATCTTGTTCGCCATGATCTTGTTGGAATAGAAGAAAACGATGAACGTGGACGCGATAGGCAAAAGGCAGCATATCGCAACAGAAATAATTACACCTTCCATAATTTTAAATAACTTATAATCATTAAACCAAAATTTGTTTCCGTACGGTTTCGGATATTAGACTGCATATATGCGGCAAATGTTGCAATTTTTTACGGAAAACGCAACGGCGCCGGCAAAAAATACCGCCTGGTACGGCCCGCTGCGGAATATTGCGGCCCCGTATTTTGGCGATTTTCATCAAAAATCATTACATTTGTAAGTTGCGGCACCCCGGAAACGGCTTGCGCCATACGGGAAAAGGAGCCGCAGCACGCATTAAAAGACATTAAAACTTATATAATTATGGTATCGGAAACAGGACATATCAGAAAGGCGGTAGCGGCATCCCTGCTTATTTTCGCGGCCGTAGCCTCATCGGCCTATACACGCCGCGAGCATTATGCGATAGCTGTCATCGCGGAGAAATATCTGACCCCGGAGGCAAAGGCGGCCGTAAATGAAATATTCAACGGCGAGCGCATGGCCCTTTATGCCTCCTATCCCGACGAATACAGGGCGGTGCTCCGTATCGACGGCCACAAATTCTACCACACTTTCCATGTGGACAAGGACCTGATGCCGGTCAAGAGCAAGAAAAGCCCCGTATATGTGATAATGAACGCCGCGGACAAGCTTCGCTACTGGAAAAGCCTTGATCCTGAGCAGCGCAAGCAGTATCTTGCAATGGTCGTGCATCTGGTAGGGGACATCCACTGTCCTTCACACCCTAAATACGACGATCCCGATATTCCGAAAGCCGTGGACCATTATGTTTTCCGCACGGATACCATCGCCTTTCATCAGGCATGGGACAGCGTTCTTGCGGCCCACGCATATTCAGGAGGCCCTTTTGACATAGCGTACCTTGCGGATGTGGCCTCGCCTGAGCAGCGCGCGGAGTACCAGAAAGGCAGCGTAATCGACTGGGCGCACGACAGCGCCGTGTGCTGCAAGGATTTTACACGCGATATCCGGGGCGATGAAAACAACAATGCCGTGGTGGAGTGGCCGTATGTGGCCGAGCATGCATGGCATGCCAAGAACCAGGCGATGAAAGCGGGCTACAGGCTCGCGGCGATTCTTAACGAAATATTCAAATAAAACAAATACCATGAACTCAATCAAAGACCTTCAGCCTGCAGCGGTGTGGACAAATTTCCACGCGCTCACCCAGATTCCCCGCCCTTCCAAACATGAGGAGCAGGTATCGGAATACCTTTATAACTGGGGTGTATCCCACGGCCTTGAGACTTACCGTGACGAGGTAGGCAACGTAATCATACGCAAGGCGGCCACTCCGGGATTCGAGGACCGCAAAGGTGTGGTGATGCAGGGACACATGGATATGGTGCCTGCCAAGACCAGCGATTCGGACCACGACTTCCTCACCGACCCTATTCAGACAGTGATCGACGGTGACTGGGTAAAGACCAAAGGCACTACCCTTGGCGCCGACAACGGCATAGGCGTGGCACTCGCCCTGGCAGTGCTTCAGAGCGATGACATCCAGCACGGCCCTATCGAGGCTGTTTTCACGGTTGACGAGGAGCAGGGCATGACAGGTGCGCGCGCCCTCAGCCCTGACGCCCTCAAAGGCGAGATCCTCCTGAACCTCGATGAGGAAGAGGACGGCGCGCTGTGCGTAGGCTGTGCCGGCGGCATCAATGTCACCGCGACAAAATCCTATGTTCCTTGCACAGATATGCCTGAGGGCTTCACCGCATATCAGCTCGGAGCCGACAAAGGAGAGGGCGGACACAGCGGCCAGGATATCCCTCTGGGCCGTATCAACGCCAACAAATCCGTGGTCCGCATCCTTCTCACCATTCTGGAGGAATACGGCTGCAAGCTCTCTTCAATGGCCGGTGGCACTCTCAGGAACGCCATTCCTATCGAATGCCATGCAACTGTACTCGTTCCGAAGATTACCGAGAGCACTGTCGTGAAGGTTGTCGGCCAGATGATCAAGGATATACTCGACGAACACCATATTTCCGACCCTAAGGCGGAGATGACTTTCGCTCCGGTGGAGATGCCGCAGGAGTATGTGTCCGATGCCGACGCGCTTATGTTCGTCCGCGCGCTTCTCGCGTGCCCTCACGGTCCGGAAAGGATGAGCGAGGTGATCGAGGGGCTTACCGAGACTTCCACAAATATGGCGCTCGTGAAGATCGGCGGCGGCGACTTCTTCGTGAAATCCCTTACCCGCAGCTCGGTGGACAGCGCGAAGGACACCCTCGCACTCCGCCAGAAAGCGCTTTTCGACCTTATCGGATGCGAGGTGACCATGGATGGCGGCTACAACGGCTGGAAACCTAACGAGAACTCCGCTATCCTCAAGGTGATGAAAGATGTGTACAAACAGCTCAACGGCAAGGATCCGGTAGTGAACGCCACCCACGGCGGTCTCGAATGCGGAATCTTCAGCGCGTCTTATCCGCACTGGGACATGATCGCGTTCGGCCCTACGCTCTGCTTCCCTCACAGCCCTGCGGAGAAGCTGTATATCCCTTCTGTGGGCAATGCCTTCAGGTATCTCTGCGAAGTCCTGAAGAATATTCCCCAGGCATAGCCCCGGGAGCAGGACTGCGTTATGAAAAAAGAAACTTATGCTGTCGTTACCGGCGCAAGCTCGGGCATAGGATACCAATATGCCCGGGTGCTTGCCGGGTACGGCTATAAGATCATCCTTGTGAGCAACGAGGAAGATGCCGTATCAGACAAGGCCGGGAGGATAAAGGCGGATTTCGGTACGGAGGCCGTTCCCCTGTGCATGGACCTCGGCCGGCAGGATGCCGCGAAAGAGCTTTACTGCCTGTGCAGGGAGAGGGGCTACGAAGTGGAGTTTCTCGTGAATAACGCCGGCGTGTACCACGACCGTGACTTTCTTGACGATACAGAGGAGTTCAACGGCCTTATACTGAACCTTCATGTGTTCACTCCCGCGATGCTGGAGTACCATTTCGCCAAAGATATGGTGGCGAAGGGCAGGGGATATATCATCAACATGAGTTCCGTGACCTCGGGTTTCGGCATACAGAGGATGGCTGCATATTCGTCCACAAAGGGTTTCCTGCAGCTGTTCTCGCGCTCGACCCATGTGGAACTGCATGGCAAAGGGGTGAACGTAACCTGCGTACGCCCGGGTGCCGTCGCCACTGCCCTTTACAATCTCAGGCCGCCTGCCCTCAGGGCAGGGCTCGCCCTGGGATATATCATCACTCCTGAAAAACTTGCCAGCAAGGCTGTAAAGGCCGCATTCAAAGGCCGTGCGCAGATCACTCCGGGCTTATATACAAAGCTTCTCCAGTGCCTTGTGGGCCTTATCCCCACCCGGGTTCTCCGCCTGATCCGGCGCTGGAACATTTTCTAAACCTGAACCAAAACCTTAACGATGAATTGTCTGCTCCTATATTACACAGGTACATTCAACACCCGCTACATCACCGGCAAGCTCAGAAAACGCCTGGAGGAGGAAGAGGGATGGAATGTGGAGACCTATGAAATAGATCCGACAAACAATGAGAGGCTGGACCTTTCGAAATACGACATCATCGGTCTCGGCTATCCTATCTACGGCTTCTGCGCCCCCTATGCTTTCCTGCGCTTTATCAGGAAGCAGAAGTTCCCCAAGGGCATGCGCGTGTTCATATACAAGAACTCGGGCGAGACGGAGACCGCTAACGACGCCTCTTCCAAATACGTGCTGCGCAAGCTGCGCCGCGACGGCGTGAGGATGGAAAACGAGTATCATTTCATGATGCCGTACAACATCCACTTCCGCTTCGATGAATATCTTATAAAGGAGATGCTGATCATGGACCGCAAGCTCATGGACATACTTATCTATGAGGTGAAGAACGGCATACCGAACTGGAAGCCTTACAAACTGTGGCCGCGGCTCGTGGCCGCCGTGGTTTCGCGTCCCCAGTACATAGGCGGCGACGTGAACTCGTTCCTGTACAAGGTGGATGCCGAAAAATGCATAGGATGCAATCTCTGTATAAAGAACTGCCCTACGAAGAATATCTATTGCAATGACAAGGGCGTGATCAGCTTCCGCCACAATTGCCTCATGTGCATGCGCTGCTCGCTGTACTGCCCTAAGGACGCCATACATATCGGATTCCTCGAGGACTGGGGCTGGAAAGTGAACGGAGGCTACGATTTCAGGAAAATAGAGAAGATCGAGTATGATCCGGCGAAGCCTTACATTACTGACAGGACGGAAGGCTTCTTCAAATGCTACATAAGGACTTACAGGAATATAAACCGCCGTCATAAAGAGATTTTTCCGGAACAGGAAGCGTGAGCCTCCCGGGCCGTAAACAATAAACAGACTAAAACCCGATACAATGGAAAAGAATAAGGAATCAATATTGTTCACCCCGTACAAGCTGGGCCCTCTGACACTGCGCAACCGTACCATACGCGCCTCGGCTTTCGAGTCCATGGGCAGGAATTTCGGCCCTACGGAAGAACTCAAGAACTATCATGTGGCCGTCGCACGCGGCGGTGTGGGCATGACGAACATGGCCTATGCGGCTATTAACCGCGGCGCTATTTCTTTCAACAGCCAGCTGTGGCTGCGCGATGAGATCGTACCGGAGCTGAGGGATATCACCGATGCCATCCATGCGGAAGGCGCCGCTTCCGGCATCCAGATCGGACACTGCGGCAACATGACCCACTGGAGCACCGCCGGATGTTTTCCGGTAGGCGCCTCGTATGGCTTCAAC
>CAYLQE010000034.1:0-24242 GCA_964385835.1 uncultured Muribaculaceae bacterium | reverse complement strand
TATGTTACAAATATATAAAATTTGCAAAAAGAATACAACAGGCTTTCAAAACGGACAACTCCCGAAGCACAGTTCTTCGGAAGCTGCCCTTAACGTCGGTTTTCAGGTTATCTACATTTGTTTATTATTAATAAAAATCTGTTCATAGCATTTCCTGTGAGTTTTGCTGCAAATTTATTCAATATGAAAAAAGAACCGGCAGTTTCATGCAAATTTCGCGTTGCATAGAGCGAGCAAAACAGCTATGATAATCAAGCACTTAGCTTTTTACCCTATTGTAAAACGCCTGATTTTACAGCTAAAAAGCACAGCATAAGTCAATGTACTGCAAGCAATTAGTAACAATGCAACAAAATAATGAGCATGCCAGAAAAAAAACGCAGTCCGGAGTGTACGTTCTCCCGATTATCTGCTTCACAAGATTACAAATACATGCAATTTATTTTAAGAAACAGTATCTTACCGTAATCTCTGCCTGCGGCCCGAGAATAATTCGGGTGCAGGCAGAAAGTCGGTTTAAGATTATCGGCATTTACTTCTGCGATGCAACGCCAAGCTGCGTCACGACAGCGGAAGACTGCCCACCACGGTCATAATTAACGACCATGAATGTCAGTTGCCTGTCTACACCATGATTTTCATCAATTTTCAGATGAATCTCATTTGAACTGCACATCCGTAACTGGAACCAATCTCCAGTCAATATCTTATGTCCGTCTTCGTAACTTTCAGCTGGCATCTTAAAATCATCTGTATATCTTGGAATTACCATTGAATGTATTTCTATACTTGTGCGGAATATAATAGTCTGTTCTTCGCTGCCTACTGTAATAGCGTCCGGATAGAGTTCAAGGCGGTTCTTTCCACAAGATGAAAATACCAGGCAAGAAAGAACTATCATTACAAGATGTAATATTCGTTTCATTGGATTATTAGTTCGTCGTTATATCTGTTTATTGCTGCGATGCCGCACCAAGCTGTGTTACAACAGCGGTGGCGCTGCCCTTGTAATGATGTACAGTAAACTCCAGTTGTCTGTCTTTACCTGTGTTTTCGTCAATCATCAAGTGGATCTCATTGTCACGGGACAGTTCTAATCTGAACCATTTTCCGAGCCAGGTAAAACACCCGTATTCGAAGATTCTCATTGGCTCTGCAGACTCTGCATATCCGGGGAAATGCACCGTCTGTATGTCGTTATCAGTCTTGAATATAACGATTTGCTCGCTATAGTCTACCGTAATAGTTTCGGGAGATATTTTTATTGATTCCTTCCCACAGGATGAAAATGCAAGCAAGCATGCAAGCAGGAAAACTGAATAATACTTCATACTCTATTAATGTGTAACTACATATATACTTTACAAAAATAAAACAGGCTTTCAAAACGGACAACTCCCGAAGCACAGTTCCTCGGAAGCTGCCCTTAACGTCGGTTTTCAAATTATCGGCATTTATTGTATCGCTCAGGTCCTTACAGTTATCGGCAATTACAGCCTAAGGATACAATGTCATTCGCTTTGAATGACAGGAATGGTATATATATCAATCTGCGAAGTATACTTCTGTCCCCGGATATATAAGGTTCTTGGCTTTCCTGTGTCGTTTTTTGCCGCTGTAACAGTTAACGTATGATAGCCTTTGCCCGTACTCCAATCCTCATACTCCTCAACCTTAAGCCAGTCAAGCGTATCAACATCAACCCGAATATGATGACCTAAATAAAAATATCTTGAGTCAGATTTATTTCCGTTGCCATCATAAATACAATACCCGTCACACGGTAAAAGATCATCAAAAGTCTTTATCCCTCCTTCGCCTGAAAATTCTATAGGATCACAAGAATGATAATATGTTTTTTTAAAACATGATGAAAACATCAATATTAAGAAAGCAAGAAGAAAGAAATTAAGTATGTTTTTCATCGCAAATTAAATATGAATGCAAATTTACTGAATACTAACCAAAACACAGGCTAAGGTTTAACAAAAGTGATAGTCTTAAGGTAGTTGCAATAATTTTCTGTATCGCTTTTACCAGGCTTTTGGTTTTCATCATATATGTTTTGACTCGACGTCAGGTCGAAAACTCCACTTACAAAATATCCGTTGCAATATCCTCCCCATCCCCAATCGCAGTGAACCATTGTTGTCGGATCAGTTTCGTATATATCAGTCCCAACAAGACGACCGTTTTTGTATCTACTTTTAATAACTTTAGTCGTATACATTCTATAACCGTCTATAGTCCATGCATGGCATTTTCCTATGTCCATTTTATATGCGACATCAGGAATAGAGCATATAAATACTGGTGAGTCGGCGTCTAAATGCTCGATTACATTATCAGTATTGTATTTATCATACGATACATCCTGATAGCCTAGGAAGCGCAGGAATTTCTTAAGTCTTGCCGGAAATGTAAATGTTCCTTCCTTAAAATACATAGAGTTACATGATATTCCTATACCTCTCAGAAACATTCCGATCATTTCATTCCATATGGTAGTGTCTGGGAGATCGTGTAATACGTTCATGTCTGCAATGTAGAAGTCATCCCACATGATAGTTGTCGGGTAAGAATGATAGTAAAGGATTTTCGCAGCTGCCAGCGGAACGCAACCGGTATAAAGATGTCCATTGTCAGTTTTTGCTTTCTTGCTTGTAGGACAGAAGCCATTGTACGGCGAGTAGCCTTGACGCCATTCTACAGTTTCAGACAACATAGGAGAGACCTCGCTTACTAATATAACCTCCTTACTTGTAGAAGTGCTTTCACCTCCTCCGGGTAAAGGTCCGGGCCACTCTGGCTCGGTATCACGTCTTGGAAACTCTTCCGGCTTATCTTTACTGCTTATTTTACGTGATGCGTAATTCAATACTATGTCTGCTAAAAGTTCAGTTTCTGAATCATCACTGTCTTCGCCATCTTCAGTGTCTTCAGTAATGACAAAGTTACCGACAAAATAATCATCTTCATCTATGTTATAGAATTCGAAAGTATTGGGGTTAAGTATAAGTTCATCAGGATTATCAGGATCCGGATAAATAGCTGGCCCGGTTGTAGGATAGCCCTCATATATCTTTCGGTTCGATTCCTGTGACAGATTGCCGGCAGTCATCTTGCCTTGTTCGGTGACCGCCAGAACAGGTTCCGGTATTCGATCATCAGCAGCAAGAATAGCAAAGCCGGCGCTATCCGCATAATTTACAACATATAGCAGGGTACTGTCATTTGCACCATCTTCATCGGAAGAAGATTTTGTCTGTAAGTCTTTCCGTCCCAATATGCGGATGTCATCAATCTTCGGTAACTCTGCTTTTGTTGAGCCATAGAATACAGACAGGTTCTCTAATGCCTGATCCAATGATATTTGATGAATATTTCCTGACTTGTCTTGAACAGGAGATCCCTGCATCCCTGATTCCACTCCTTTGCAGGATGAGAGCAAGCAAAGTACCCCAAAGAAATAAATAATCTTTTTCATGTTTAAATTTAGATGTTTTAATTAAAGTTCAAATTCGTCTTCATAAATCTGGCCGGAGGTCAGGGTAACATGCTCCATAACCCTATTAGGCAGGCAATTGCAAATGCATGCGATTTATTCTAGGAAACAGCACCTTGTCGTAATCTCTGCCTGCGTCCCGAGAATAATTCGGGGCGCAAGCAGAAAGCCGGTTTCAGATTATCGGCATTTGTTGATGCGATGCGGTCTGGCATCATTATACTGCGGCCGTTATTCCTGCTTTATATTAAGAGTATAGTCCTTATTAACAAAGACAAAGAAATTAGCGGTCCAGCTTTTAGGAACGGAGGATGCCTCTACATCTATTCTAATTTGCGAATGCTTTTCCAAGTCTTCCACTTTTATCCTTATACCCGGAGCCGTTATTTCGTGCTCTTCACTCGTTATCTTATACGTTACATCAGTACCATCATCAATAAGATACTGCATATGACAAAAGTCATCTGCATCTATCGTGCAAGAACCGCCATCTAAACTTACTGTCACATCATGGAACTGATGATATGTTATAACACCTATTCTTCTACAAGAAGAAAAAAATATCAGAAAGGCCAATAATATAAATTTAGTTCTCATTATATACATATTGATTGCATATATTTATTTCGGTGATACTATCAATTCTCTCCAATCATCGGAAAAGTCATCATTGTCAGGGGTAGGCATTTTAAAGTATCCATCATGTAAGCCACCCCAGCCCCAATTCATATGATAATCTGTAGATGAGTAAGTCGGTTCATTATAATCTTCTCCGAATGGTTCGAACCCTTCGATCTGGCCGGAATAAATGGACGGAACCATTAATTTATAAACTTGGTACTCGCTATTACTCCTATATCCGTCGCACACCCAAGCATGCCCGATGTTTTGCCCTACGATGTCACCTTGCATATAAACAGGATAGTTCTTGTTCAATGCAGATGTTACGTTGGCATAATTGTGCCTGTTATATGAAGTATGGTATCCATTATTGAAAAGATAGGTAGCAGCGATTAATCCATCTGATCCTCCGCTATCTGTCACCAAAAGGTCTTTTCTTAACTGATAAAGGAAATCGCTCAGTACAGTTGTTCCTGCAGTATAACTTGGTAATGAATTCGGCATTTGCCCCCATGAATATTTTTTCGGATGCTCAAAATATTTCATTATCTGTCCCACTGCGACAGTTACACAGCCGAGAGGACGTCTTTGTTCATCGGAATTGTTATATGGTGAATTTTGGTTCCAATGTGTCTGGACGAGCGGACCGACTGTCCGACTTCTTGAATATGTTCTTTCCAGAATAATACAGCAATCCATATAAGGATATCCGGGGACATCGGCCAGCACATCTGCGGCGGTAGAACAGAACGACTGATATAGATCTATCGGCATTTCACGAGGGTATTGGCGTAAAAAGTATACATTGTAGCCGCTCTCAACCCACGAATCATAATAATTGTCATAGAGGTAATCGTAGTAATAATCATCAACATAGTCCATAGAAGACTTTGTATTTAACGAAACATCGTCCCGATCTTCATATTTATGCCAAAGAAGGCCTATTTCAGAATCATCGCCGGCAACGTCAGCATGCTGCGCATCCTCGGTAATCTTGTTTAAATAAAACTCTAATGCAGTGTCTTCTATAGTCTCCGGATCATATGCTCCATACTGAACATCCGCAATTATCGGATAATAGGATTTATTGGCAGCACATATGACATAACCGCCTTTAGACAGGTTCACAGCCCACATCACAACAGAATCACCGGCACAGATAGGGACTATGTCCTTTATCTCAATATCTGATGTTGACGATTTTGTACCTGATTGTGAATTATACAGTTTCACCAGCAAAGCAGCATCCTCGGAAGACAACTCTTTTTTATTCTTGTCCAATCGTTCCAAGACTGGCGGATTGGTTGATTTACGCAGATCTTGCGATTCTGGACCGGTGTTTTGCTTGCTGCATGAAAGAACAGAAAGCAAAAGAGAAACAAATAAGAATATTCTACGCATGATAGTAACTTTTAAACGGTTTTAAAGTTCAAATTCGCCTTCGTAAATCTGGCCGGAGGTTAAGGTGATTGTAATGCTGTACTGGCCATCTCCGAAAAGCGGAATCAGGAGCGGTGAAGTGCTCAGTACAGTGTCATAATCTTCCGTATGTCCTGTCGTGAAATTGCGTACCTCCATATTAGCTTCGCAATCGCGGGATGCTGCAAGAAGCGCGACTTCCTGACCGTGCATTACGCAGCACTCGAATACCAATGGATTCAATGACGGCGCACGGTGCAAATGCCCGTCTATAGGCAATTTCTCTTTTATGACAATCTCATCATCATCTTTCGAGAGTTCGGTTTTTGAGGCAGCCGATAATAGCAATGCGAATGCTGCCAGAACCATCAACATGAATAATTTTTTCATAAATCGTTTTTTTACAAAGTTATGACAGACATTCATACATGTCAATGAGCAAAACACCCATGTAAGATTATTCTACGGCATACCATAGGTATTGGACGCATAATTAGCTATCATCCAACATATTGCATAGGGGGGTAATAAAGGAATGTAAGAGTATTCTATAAATAGCCAATATATTTATCCGCATCAGGAGACTGGTTCTTACAGATTTTCTCCTTTAGACGTTTTTTCCTGACATAATAATTTGACATCGATATCTTCATGATTGTAGCTATCATTGATGATGAAAATCCGAGTATGTGGAAACAGTAAAACAGAATATCCTTGTCCTTTATGTCCGGATAATCTTTTCTAAGGTCGTAAATTATATTGTTCAAATAACCGTTAATCTTCTTTTCTATCGATTTCTGTGCTTCCGGATCGTTTATATAATCCGGAAATGATGTCTTTAGATTATTCAAAAGAAACTGGTTATCTATATTTCCCTGCAACAGGACGTTAAACTCCAGTGCGGAATTCATGTGACTTTTTATCTCGTGTAGATATGCGGCACGAAGGCGCGACAGTTCATTCTGACTGTTCTCCTCTTGTGCTATTATTGTCCTCTGCATCTCTGACACGATATTCAACAGACGGTTAACTTCCATCTCCTTACTTTTGCGGTATTTCCGAAGCCAAAGTGATGCAATTCCGGCAACAATTATAAATAATAGAGCAATTATCACTGACAACATTAAGTTTATCTGCGACTGTATCTTATGCTTTTGAACCTCACTGACCTCAAAATCCTTGATGCTCTCCATGACAGTTGATGAGAGGGCATCCGTGAGTATACTGTCCTGTACCTTTATCACATATTCAAATGAAGAAAGCGATTTTTTATAGTCCTTTTTTATTTTTGATATTCTATATTGCCAGTAGCACTTCGATGACGCATCGATGATTTCACTCCTATCCAAAGCATCCGTTATCCTGTCGCTTTTTGTCAAGTCTCCTGTTGATGCAAGTGCGTATGCATACATACAATAATCTTCCGGTGACCATTCCTGCCTATAGTCTTTTTTCTTACATTCGAGCAAGTCAATGGCTTTCAGCGGTTCTGCCAGAGTTTTAAAAATCTTTGCCTTGGCATGACGTGACAAAATCAGCTTCATCATAAGAGTATCGGCATGCATTGCCTGCCTTGCAAGAGCAAAGAGCGAATCCGCAGCTTCATAATGCGACTGTCCCATTTCAGCGCAGGCCAATTCATACAGGCATATGTCTGCATTCTGCCGGTCGCCGCATTCATTATAAAAGTCCTTTGCCTTCTGGATGTACTTGATATATCCCGCCGCATTGTATGTATCACGGTAAACACATGCGAACATGGAATACAGCAGACCCTTATATTTCATATCACGGCTTTCCGCCGCATAGCGCTCGGCTGTATGAAATGAAACGGCGGCATCGTTGAGACGGTGTGCGTTATAATTGATTATCCCCTGATAATAATACGATTTCAGTTTCTCATCGGGAGAACCGTTCCTTGAGAAATATCCGACGGCAGGTTCTATGATGCTCAGGTCCGTGGTGTCGATATAGTTCTTGTCCAGCGCCATTGCATACAGCAACGAATAATTCGCCATATCGCGCTTTTTCCTCAGAGCGTCCCTGCCAATCATTTCAAGCGCTGCCAGGGCGCTGTCCGGACGTTCCTGTATATAAGATCCGATATCGCTTAACTGAACGGCCATCTTTCCTGGCCTGCAGGAACAGGCGACAGACAGGACAAGCAATAAAATTGTTTTATGGACGGGGACGGACATGAATCTCATGATAAACGCGTGTTTTTACAAAAATACAAAACCGTGGCAAATATTTGCATCCGGGTCATTATTTTGTAAGATTTTTTCATTGTTTTTCATGATAATCGGCATGTAAGTACATATCATTCAGTGAAAAATATTTGCCGTCAGCTGCCAGGCTGTAAGAAAAACGTAAGCGGATACCGATATATTTTACGCAATTCCAGAGAGCCGGCATCATGTATCTCTGAAATATTATGTAACATGAATCGGATCCTCATCTGTCAATATCTGTCCGTAAAAAAGGAGTTTCACCCCCCAGCTCATCAACCAATTGAAATACAAAAGTTTTATTTGATACATGCAGTCAAATGACACCATAGGGTCCCAGCATTTCTGCATTCAGCAATAAGTAGATTAACTTGTCCTAAGGTAAAGATAATTGTTGTTTTCTATATGCTATCTTTATTGAAAGCACTGGATCGTCCTCCAAATATCATCCTTGAAATACACTTTGGGAGCGATATGTTATGATTTTACGAAATTATAACTATATTTGTTGCATCCGAAGCGATGCAGGATCTTCGGGGTGTTGTCCGGCAATCAATGCCTGCCTTCTCTCAGATATCGGAACTACGGTACAAAGACATGCAAAACATATCAAAACGACATATAGAATTATTAACTATAACAATACCGTATTATGTGGACAAGTTTCGGAGACAAAAGGCATATAATGAATACAACTGAGTACTCACCAGCAAGAAAGTTCAAGACAGACAGGATTTCAGCCATTCTGCTATTGCTTTGGCTCATCCTCACGATGCGCTGGATGACAAATATGCTGAATATCACGGATGAATTATGGGATATTTATATTGCATATGTATCGGCTGCAATTTCCGCCATATTCTGCACTATTGCAATGATAAAATTTGTAAAGAACTCCGGAGAGGTCGATTTTCAACTCATCACACTCGCCATTATATCTCTGGCAACAACCCTGATTAGCGTATATTACAGATAACTACGCCGGACAGGCAGGCACAATCATTTTCTGGCCTTGGGACGTTTGCCTAATTTGATAAGGGCCTCCATTGGAGAGCCTCATCTGTTTCTATCTGCTTATTTAAGACTACTTAGAGCATTCCATACCGGACCCAATTTCTCTCTTATCAAAGATACGACAATCCCAAAAGGCAGTTCATCTACATAATGTATCTTCTTCAGAAAGGCAGCCCACATTCTCAATCTCATAGGCTCCTTCTCAAAATCAGCATTAAACAGCGGGTGCCCAGCCGTATAACCTGTTCCTCTGTTCGCAAAAACCTCCTTGACAGCTTCCGTAAGCATATCCTGATTAACGCGTTCTTTGGAAAGAATAACATACACATCGAAAAAATCTTTCATTCTGCTGTTGGCATCCGCCCGGTCAATCATAGTCTGAAATTTCTCTGCAACTACCGTTTCAAGAGAGTAAGCTCCGATATTGACAGAGGGCAAACCGTCTATCAAAAGTGGATAATCCAATTCTACAGCCTCCGGAATAATAATGTCGCCAAAACCGATATCCATGGAAATATCCTGTCTGATAGTGTCCATATGAGCGGTAAGATGAACTCTAAGGCCGTTGTATTCTCTTTCCAGTGTAATGTCCTCCAGTACGATACTGTCATCATCACTATCAAATAACACCCCATCTTCAGGACATTCAATACGGCATATCTCCTGAAGTGCCCTTTTTATGTTATTTTTGTCACGATCTATCCGTTCCCCCATAAAGTCGATATCC
This sequence comes from uncultured Muribaculaceae bacterium, assembly GCA_964385835.1. Classification (GTDB taxonomy): domain Bacteria; phylum Bacteroidota; class Bacteroidia; order Bacteroidales; family UBA932; genus Cryptobacteroides. The sequence continues at coordinate 14,728 of CAYLQE010000034.1, read as the reverse complement.
AAGGTAGGCCTTGCCTCGAACCTTTCGTGTGCATACAAGAGAGCGCCTCCTTTCAGGAAGAAATTATCCTTGTAGTCACTTACTGACAGCCGGTACAAAAAACGTTCATGAAGGAAGCGGGTAAGAACCTGCATATAGGTCAATCCTTCATTATGCCTTGTAATATTCAGCAGCTTTGCTTTGTTTGAAACAGCGTAATTCTTTATAGTCATATCAAAGTCCTATTTCAAGATATTTTGACAACGTGGCTGCGATCCTCATCTTTTTGGAATATGCAATGAGGACAGCAATATTCCTATCCTTTCTTGACAGGTATGTTTTTAGTATTTCCGCACATACATCCTTGCCTATTTTATTCCGGAACTTTATGGCATCGCACACTGATTTCTCCAGATCATATATCCTCACCCTGTATCCGGAAATATACGTTTCGACAGCACCCATTTCATAATATTCTTTCTGCCAATAACATAGAGTAATGGGAGGGAATGGCGGGACTGCTACTTTACGATGTTTTTCTACTGCAATATAGAAAGCATCAGGTATTTGCGTGGAGAGACCATAATACGACCAGGCAGAATACAGGCACAGGACACCGCGCGGAACAATGCGCTCCACATCTATCATGTTATCCGCAAGAGCGGAGTCCAGTGCATAAACTCCGTTTTTAAGCCGTACTACTTCACCGCTTTCTATCGCCTTGTTGATAGCGTAGTATCCGGTACCTTCTTGAAGTTCCCGTTTGGTTGCCATCCCGCCTGCAGCTGATATGTCGGTCACTACATCTTGTTTCATAACACGACAAATATACGGCTTTTTTAAAAATTAGCCGTACTTTTTTGCAAAAATGACATTATTCGGAAAAAACACAGATTCGATTTGGACATTCTAACTGCCAACAGCATGAGCATCTCCGGATTGATTGTTCTCGTCATCGCTATATGCAGGCTCTGGCACGGTCATTTTCGGGCCTTGGGACAGAGGGAGCGCAGGGCGCAACCGGCACATGACGAGGGTCTGCGCCTGATGCGCCATATCGCCCAAGCGGCGGCCATGGCGATTATAATTACCGTTATGATTGTAGCTATCGTCAAAAATCCGTCAAAAATCCAAAATAAATAATACCGTCACAAAGCTGTCAGGGCAACTGACATTTGTCATAATGATCGCGGTTGCGGCCTGCCGTTCTTGTCCACCGTCCTTGTCTGCCGTCCTTGTCCGCTGTCCAGTCCTGCCGCACCGTTACACAAGCCACAGGGCCAGATTATAAACGATCAGGGAAGCGAACCATGCCAGCGTGCACTGGAATATCACCATGAAAGCAGCGTATTTGCCTCCAAGTTCGCGCCTGACAGCTGCAATGGCAGCAACACAAGGCGTATAAAGCAGGCAGAAAACAAGCATCGACAGCGCGGAAGCCGTATCCAGCAGCGATGTGACTCCCAGCACACTCATCGAAGACACCACGCTTTCCTTGGCGATAAGCCCTGATATAAGTGAGGTCACGATACGCCAGTCACCGAGCCCCACCGGCTTGAACAAAGGCGCCAGCAGACCGGCGACCCACGCCAGCATGCTGCCCTCGCCGTTCTCCGCCATAGTAAAACGGAATGTGAACGTGCGGAAGAACCATATCACGATGCTTGCCAGGAAAATGATAGTGAAGGCATTGGTAAGAAAGTCCTTGGTCTTGTCCCAGAGCAGCCGTGCCACGCTCTTTACGGAAGGCATGCGGTAATTCGGCATTTCCATGATAAACGGAGCGGCCTCGGTCTTAGAACCGAAACGTTTGTTGGCAAGGGCTGTGAGAACTGCCGCAGCGATGCCTGTAAGATACATGCAGATGAATACCAGAGAGCCGTGCCCTGGAAAAAAGGCGGCCGAAAGGAACGCATAAAGAGGAATCTTCGCCGAACAGCTCATAAACGGAATCAGCATTATTGTCTTGCGTCTGTCGCTGGACGAAGGCAGGGTCCTGGAAGCCATGACTGCAGGCACGCTGCATCCGAAACCGATCAGCAGAGGAATGATGCTGCGCCCGGAAAGTCCCAGACGCTTCAGCAGACGGTCCGTGAAAAACGCGATGCGGGACATGTATCCGCTGTCTTCCAGAATCGACAGGAAAAAGAAAAGGATGAGGATGATCGGAATAAAGCTGAGCACCGAGCCAACGCCGGCGAATATGCCGTCCTGAACCAAGGAGCGTACCACCTCGCTTACTCCGGCAGAAAGCATGATGGCGTCCAGACGCTGCCCCAGCGCATTGATCCAGTCCCGCAGCACATCCTGGAGCGGAGCCCCGAACAGATCTATGCTGCAATATATTATAAGCCCTATTATTATTATGAATATCGGCAAGGCCGTCCATTTGCCGGTAAGCACCCGGTCTATATTGCGGCTGCGCCTGTATTCCTTGCTTTCCGACGGGCGTATGACTGTCTTTCTGCACAGCCTGTCTATATAGGTATAGCGCATGTCTGCGACAGCCGCCGCCCTGTCCATGCCGCGCTCGCGCTCCATCTGGCGAACGATTCCGTCCACAGTGGAGATTTCCGCCTCCGACAGATGCAGAAGTCCTGAAATGTATGTATCGCCCTCTGCGAGTTTCGTCGCGGCGAAATGGGCTGGAATCCCGGATTCAATGGCATGTTCTTCTATAAGGTGGCTGATGCCGTGTATGCAGCGGTGTACCGAGCCTCCGTTATCCATGGCGTCGCACAGATCGCGGTGAGCCGGTACCTCCTGATACCGGGCTACATGAACGGCATGTGAGGCGAGTTCGTCCAGTCCCTCGTTCCTGAGCGCTGACACAGGCACTACCGGTATTCCCAGTTCGGCCTCCAGCTCGTTCAGACGGATGGACCCGCCGTTGCCGCGTATCTCATCCATCATGTTCAGTGCAAGCACCATGGGAATTTTCAGTTCCATGAGCTGGACCGTGAGATAAAGATTGCGCTCGATATTGTTGGTATCCACCACATTGACTATACAATGCGGCTTCTGCTCCAGAAGGAATTTCAGGGTCAGGAGTTCTTCATTCGTGCGCGGGGTCATGGAACTCATGCCCGGAAGATCGGTAACGGACGCATCCGCATACCCGCGGAGACGGCCCTGCTTCGCCTCCGTCGTCTGGCCAGGCAGGTTGCCGACATGTACGTTGGAGCCGGTAAGGGCGTTGAATAGAGAAGTCTTGCCGCAGTTCTGCTGGCCCACGATCGCGAGCCTGATCTGCGTGCCTTTCGGAAGCGCATGCTTCTCATCCTCATGGTTGTGATAACGTCCTTCCTCTCCGAAACCCGGATGCGCGTTCGACGATGGACTGGAAAGATGATATCCGAAATCATCTCCGGCGCAGTCCTTTTCCGCAGACGGTTCGTTTTCCAGCGCGTCCACTTCTATCATCGCAGCTTCCTCAGCCCTCAGGGAAAGATTGTAGGAACGTATCCTGAGTTCGATAGGGTCTCCAAGCGGAGCCCTCTTCACTACTTTCACTCCGACCCCTGGTACAAGCCCCATATCCAGCAGCCTTGCCCTCAGCTTTCCGTCTCCTCCCACAGCCTTTACAGCCGCGCTCCTGCCTATCTGCAATTCGGATATATTCATGCCTGTCTCCTATTTCAATGCCTTTGTAGTGCTGCTGTATGAGCCGAAACAGCCTATTCCCCCCTTGATATTGTTGTGAATGCATACCGCCTCCCCGAAAATAGACGTCATAGAATAGTCGTCATAGGCCTCAACGGTCAGGATATATTGGTAGAAATCGGAAGAAAGCCTTGTCAATGCGAGGCTTATATCTGTTTTCAGCTCCGTGGTCCCTTGGTTCAGCCCGATATAGATGTCGAAGCTGTATTCGCTGCCTTCACACAGCGCGTCGGTAAAATATTTCACTTCTTCATATTGCGCTCCGCCTTCGATAACGGTCTCCAAAGCGTTCAGGTTCTGGAGAAAGAGCGGATCATTGGAATATGGCCTGAGTTCGTAATCATTGTCGGTATCCATAACAGAAAGCTGATAATAATCCTTTCCGGTAAGGCCTTTCATCTTCATACTTATTCTCAGGACACGGTCCGTATAGCTTATAATACCGTCGCTGTCCATTATCCTGTAGCCGATGATTTCAAAATCCGGAGCTCCGACGACAGCCGTACTTGCCGTCACCCGGCGGTTGTTCTCGGGAACCGCGTCACTGTAGACCTCCAGATCGAGCGTCTCCCCTCCGGCTGGAATGTAATCGCACACATACATGCCTATGTCCTGATTCCAGTACATCGGCTTTTCTCCCCCGGCTGTCCGTATGGTCACATCCGCATCCACGATAGGAGTTCCGGGTTCCTCCGTATATTTTTTCAGGACGAACTGTGACGAGCTGACCTTCGCATAAATGCCGTCATTCTCAGAAGCCAGGCACTGGACCACCAGTTTCTCACCGGAATATTCGCCGTTGAACTTGATTTCGGTCTCGCAGGAAACAGCGGCTGCCGCCATGAAGATTATCGCAACGAAATATTTTTTCATAACTGCTTTTTAGAACTTGAATGTATATGAAACTGAAGGGATTATAGGGAACAGGGTGTACTTCTTCAGAACCGGGTTACCGGTCTTCCAGTCAGTGTCAAGCATAACGAGGAAAGGATTCATGCTGTTGTACACATTGTAAACGCTTATATTCCAGATGCCCGTGCCTATTCTCTTGTGGTAGCGGTAGAAATTCATGCCTACATCCAGACGGTGGTATGACGGCATACGGTAATTGTTCCTGTACGGAATATATTCCGAGGCCCTCCATCCGATGCCGGAATCGAACCTGTCCAGCGCAAGGCTGCCGCAGTTGCCGCTCGCATAGATGAAAGTGGCGCTGAGATCGAATTTCTTGCTGAACTTGTGGCTTACGGTGATATTCAGGTCATGGGTCCTGTCGTATTTGGCAGGGAAAGGGTTGCCGTCATTGATCACCATGCCCTCCCTGTCGAACTGCCGCATTGTCCTGGACCATGTATATCCTATCCAGCCTGTGGTCTTGCCTATCTTTTTCTGCACCATCAGCTCCACGCCGTAGGACCAGCCGCGTCCCATGCACACCTTTTCCTCCCAGCCGGTCGAAAGGCCCAGATACGAGGCTCCGTCCTTGTATTCCAGAACATTGTTCATTGTCTTGTAATAGCCCTCGACAGAAAACTCGAACTTGCCGAGCTCGTAAAATGCTCCGGCAGCGACCTGGCGCGAACGCATAGGCTTGATGTTATTCGTCACAGGCACCCACAGATCCGAAGGCATGCTGAGATTGCTGTTGCTCAAAAGATGTATATACTGGCTCATCTCGCTGTATGATACCTTGAAAGAAAGATCCTTCATGGCAAGGGCCCTGGCGCTCACGCGCGGCTCTATGGAAAAATAAGGCTTGCCAACGTAATACATGGACGCCCTGAGGCCGAGATTGACCTTGAGCCAGTCCGTGGCCGTCCAGCTGTCCTCGATATACGCGGAGCACTCATTGGAGAAGATATCATCCTCCCCCACCTTGTCTTCCTGATCCAAAGGCTCGCCATATCCTTCCTGCTTTGTCGTCATGGAAACGACGCCGGGCTTGAACATGTGGAAAGTGTATCCGGCACCGAATTTCACATCATGCCTGTAATGTGGATACCAGTCAAAGTCGGCATTGGCGGAAACGTCATTGACAAGAGAATTGTAATTGACGCCCATTTCCATAAAATACCTTTCATTTTTGTTTGAACCGGCATACTTCAGTTCCTCCTCGACGCTCTCGGAGATGCCGAGGGCGTTCCTGTAATGCGTATAGTTCACACTCGTCGTCATGAACATATCCGGAGTGAGCGCATGGCTGTAGCGCAGCACGCCCATCACATTGCCCCAGCGCCAGCTGCCCTTGATGGTCTCCGTCGACTTTTCCGTCCCTTCCGACCCCTTTTCGATCTCGGTATACTTCATTTTTACCTTTGCCGCATCGTCACCGGAATACACGGCAAGGGAAAGGCGGTCGTTATTGTTGAACTTGTGGGTAAGCTTGACATTCAGGTCATAGAAGTCGTAGCCTCCGCTGTATTTCTCTCCGTCACCGTAGCGGTTGCTTGCATAAGCCAGGATCGGGGCAAGCATAAGATCATAGTAAGTCCTTCGTGCTGAAATATTGAATGTGGTCTTGCCTTTTACTATAGGCCCTTCCACGTTCAATTTCGCGGAAATTAGGCCTATGGACACGTTTCCATGATATTCGCTGTCGTTGCCGTCATTCATCCTTACGTCTATCACGCTGGAAAGGTGGCCGCCGAAGCGGGCCGGGAAGCTGCCTTTGTACAATGTCACGCCACGCAGGGCATCCGCGTTGAATACGGAGAAGAATCCGAAAAGATGGTTTACATTATAGAGCGGCACGCCGTCCAGAAGCAGGAGGTTCTCGTCGGCTCCTCCTCCGCGGACATAAATGCCGGCGGTACCCTCGGTGCCGGACTGTACTCCCGGAAGCAGCTGCAGGGCCTTGAGCACGTCCACCTCGCCTCCTATGGCAGGAATGTTCTTTATCTGTCCCACGGGGATGTCCACCGCGCTCATCTGCGTGCCGAGCACTCCGAGCTCTCCCTTATGGGCCGTCACGACAGCCTCGTTCAGCTGCATGTCGGCAGCATCCAGCGCGACATTGAGAGTGACGTTGCTCCGGAAATCCTGAGTTATCTGTTTTTCCTCATATCCCATTATATTGTACACGAGAGTATGGACGCCGGCCTCGAAAGAAATGCTGTAGAATCCGGCGTTTCCCGATACGGAGCCGGCGCCTATGTCCCTGCTGAATACCACAGCGCCTGTCACCGGCTCGCCGGAAGCGGCATCCTTGATATATCCGCTGACAGTGACTTTCTGGGCATGAAGCGGAAGCTGCGCGAGAAATGCGGAAACAAACAGGAAGATAAGGCGCGAAGATGTTGTTCTGACTTGATGCATAAAGAGATGGTTCTTGTGTATAAACCCCATTGTTTACCGTACAAAGATAGCAATTAATACACACAAAAACAAAAAGCTCCAGTTTCCTGAAGCTTTTTCTGCGGTGCGGACGGGACTCGAACCCGCGACCCCCGGCGTGACAGGCCGATATTCTAACCAGCTGAACTACCGCACCAATCGTTCACCCAACGTTTGGGAATGCAAATATAGAGACTTTTTACGGAAATTCAAACTTTTTATTAATTTTTTCGTAATTTTGAGAAAGAAAGCAAATGAATCAGGAAAATATCATCATAAAAGGTGCGAAGGTCAATAATCTGAAGAATATCGACCTCGAGATACCGCGCGGCAAGTTCGTCGTCATCACCGGACTTAGCGGCAGCGGCAAAAGCTCGCTGGCTTTCGACACGCTGTATGCGGAGGGGCAAAGACGCTTCGCTGAGAGTCTCAGTTCCTACGCCAGACAGTTTCTCGGCCGCATGAGCAAGCCAGACGTCGAGAAAATAGACGGAATCCCGCCGGCTATCGCCATCGAACAGAGGGTCAACATCCGCAATCCCCGTTCTACGGTAGCCACGACAACGGAAATAGCCGACTACATACGTCTTATATTCGCCCGCATAGGCCGTACATTCTCCCCTGTCAGCGGCGAGGAGGTGCGCCTGGATACGAATGACAGCGTCACAAGAGCGGTTCTTGACAGCGGCGCGAATGCGGCATATATACTGGCGGACATAGACTGGGACAGACGTGAAGACAGGGTGGAGCTGCTGCTGAGCCTTAAAGAGCAGGGCTACACGCGTCTTTATCAGGCCTCGTCCGGCAAGGTGTTCCGCATAGAGGAGATAATGCAGGACGGCAGCTCCGCCGCAGGGCTCGCACTTCTTGTCGACAGGATCAAGGTGCCGGCCGAGGCAAACGATGACCTGAAGACGCGCCTGTGGTCTTCCGTACAGGATGCGTTCGACCGCGGAAACGGAAAGATGGCCGTAGCCTATATGGATGCGGAAGGCACCGCGGTCATCAAGGAGTATTCCAGCCGTTTCGAGGCGGACGGCATGGTTTTCCAAAAATGCGACGAATATCTTCTCAGCTTCAACTCCCCTATTGGCGCATGTCCTGAATGCGGCGGTCTTGGCAAGAAAGACGGCATCAGCGAGGATCTGGTGGTTCCGGACAAGAGCAGAAGCATATATGAATCAGCCATAGCCCCTTACAGGGGTGAGAAGATGAGCTGGTTCAAGGACCTGATGTGCAAGAACGGCTACAGGTACGGCCTTGATGTGTTCAAGCCGTACTGCCGGCTTACAAAAGCGGAGCATGACATCGTATGGAACGGAGTCAAGGCGGAGACGGAGGAAGAAAGCATCATAGGCCTGAACGAGTTTTTCAAATGGGTGGAGACCCAGCGCTACAAGATACAGTACAAATACATGCTCAGCCGTTTCAGCGGCAGGACCGTATGCCCGCATTGCGGAGGCAGCCGCCTGCGCAGGGAGGCCCTGTGGGTGAAGGTGGGCGGAAAGAACATAGCCGAGGTCATGGAAATGACCGTGGAGGAAGCGATGTGCTTCTTCAGCGGCCTGCATCTTGACGATCATGACAGGAAGGTCAGCGAACGGGCCATAGAGGAGGTTATGAACAGGCTGCGGTACCTGACGGATGTCGGGCTGCAGTACCTGACCCTCAACCGCGCATCCAATACCTTGTCCGGAGGTGAAAGCCAGCGCATCAGCCTGGTAACGGCTCTCGGAAGCTGCCTGGTGGGATCGCTGTACATACTCGACGAGCCGAGCATCGGCCTGCATCCGCGCGACACTGAGAGGCTGATCGGCATACTGAAGAAGCTGCGTGACATAGGCAATACCGTCGTTGTGGTGGAACACGACGAGGAGATCATGCGGGCCGCAGACATGATCATAGACCTCGGCCCTGGCGCCGGAGTGCACGGAGGCCGTATCGTATTCCAGGGACCGATACCGGAAAAAGGCGATGCGGCAGGCAATGGCTCGCTCACGGCAGCATATCTGAACGGCAGCATAAAACGGTACAGGCGCGACAAGACAAGGCCGCGATATTTCATTACCGTGAACGGAGCGTCGGAGCACAATCTGAAAAACATAGATGCAAGTTTCCCGCTGAACTGCCTTTGTGCCGTCACAGGCGTATCAGGAAGCGGAAAATCGACAATCGCCGGAGACATACTGTATCCGGCCATGTGCCGCCGTCTGGAGAAAAACGGTCCGGTACCGGGCACCCACCGCGGCCTGAGCGGTGATCTCGACAAGATAACGCAGGTGGAATATGTGGACCAGAATCCGATAGGCAGGAGCTCCAGGAGCAATGTCGTGACATACCTCAAGATATACGACGACATCCGCAGGCTTATGGCGGACCAGCAGTACGCCAGGATCAGCGGTTATACCGCGGCGCACTTCTCATTCAACCAGGAGGGCGGCCGCTGCCCTGAATGCGAGGGTGACGGAGTGATAAAGATCCCTATGCAATTCATGTCCGATGTCACCATGGTGTGCGAGGCATGCGGAGGAAAGAGGTTCAAGGCTGACATACTGGAAGTAAGGTACAGGGACAGGAATATCGACGACATACTGAACATGAGCGTCAGCGAGGCAATCGGATTCTTCGGATCTGACAGCTCGGCAACGGCACGGAACATAGCGTCCAGGCTGAAATTCATAGAAGACGTCGGGCTCGGCTACATTAAGCTGGGGCAGAGCAGCAGCACGCTCTCAGGCGGCGAGAGCCAGCGCATCAAGCTGGCGTATTTCCTTGCGATGAGCGCGGAGGAAAAGCGCAGGCACATACTTTTCATCTTCGACGAGCCGACGACCGGACTGCACTTCAAAGATGTGGAGACCCTGCTTGGCTGCTTCGACATACTGATAAAGAAAGGCCACAGCGTGATTGTCGTGGAGCACAACCTGGATGTCATAAGGGCAGCTGACTGGGTGATAGACATGGGTCCGGACGCGGGAGACCGTGGCGGAGAGATCGTCTACAGCGGAGCGCCCGAGGACATGACCGCAGACACATTTACAGGAAAATACATTAAAGAATAATATTATGGCACGAAAAAGACCGAATTCTTTCGACATTCTTTCCGGATTCGACGGTTACGCTCCAGGCTGGAGCGGGATGTTCATCCTTCTGGGGCTGCTGCTGGCAGGGGCCCTGCTCGGCAACGGGCTTGTATTTCTGCTGATGTTTATACCCGGACTGCGCATGGGAATGAGCGAAGTGACGCTTGTCACCTATCCCCTGATGTTCGTGCCGCCTATGCTTTATGCTTCCGTGATGAGCCGCAAGGCATTCATGCTCGACCGGAGCAGGCCGGAGGACGCCGTCGACAGCTACAGGGTGGAAAGCGGGCAGATAAGCACGGCGATGCTGGCATTCATGTGCGCGGCCGCCACGGCAGCGGCGGCGATCGTGACAGAGCCGCTGGTAAAGCTCATTCCTACCACCGGTCCTGTAATGGGGCCGTTCTATGAAAGTATAAAAGCTGGTCTGGAAGCGCTTACAAGAGGTCCGCTGTGGATCTCGCTGCTTTGCACCGCCGTATTCGCGCCAGTCTTCGAAGAATGGCTGTGCCGCGGCATGGTGCTGAGGGGCCTGCTGCGGAAAACAAGTCCTGCGGTGGCGATCATGGTGTCCGGCGCATTTTTCGCCCTCATTCACTTCAACCCATGGCAGGCTGTCCCCGCCTTCGTTCTGGGCTGCCTTTTCGGAATCGTATATTACAAGACAGGCTCGCTCAAGCTCACGATGCTCATGCACTGCGTGAACAACACCATCAGCGTATGCCTGTCGCAGATCCCGGCGTTTCAGGACAAGGAATATCTTTGCGACATCATAACTGACAGGCTCCAGTACGGACTTGTATATCTTTGTGCTCTTGCAATGTGTGCCTTGTTTGTTGCGAGGGTGCTGAAGCTAAGACAGAAGCAGCAGTGACATTGACCTCCTTCCACTGTCTCGGAGACACGCCGAGAGCGGACTTGAAAGCCATGGAAAAGGCGGCCGAGGAGTTGAAGCCGCATTTCGCGGCCGTCTCCCCGACTCTTGCACGCGGATCCATCCTGAAGATGTCGATCGCCTCCCTTATCCTGTAGGAATTGACGAACACATTGAAATTCACCGCGCCGTTCTCCTTTATGGCGCGGCTTAGATATGTACGGTTGGTAAGCAGGCGCTGAGTGACTTCCTTTTCATCAAGATCCGGATTAAGATACGGTTTCTCCGTATTGAAATACTGCATGAGGCTCCGGTACAGAAGATCCGGGTCCTTGACCGCGCTTTCCCCATCAGTCTTTTTCCTGCGCTGCAGGAGTTTCGTACGCTTCTTAGCCATCCTTCCGAAGAAATAGAAAAGCACGGCCACCACGACATGAGACACCAGTATCGCGATGTAACTTACCATCTGAAAATAACAGTTCATGTCATAAATATACGACAGAGAAGCCGGTTCCGACATGCGGAAACCGGCTTTAAATGCATTATTTGTAAATTATTATGCTTTTTTGTAAATTTTTACTTTTTTTGAATGTCGATCTTCTTCGTCCTCCTGACCTTTATGGCATCGAACCCAAGGCCGTAGACTCCCATGACGGATGATACGGAGATGAATGCGTTGGGATCCGTCTCCCTGATGCTTGAAAGGATAATGCTGAGGTCTGTCTTGCGGGCCACCACAAGCAGCACTTCGCTATCCTGCTTGTTATACCATCCGCGCGAATGCAACAGGGTTACCCCCCTGTCGAGCCTGAATGCGATCTCATCCGCAAGCTCACCGTATTTCTTAGAGAAGACCATTATCTGCACGGACTGTTTCGAGCCTGTCAGATAAACGTCCACCGTATAGCTGTTCACGGCCACAAGGACAAGCGCATACACGATATTGGCGATCTTGCCGTTGAAGCTCATTTCCGATCCGTCCGGCAGATACGAAGGCACGAGCAGGGACGATATGATAATGCAGAAATCAAGCATGAGCAGCAGCCTGCCCGGAGAAATGTCCCTGTACTTGTTGATAATCATGGCGACGATATCAGTGCCGCCGGTACTGCCTCCGTGAGTGAAGGTCAGGCCTATGCCCAGACCCGTCATCGCGCCTCCCATGACGACGCAGAGCATCTTGCCGTTCTCCTCCGTGAAGACTTCCACGAACCCGGAAGGAATCCAGCCCGGCAGGAACTGCAGAAGCAGCGAGGACATCAGTATGGCATATATTGTCTTTATGCCGAATCCGCGTCCGAGGATGATGAACGCCACGATAAGCAGAATCGCGTTTACCGTAAAGTTGGTGATACCCATCGATATGCCGGTGGCATAATAGACTATCGCCGACAAGCCGGACACTCCGCCTCCGATAAGATTGTTGGGCATGAGGAACACGGCCCATGCGCCGACGTAGGAGATGACTCCGAGAGTGATTACGAAATAATCGTAAAAAAGGGACCAGACTTTCTTCGCTGTCATTTTATTCCTCGCTCCTGCCAATCTTCTTGAACTTTATGCCCGTCTTTATCTCCTCGAATCCTTCGCCGTACACGTCCTTTACAGGCGTAACCGTTACAAAGGCGCGCGGATCGACATTCTTGATCCGTGAGGTCACAAGATTCATCTCGTTGCGGCGGCAAAGGATCATAAGCACCTTCCTGTCCTGCTGCGAGTACCAGCCTATGGCATTCAGTGCCGTGACTCCCCTGTCCATCTCATTGTTGATATAGTCTGCGATCTCCTTGTATTTGTCGGAGAAGACCATCACCTGTACGGAAGACTTGCGTCCGATAAGTATGTAGTCCAGTCCGACGGAGAACACTATCACGGCGATATAGCCGTATATGACGTCATCTATGGTCTTTCCGGGGATCAGCAGAAGCGAGGCGATTATGGCGACGTCCATCACCATGTACACGGTACCGGGCGTAACAGGCCAGTATTTGTTCAGGATCAGGGCGATGATATCCGTTCCTCCCGAGCTGCTGCCTTTGGAAAGAAGTATAGATATGCCCACAGCCTCTGTCATTGCGGCGATCACCGGATTCAGTATCCCCTCTTTCAGCGTAAGCGTCGGAATCGGAAGATTCGGGAGCACTTCGAACATCAGCGACATCATGGCAAGTGCATATATGGTCCTAAGTCCGAATGACTTGCCGAGGACAAAGAAGCCTATGGCCAGCAATACGACATTGAAGATGGCATAGCTGACGGACATGTGGAATCCCGTACCGTACTGTATTACGGTGCAAAGGCCGGTGATGCCTCCGCTCATGATGCCGTTCGGCACGAAGATGTTGGTCCATGCCAGGCTGTAGATCAGGCAGCCGAAAGTGATTATCGCATAATCGCGGAATACCTTTAAAGCTTTTGAAAAAGTTGCGGACATATTTTATTTTACGACGATATTGACTATTTTACCCGGCACGACAATCACCTTCACGATGTTTCCTCCGTTGAGATACCTGCCTGTCTGTTCCATGGAGCGTACGGCGGCCTCCACCTCTTCTTTTGAAGCGGACTTCGGCATTTCGACGGTAAAGCGTGTCTTTCCGTTGAATGACACCGCATAGGTGCAGCTGTTCTCCACGGTATATGCCTCGACATATTCAGGGAACTTCGCATAGCTTATGCTCTCTTCATGTCCGAGAGCCCTGTAAAGCTCCTCGCAAATATGAGGGCAGTAGATGCTCAGCATGATGATGAACGGCTCCAGGATCTCACGTTTGTGGCAGTTCTGCTCGGCAAGCTCGTTCATGGCGATCATGAATGCCGCCACCGTGGTGTTGAAAGAGAAGTTCTCGGTATCTTCCTGCACCTTGGCTATCAGCTTGTGCAGGGTCTTGAGCTCGGCCGCAGAGGCCTTTTCATCCGTAACGAGGAACTCGTCATGGTTCCAGAACAGGCGCCATACGCGTTTGAGGAAACGGTTCACGCCGTCGATGCCCTTAGTATCCCACGGCTTGCTCTGCTCCAGAGGGCCGAGGAACATTTCATAGAGGCGCAATGTATCCGCACCGTAATTGTCGCATATCATATCCGGATTGACGACGTTGAACATGCTCTTGCTCATCTTCTCGACAGCCCAGCCGCAGATGTATTCGCCGTTTTCAAGGATAAACTCGGCATCCTTGTAGTCCGGCATCCATGCACGGAACGCCTCCGTATCAAGACGGTCATTGCGTACGATATTGATGTCGACATGTATCTCCGTAGTCTCGTAATTGTCCTTGAGGCCTGCGGAAACGAAAGTGTTGGTGCCAATGATACGGTACACGAAATTGCTGCGTCCCTGGATCATGCCCTGGTTGATGAGCTTCCTGAAAGGCTCTTTCTCGCATACATAGCCCAGATCGTAGAGGAACTTGTTCCAGAACCGGCTGTAGATAAGGTGGCCTGTGGCATGTTCCGTGCCTCCGATATAGAGATCCACGTTTCTCCAGTATCCGTTCGCCTCTTCGGATACAAGGGCCTTGTCATTGGACGGATCCATATAGCGCAGATAATATGCGCTGCTGCCTGCAAAGCCCGGCATGGTGCTTTTCTCTAACGGATAGCCCTTGTATGTCCAGTCCTTTGCCCGAGCAAGAGGAGGTTCGCCGGCCTCGGTAGGCTTGAAAGCATCCACGGCAGGAAGGGTGACAGGAAGGTCATCCTCATCCACCGGCATAGGTATGCCGTCCTTATAATATACGGGGAACGGCTCGCCCCAGTAGCGCTGGCGGCTGAAAATCGCATCGCGCAGACGGTA
>CAYLQE010000033.1:0-24571 GCA_964385835.1 uncultured Muribaculaceae bacterium | reverse complement strand
TATTATAAACCTTTTCTAAAGCGTCACTTTTTTTCATTGAATCATTATTCACTTTCTCCACAATTTGGCTTAATTCAAGCTGAACTTTGATGTCGGCTAATTTATTTGCTAATGATGTGAACTGATTCTGGATGAGTATTGACTTAGATCCTATTCTTGCTTTTAAGATATTAAATCTTGTTTCATTTGACGAAAATAATAAGGCCATCATTTCTTCAGGTACACCGTCACTACCTTTCAAAGCTTTAACCACACACTGGTCAAATTCCCGAGTTGACGAGAGCAAATTGTCCAAGGCTGTCAGATTTCCATTATCTCCATCAGTGATATAATTATGGATAAGTGCCTCAATGATATTTTCAAGATTTCTCTTCAAATGAGGATTACATTTACAGTATGAATAAATGTCAAACAAAATGGGAGAACCATCCGCTAAAGTAATGCTCTTGTCATTAAGTTTTCTCACCATCTGCTGATTAATGTAATTTGAGAAAGCAAATGCTGCGGTGTCATCTCCGACGGCTTTTATAATGCCACCATATATGTTATAAATATATGTGTAGTCGCTATTCTGTGCAATATCTACGTTAAGAGCCGTTGTAATAGCAGATATTAACTGCGAAGTTAAACCCGGGAACTCCTTTATTGTAGCGACTTTTGTTGAGGAAAAAAATCTACTTATTTGACTTTTGCGCTCTAATGCTTTTGTCGCAGTTTCTAAGTTTGCCGATGCTACAGAATAGCGTTCAAAGTCACCCGTGAAAATGCCATACATGCACCCAATTTCAAGAATTTCTTCCCAATTTCCATAATGCTGGCATGCTTCAACTGTCAGAGCATGCGAAACATTAGATTTGTAAGACTTTGAAAGCGTTAATAAATATGGTGCAACTATCACACAACGTTCATCAAGGTCTTGAGATGCGAGCTTATCCATCGCCACCAACTGAGAGCTTAAGAATGCTTGGTATTCTGAGTTGTCTTGCAAAGCAGCTTCCATTCTTAGAAGTAGATTTTTTTGTACTTCTAATATGGATACCACATTCGTGTCGTTAGGATCGGCGTAATTCACGTTCTCTGGCAAATTTTTGTCTTGATTGTCCAATTGTCCAAGGCCATCTTGAAGAGAAAATGTATATGGATCATCCCAAGTTGTATAATCCAGTGAATCAACGAATAATTTTTGTTGATATATCGCGGTAACCCATATCGATAGTAATTCCTTGTAATTGGCTTTTGACAAGAGACCATTTTCAGCCGCCAACAATGCCATGATTGCGATGTTACGTAAGGCTATCGGATCTGATAAATATTTTGAGTCTTGTACCTTCAGTCCGTTTAAGCTATCTAGATAGTCACCATTCTCATAAAATTTTTCAATGGCTAGAACCCTTATCGCATCTTTGAGCATTTTTGCCTTTTGTGATGAGACCTGCACAATAAGACTAATATCATCAAATGTTTTGTTTAATGATTGCCCCAAAGAAATAGCTTCCTGCGCAGATAAATCAGAGTTATTAAGACGAACAATCTGTTCATTCAATTTGTCCAGAAGTTGCTGTTGAGCAATAATTTTTTCTTCTTGACAAATCTGCGTGATCTCTGCATCGCCACCAAGAATACGTTTATTAATATCCTCGGCTGTACTTAAATCGTTTTCTGATATCAAATATATACACCAACGATATGCTAAATCTTTTTGATATTGTTTGTCGCTCTTGGACCTTAATAGATTAGTAATCTCTATTCTCTCTCTATCTAAGATGCGATTCCCTGACTTTAATTTGCAGATATAAATACGAGCTTTAACATCAGTGTAACTACCTAAAAGCGAAAGAATCTTTTCATAGTCACCTATAGCCGACTCAAAGTCTTTCTTCTTTTCTGCATTTTTCGCCCTCGACATTAATTGTTTGCATAGAACGGTATTTGCATAATTGAGGAGATCGGCCTTATTTGAGGTATCGCATTTGCTACTCAACTCATTAGTAACCGATAGCAAATAGACAATAGCTTCATTTTGGGACAGGTTATTTGCTACGGATATTTGGTTACTCAAATACTTTTCCCAAAGGTTCTGTAAAATATGAGAATCTCGACCTTCACTAATTATGCCAAGAATCGTATTCGCAAGTTTAGAAGACGGTTCTGAATTAGAAATAGAGTTTAGAAACAGCGAAGCATAGACATCAAACCAAGGCTGCCCATTATCTCGTAATAGATACAATAAGGCAATCGCCCGTTCTTTGTCTTGGTCGTATATGTTTTCTGCAAGGTTTGTGATTTTAGATACTATTTCCGGGACAATAGCATCATAACTTGATTTATCGAATACTTGGTCATGAGTTGTCTTTATTGCTAAAGCATCACGTAACTTTTGTTCAATAAATGCATTATCTTGGCTCTTTTTCGCTTCATCTAATAAGATATATGTAATTAAGATGTCAGCTAAGCCGTGCTTACCTTTTAACGATGTAGCTTCAGCATGGGCATATGATTTGTCATAACGACCACTGGTGATGTAGTCTTTAAGATATTCTGATTTCTTGTCAAAAAGCGCTTGCACTTTAACATGTTGTAAGCCGCGAGTTAGTATTTCTACGCGTTTACGACTATTGCTGGGAGCTGCTTTTGCAAGGTCAAGAATGACACACTCATACGGAGTCTCGATTCTTTTGCCCTTTGATAGTAAAATTTCAAATGAATCTGAAACAAAATTCAGGTTGGTAAAATCTTTGAGTCCCGTAACAAATGCAGTAAGATATGTATCATTGCTAAGAATCTCAGAATATTTCTCTAATATATGAGACGCAACTACTATCCTATCGCTTTCTTTGCCAGTTGAAAGAACACACTTTATTAATTGAGTATCTGGTACCAGATCCCAAGTGTGGAAGAAGATACGTTCTGCTTCGTCTCTATTTTGAGGGAGTAGCCTTTTAATTTCAGCTAAGGCAGAATCAAGATACTTTTCCTTAAAACGCGGGTCACAAGAGATAAAAGATTCCAAACCTACCATTAAATCCGCTGCTTTTTCTCCTAATGCTTTATATAGGTAGGTGGCAACTATAAGACTCTTATTTGTATTGTTGCCTTTATACAACCTTAATGCCGAATCAGCATATAGTTTGCATGCTTCGGAGTATTTATCCAAAAGCCGTTGACTCACTAAAAGCGATGCAACATAATCATTCTTATAAAATGATTTTTGTGCAATGCTTAATCCTTTATCTGTTAAATGCTTGATGTCTGCTTTTGAAAGATTGTATTGTGTCTTAACATCATTAAATAATTTGTCTAGTTCGACTATGCTTGTGGCATCGATTCTATTGAGTGCCAAAGTGTCGAAACGGACATTAGAGTAAAGTTTATAGCATTCCTTTGTGGTTAATACAGGAAGGATTAATTCACAAATTCTCTTGCATTTGTTGAGGTCTTTATCGCTATAAAATTGCGTGGCATCATAAAACAAACTTTCAGCAAGCGATGATAAAAGTGCAGTATCTCTAGTTAGAGAACTTAGTACGTTAACAGAAGTGGTGCTCAGAATAAGCTTTCGAGCAGTATTAACAAACAAAGTCTTTATTTCACTAACGCCGGCACAATAAATAGACTGGATATACTCAATCGCAATTACGACCTTCTGTTTGCGTGAAATTGCATTCGCAAAGCTAATGCAATCATTTTTAAGGCTCGGATAACTACGATATAATTGTGTTGCTTCTTTTATCCTTGCTTTATTGCCGTTCTCTATCTGTGTGTGATATATTGATAAAAGCATGGATGGTGCGTCCAAATGCTTGTCAAGTATCTCTTTGAGAATCTCGATACACTCATTGACCGTCCCCTCCGAAAGCAGTCTATCCGCTTTCTGGAAACGACTATCATAATACTTATACTTTATCCAAGAAACTATGCCCATTATTTATTAGGTAATTTAAGTGAGTCACCAGGATGAATTATAGCATCGCTTGCCAAATTGTTCAGAGTGGAGATTTCCTCAAATCGTTGTTCTGTTCCCAATTGTTTGCGACTGATTTTCCGGATGCAATCTCCTCGCTTTACTATATATAGTCTATACTCGGTTGTATGTTTACCTTTTGCTACGTCTATCGAATTCGATTCCAAGATAAGATTAATCTTACTGATGCTATCTTGTAAAAGAGTGATTTCTCGCTTTAATGTGGAGATCTCTACCTCCTTTAGATTAAGAGATTCTTCAGTGAGTGAATACTTATAATTTGTAATACAACAGAAAACCATTAAAGCGATAATCAATATGCCGACTATAACGCTCCTTATCCATTTATTCCTAAATTTGCAGTGGGAACTCGTTCTATTGAGTTCAGTTACTTCTCTAAGTCGCTTATAGATAGATAAGTCCGAACCACAGCAGGGGCATACCACGTCTTCCTTATGAAAATCTGGTATGCCTTCTTTTTCACATATAGGACATTTAATAGATTGATTCATAGTAGTTTAGACTATACCGATTCCGCTAGTTCCAAATGGAATATCCTCTGTTCGCATTACTTCAAGCAGGTCATCATTATTTCGAATTAACTCATTTACCTCGCCAATGTTGTGATAGTCGAGAGCTCTTTTCATCTCGTCGTAGACGCATATTGCTCTGCCAGCAGTTTGCGGATTGGAGGTGTTCTCTCCAACGAGCTTAAACATGAAGACGTGAATAAGAAGTGAATATTGGTTGGTAATTCGTTCTAAGTCTTGACGTATAGAATCCTTTTCGAAATTATCTGTTGTGTTTTTGATTTTGAAAAGTTTTTCACGCATTTCATTGGCATCCGCAGGATTTAGGAATGTACTAAATTCTCCAAGAAGGATTGTCGCAAATATTTCGCCAATGTTATTTTCTTGCTTCTCGCCCATTAGAGCGCGTGTATGCGCAGCTCTTATCTCTTCCTCATGGTCATTCCATTTAGGATCAGTCGGTGAATAGTTATTCCTGTTGATCGCATCAATAATCAGTTGCATTTCGCTAATGAATGTATTTTTTTTTGAGTCTGAGACTTGAGAGTTGCTTAATATGTCTTCCATTTTTTGATACAATTCCGATAGGCAACTGCTATCTTTTTGTCCACGACCAAGCCGAATGTCGGTCACAATACCAGTTTTTGCGACCTTGACCTTAGCTGTCATAGTCTCATCTTCATCAAGATTAAAGGTGAAGTTGAGTTCACTCATTGCAGGAAGATTTTCCGATATAGTAAAGAATCCTGATGAAATGGGAATGTAACTACCATTCTCAGCATCTGTAAAGAGTTTCACTGCAACAATTTTTTGATTATTAGCGATGGTTCGGAACCTCTTATTTGCCTTATGTGGAAGAACTTCCTGGCTGTCAATAATTCGCTCCATTCTATGGGATCCATCTGGGTTTTCAAGTTGAATGAATGTTTGATGTTTCGTAGTTGGAAATAATTCAACCCCCTTACCTTTATTGACATCAACAGGCTGTACAATCGCTTTTTCATCCGAAGGTAAGGACTGTGCAAGAATTGCAGCCCCCTCAGCGATTGCAAGCATGGGTTTTTCTGACGATAAGACCTTCTCGACTCCATATTTATCCTTAAGCATTTTTTTGACTAAGGGAATACAGGATGATCCACCAACGAGAAGAATATTATCTATAGTCTCCATCGGAGTTGCGGTTTTTTCTAGCAGTTCCTCAATCAAATCTATAGTTCGTTTGATTAAGGGAGTGATAAGTGTCTCAAATGTAGCACGAGTGATAACCAGATCCTCAATTGGTTCGTCATCGTCATTTTCTAAAAATTCACTGAAGAATATGGTTGCTTTCTGCATCTTACTAAGATTCTTCTTGGCATCTTCTACTCCAGCTTTGAGACCGCTTACAAAGGCTTTTCTTTCATTATCAGACTTCTCATCAAGAAGCTCAGACAAAACGAAACCGTCTCTTTTCTCTATTTCCTTGCATGCGTAATCAGACAGAATTCGGTCAATGTCATCTCCCCCTAACCAGCGATCTCCGCCACTACCAGACTCTATAAACTGGCCATCAACCGAAATTATGATGGAAAGGTCAAATGTTCCTCCTCCAAAATCGTAGACAAGCACTTGCTTGCTTTCGCCTGGCTTCATTTTATCGAAGCCATATGATATGGCCGCAGCCGTAGGTTCGGCGAGCAAACGCTGGACGTGTAGTCCTGCCAATTCAGCGGCCTTCTTAGTAGCACTTTTCTGTTTCTCCGTAAAATATGCTGGTACAGTAATCACAGCATGTGTAACATTGCCAAGTTTGTCATTTGCATCATTCTTCAAAGATTTCAGAATTTCTCCACTTATTTGTTCAGGGCTATATTCTTTCCCTCTCAATTCAACAGCTACAGCTTCATCGGTGCCTCCTATTGGTTTTTTTATATTATATGGATAGGCATTCTTATCTACACACATCTTTTGTACTTGAGGATCAGAAAAACCTGTACCCATTAATCGTTTTACAGATACTACAATATTAGGGGTGTATCTTTTCCAATTCTTGTAAGGACCATTCCCAACGAGAATTTGACCACTTCTATCAATGGCTACACAAGATCGACAAAGATCTGAATCGTTGCCGTCTGAGCCTTTGGTTTGTATGACTCTGACAGATGTGTCTTTGAATGCCACAACTGAATTCGTAGTTCCTAAGTCTATACCTATTGCTTTTCCCATTATATAATTGTCTTTTTATCTTTGTTTTCGATGTTTAATATCGTTTTTGCTTGCTCATCAGACTCCTTCTCCATCTCGGCGATTTTCTCCTCAGACATGCGAGCTATAGAAGCTTTTTCATACACATCCTTTGGTTTATCCTCTTTATCCGGATTCCTAAAAGATTCAGATGTAGAAGTATTCATCTGATTCGTTATCTCATTTTCCCTTTGATTTGAATTGATTATGAGTTCCAACTCATTGGCTTGTTTCCGCAATTTGCCAACATGCTCTTTATGGATGTTAATCCAGTCGTTTAGCTGATTCTCAAGCCTCTTGCATTGAGCTTTATGACAGTCGATATCCTCTTTAATATCAGATACTTCTTTAGACAAGGATTCATAAACAAGTTTTTGCTTGGTTCTCTTTTTGCAGACTTGTTTCCACCATTCCCAAGAAGTCTTCGCTTCTTTGTCACGAATACATGTTTTCAGTACTAAACGCTCCTGCATTTCACTTATTCTTCTTTGCTCGGCATCAATAGATTCTTGGCGTTTTTTCCTTTCTGCAGATAATGAACGTACCTCGGAGATAATGCTGTAATATTCTAAAGCCTTAGGCAAATGTTCAGTATCAATTATCGCTGCAACCGACATATCATCATGACTACCGCGTTTACTTAAAGTGGACAATGAAGTAGTTAGTAGCGATTTTGCCTCTTCAAGGGCTCGTTCACTAAAGACTTGTAGAATATTACAATAAAACTTATGAATACTTTCTGGCTTAATGAGTGAATCATCTATACCATCGCTTCCTAGAGCAAAAGCTAATGGAAAATTACCAGTACCATCAAACGCATAACGAAATTCTTCTACTGGAGAATAATCACAAAGTGAAGTGGTGATATTCAAAAAACAATTGCAGTCCCATGGAACTGGTTCGTACCATTGCATTAAGTTATTACATGCAAATAACTTACCATCGCCAATATGAAAAGCGAACCAATAATCTGAGGTTCGAACAGCAGCCATTAGAGTCGAACCATACGCTTTCTCAATTCGTTTTCCCCCGACAAGTTCTTTCTCTTTACTTGAAAAAGGATTTTTCGTCAGGTCTTCAATAATAGCCATGCGCCAAGACTCCACTATACGATTGAAAAGAGTTCTGAATAGCTTCTCTATTTCGGGAATTGATTGCGAAGCTCTTACATACTGAACATTTTGGCGCAATAAATCCAATTCGCTTTCTGATAAATTAGAGACTTCGCGCATCTTACCATTTTCCCCACGACGAGGGTCAGATGTAGGAATAGATGTAATCGCCCCCTTTTTACCTACTAGAATATGTTTTGGCGTGTTGTGGATAAAATCAAGAATTTTTGCACAAGCAATATTTGCTGCTAATTGAGACCCCACATCACTGCGAACATAACTATCCCCTCCATGTCCATCGCAGACAATAACAATGCTCACGCCATCCTTATGATAGCATTTGCCACTGTCTTGGCACGGTTTATTGGACGCAATGTGACTTGATCCAAGAGCTCTTGTATAGAATGTTATCATTTTTTTAGTCTGTTACCAACCAGCCCAATCATCTGTTCCAGCATTTGTGGTAGAGTTTCCTACATCTATTCCTTTCAGCGTCGGGTCGTTTGCAATATCTGTTTGTATTGTGTTGACTGTTTCGGTTGCTTTGTCAGGAGCATCTTTGCCGACAGAAGTATTTTTGCTATTTACTCTTGAGGCTGTCACCGAAACCATTCGGATTATTTTCTTCAACTCGTCTATATTATGGACAGTTAGAACAGCTTCAGCATTTCCGGTAAAGTCAATAAGTGTTGATTTTATGCAATCATCTCCTATTGCTATAGCAACTTTAGTGGCAGCCTTAAACCAATTGTTTGCTCTAAGCTTCTCTAGAGCATGTTCTGGATGGTCGGTGGGTGCTCCATCTGAGAGGAGAATTATTACTGGGGCAAAAGATCCTATTGCTTCCGTCATAAAACCATGGCTTTGCGACAGCTTTTGAGAAAGATTGTCATAAGCTTCTCCTAAGGACGTTAGTCCACCAGCTTGAAGGTCGCGCCATTCAAAAGATTCAACGTTTGTCGGTGTGGGGTACATCCATTCGCATCCACTCGAGAATTCGAGAACTGCAATCTTGATTTTAGAGTCGGTGTTGTTAGCAGAAATTTCCGTAATGATAGGTAGGGTTTCACGCACGGCTGTATTCAAGGCTCCAATTTTTGCTCCTGACATACTGCCAGATGTGTCAACAAGGTAAAACAATGTCATCACCTTACGCTCAATCTCGTAAGGGTTATAAAATAAATCGTTTTCCATTTCTTTTTATGTTATAAAGTTATTAAAGCTGTTACGTCATGATTGAACTTTATTTTAAGATCTGCTAAGGCTGGTAAGCCACGTCCATCTTCTACGTTTCGAATATCTCCATTGGGAAGTGAGACTGCCCAAGTAGCTCCAGACATATTCTGGATACCTAATTTCCCATTTTTAGGATTCTTTATAACAATACCAGATATAGCAGAAAGATCAATATTCATAGAAGCTTGAGATTGACATTTGAAGATTTTTTGACCTTCTAACAATGGCAATTTATAATTACCGACTTTTAACATCATAGGACGGAGAATAGATTGCCGACAACGCACACATTGCGAAGCTGGAATATCAGGTTCTATGAATGTTTTATTACCGCAATGAGGACATACAACATATTGAGCTCTAAGTTGTAATAGAACTTGTTGCCATGTCTTATCCATGATTCGCTTAGTGGGATTTTGTATCGCCTCTTTGCTAAAAGCCTTTATAAAAGTTTCTCTGAGTAAACGAGGAAAATATGTCCATCGTCTCATTATGTTTTTATGAAAGCGTGGGTCAGGACGATTAGAATCGTTATCTGGATCCATAATAAACACACACTCTTTGCCGAAAAGCTTGCGTTCGGCTGCTTCAGTCAAACATGGGCAACTAATAACACGTTTCCCTTCAAATGGACGATTCAAGTAAAATAGAATAAATAAGATTACCGCTAACGAAAAATAGTCGGTATAACGGTCAGGCATAGCGTCTTTATCTACAATTTCAGGAGCCATGTATCCGCTTTTTCCAACAATTCCCATATTAACCTTGTTGGGTGCGACATTGTCATTATCGCAGATCAAGACATCTCCTGTATTAGGATTTATGAAGAAGTTACCATCGTTCATGTCTTGATAACTAAGCCCATTAATATGTAGGCGTTGGAATGCTGAACAAATTTGTAGAGCTGCTTCAATTAAAGCCTCGGGACTTGAAAAACGAGCTTTAGCCAACATAAATGCTCCAAGTTCTTCATATTCCGTTGGACGTAATTTCATTATATAGCCAAAGCTGTTATATTGGTTGGGTTTGGTTATAGCCAATGGCCACAGGAAAGAGTCGTTTGGAGCACCACTCTTAACATTATTTTCTAAATTGGCATAGAAGGCTGGTTTGCAATTTTGGATATACCATTTCAGTGCGTACTTCCCTCCATTATAATTGACAAGATAGACAATACCTTGTCCACCTCTTCCCAATTCTTTCACAACTTGGCATGTTTTACCATCTGTGAGTTCAATGATTGTATTTTGAGCTAATTCGGCCATGTGTTAATTAATTTATTACACTTATTACATTGTTCATAAATCTACATACCAGATAACATGAAAATGTAAACAATATAAATCAAAATAATCACATCTGCTCTATAGGCGGCTCCGGAGTCGAGCGGGTATGAAAAAAGCGTGAGTGCCTGTATCTGTTGCCATCCTACATTCTGAGGCTTCTCGCATTGCCCTTTGGAGTCGGATGGCAACGCAGAAGCCCACACACTAAATAAAGGATGATAATATTTGTTACTAAATAGTAATATTTATATTTAATATAAGATAGTTATATATTATAAGTGTTTGCAGATATTTGTTACTTTTTCTTTTGATAGAATAATTTTTTTGGTTCTTATGGTTCTTTTTTGGTTCTCATTTGAGTAACAATTAAAATATTTTGATTATCTTTGCAGCAGAAAGTAGCAATAACATATAAATGTCCGATTATGAGAACTGCAAAGACCAATAGAACCGATGAGCCGATAAAGATAAGGTACAAGAAACTATCAGACGGGAAATCCTCGATTTATCTTGACACATACATCAACGGGAAGCGTTCATACGAGTTCCTCAAGCTGTATCTGTATCCGGGAGACGATAAAGATGTGGTCGAAAAGAATGAGGAGACAAAAAGACAGGCGGAGCTTATCAAGAAAAGTCGACTCAGCAAACTTTCATCAGTTTTTTCCGTGACATCGGACGTGATTAAGACCGACAGTCCGCTAAAGGAGAAAGCTGTTGCCGCAGATGTTGAGGATGAAACTCCACGAAAGGAGAAGAAAAAGCGCAACAGGGTGGCAAAGGAAATAGTGACACTCAGGGAAAAGGAACTTGCAAGCGGAAAGAAGTCCCTCTATTTTGACATATACCATGACGGTACGCGTACATACGAGTTCCTTAAACTCTATATCATGCCGGAGAATACAGACCTTGACAGACAATGTAATGTCATCACCCGCAACGAGGCTATACGACGTAAAGAGGAGCGTCTTGAATCTATACTACGCACAGATGAAAGTAAGATGGATACTGAGGGGGTGAAAGAAAGCGAGAGTACTGCATTCGACCCTGACGGCAATAAATCTACCATCGCTATACGCAACCGTAAGATGAAAAACGGTGGGCGCTCGATTTTCCTTGAGATAAGATACAAGGAGCAGATATTGAACGAGTCCCTTGAACTGTATTTTTTCCCGGACACTTCGGAGATGGAAATCCGTTCTCTGATGTCAAAGGCTAAGGCTATCCGAAGAAAACGCCTAAGTGAAATCAAGTCCGGCACATTTATCAAGAAGGGACCAAGAAAGAAAGTGAAGGACGAGGTGGACCGCTATAAAGAGTATCTTGCCTCAAAAAAAGTTGGCACCGAGATCGCAGTCGTCAACACAGAACTGAAGCGCTCCAAGAAAGTCAAGGAGCCTGTGCGTGTTCGCTTCAAGCCCCTTTCCAATGGTAACCAGTCGGTGTATCTCGCCATCAACGTAAACGGCAGACGCACCTACGACTACCTGCAGCTTTACCTTGTGCCGGAGGTGGACGCATCGGCGAAAATGCAGAACAAGGCAACGATGGAGGCGGTATATGCTATAAAGGCTCAGCGTATACTTGATATCACCAACGGGGCAGCCGGAATCCGGGACAAGACAAGAAAGAAGATCCGACTCATCGACTGGCTCGCAATCTACCGTGATGCCCAAGTGGGAAAGGGACGCTACACCGTTGAGAAGTGGGTTAATCTAGTAATTAATGTGGTGAAAAGGAAATGGGGCAACATCACTCTTGGAGAAGCCGACCGCGAGTTCTGCAACGACTTCATGATGTATATGCTCAATGATTACATCACCTATAAGAACACGAAGCCTTCAAAGACCACGGTACACTATTACCTGAAATGTCTCAAGGCCGCATTCAATCTTGCCGTCGAGGAGGAGATTCTGAGCTTAAATCCTATACAAAAACTCGATATGGACTTCCTAAAAGGGGGTGACACAAAAAGAGAGTTCCTTACAGTGGACGAGGTCAAGAGGCTAATGGAGACACCATGCGGAAATGAGGCTCTTAAAAACGCTTTCCTGTTTTCCTGTTTCTGTGGTCTCCGTATAAGTGATGTGCGGGCACTCAAATGGAAAAACGTGATTGTGGAATCAACACAGACCCGAGTGGAGATTACACAATATAAGACCAAGCGTCCGCTTTATTTGCCACTGAACAGACAGGCACAGAAATACTTGCCGGAAAGAGGTGACGCTGGAGATGACGACCCTGTGTTTACCAATATTCCGGTAAACAGCTTCTACTACATCGACAGGTGGGCAAAGGCTGCTAAGATAGCAAAACACGTCACATTCCATGTTAGCCGGCATACTTTTGCTACAATGGAGCTGACTATGGGGGCGGATTTATATACAACGAGCAAGCTGCTTGGGCATACCGATATCAGGAATACCCAGATTTATGCAAAGGTTATAAACAGCAAGAAGGTTGAGGCAGTATCACTACTAGACGCTGTATTTGTATGACTTCGTACGAAAATTCATAGAGGTTACAGTCATGATCTGAAAAAAGTGCAGAAAGTAAAAAACAGATCGTCCCAAAAAGCACTTCATTCACTCCGGATATATATATAATATATGAACGGATGAAGTGGCAAAACGACAGATATTATATCTTTTAGATTAATCTAACTATATATAGTTTTTATAACGACACTGGGTTTGGATTCTGCTAAAAGTTTAGTTTAACATCGTTCTCGCACATTATTAGGGCATATATTTCAGCAGTTAAAACTGTCAGCTTGCTGCCAACTCTGGGAAGGTTGCACGGTGCCTTTTCAGGCGAGGTGCGTATTAGGCTACGCACTTAGGATATATCCTTCAGTAACGGGCAAGCCCGGCTTACATTTGGCAGTTCCATGAAAGGATTGTTTTGAACACTAATATAGTGCTGAGTGGAGGGGCGAATGTGTGCATATTTACAGTATTTCAGATATACCTTTTGCATCAATTCCTCATGAAAATATAGTGCTTACATCCATTTCCATTCTTTTTTCTTTTTTCTTGCCTCATTATGGTCAGGTTCAATCAATGTAGAATCAGGTTTCTCTTCTTCACTATTTACCGGCTGTAAGGATACAGGAAATTGGACTCCCAACTTTTCCAGTCGTTCCATAATCTTTTTTGCATGTTCAATGTACTCGGGAGTCCCACGTTTGTTATCCACTATCTTCTGGAGTTTATAAGCTAAGCTATTGCCATTTTTGCCAACATATAGTGGGTCTGCGCCATATTCCCATAGTAAATCAACTAATTCTAACCTACCCGCAGATACAGCATCTTGCATCGGACTACAGTCCTGGCATATCTGATTCACATCCGCTCCATGTTCTATCAAATAACGCACCTTCTTTTTGTCCTTACCAGATAACAAGATACATATACTCAATGCCGGTTTATCAGGGTCATTAACATTGGCGCCATTTTCAACTAACAATTTGATATACTTTATTGGATACCAATGATGTCCGCATACAACAGACAAGGGATTCTGTTTTTCTGTGCTCCCATCAGGATGTTTTATTATGCATAATATGTTAGGGTCCGCACCGTTTTCTAGTAGGACCTTTGCAATGTCATATTGTTCAATATAAATTGCATACAATAGATATGTAAAACCGGCCTCCCCCGGTTTATTTACATCCACTTTACCAAGCTTTATATTTTCTCTAACAAGTTTCTTGTTTCCATAATATATTGCGTTAGCCATTGAGCGTTCATTATAGTCTGTATGCCCAAAGTATGTTTCAGGTTTAAATTTTCGAACTCCCATATTGCAACAATTAAAAAGGGTTAAGAAAATAGCGCTTATAATAATCACACTTAATATAATATACAATGCTTTATTCATGTTCAGTATAAACCTGCAAATCAGGCGTGTTTTTTTGTTCTGCCATTAGAGCTTCTTTTAATTTTGAGTCTATTAAAGAATGGCCGGAAATCAACGAAGCGTCTGTCTCAAGGCCTATTCTTTGTCCAGAGACTTGCGGTAGAGCACCAGTCAGTAAAAGTCCACTACCGAGAAAAGAAAGAAATTTGCATCTGGATGAAGCTACTAATGCCATTAAAATCACCCGATTGTTTTGAACAATGTTGAGCGGATCTTTATCAGAATAATATGCTTGTATGTGCTTTGTGTTCTCTGGGTCTAAATCATGGTCTTTAAAAGTACTTTCATGCACGCCTGCGGCATTAAAAGTGTATGTATCTGCTCCCGTCTTGGCTCCTGCTACAGTTGCCAATCCTCCGCCCAATGAGTGACCAGTGATGATAAGTTTTTTGCCGTCTGTTTCTGCCTTATCATTTATCTTATCAGAGAGGGTTACTGCACTTGCATACTGACCATATTCCTTATCGTCTAATCCAATACCTTGCCTTATGTCAGTTACAGCATCCATCATATCCTTATATATTGGCTCCGTTCCGGCAAAAGCCAATATATAGGTATCCTCATTTTTAAATAATCTCGCCTTGAACCCACTCTTCGGGTCATTCAGCATTATTTGTAATTCATTCTCAATGTCTGTTGCTTCTGTCCATCCTTCTGGAGCAGACACATTTTCATCATAAGCACAATCAGATAGAGCCAGGGCATCCAGAACGACTTCTATCTGCGGCAATATTATAGAAACCATACCTCCCAATAGACAACTTAACTTTGCATCAGGCATTAAGGCCTTCTGGTTCTGTATCATTACTGTATCTTTTACCATGGTCCATATACTTGGTTTGGT
The DNA here is from genome assembly GCA_964385835.1 of uncultured Muribaculaceae bacterium. Taxonomy (GTDB): domain Bacteria; phylum Bacteroidota; class Bacteroidia; order Bacteroidales; family UBA932; genus Cryptobacteroides. Next base: position 9,458 of record CAYLQE010000033.1, on the reverse strand, counting down.
AAGGCAAGCGCAGATACATGGCATTAGGGAAAGTAGCTTACCGCTTATAGAGCCAACAAGTGCCCCGGCTCCTATTGCTGACACGACCCCTACTATGGCGGCTCCCCCCGTGAGAATTGCCCCAGCAGCAACCACAGCGCCAACAATTGCTCCAACCAATGCTCCGGCTGACACCATTTTCAGGCAATAAAAGTTGTTGTCCATACGGTCGTTCATTGTTGCCACGAGTTTGCCATGTGCATATATGGTACTCTGACTGTTTACCTGTATCCGTTGCATGCAAGTTCCCTCGGAACATATAAGCCAATTACCGTCTATTAAATATTTCCGTGCCATATCTTACTCTATTGTTAGGTTTGTGAATGTGATAGTTCTTTTATTTATCAAGTTCTCACACGACTGTTCCTGCAAATTGGCCTCAATGTGCTTTACAACACGGTTGGAATTAATCTGGTATGCCACTTCAATATTAAAGTGGTAGTCAAACTGGCATTGAGTCAAAGGCTTTATTTGCTTGTCATATTTGTCCATCATTGTTGACCTGCGTTGGACGTAGCCAGTTCCACGCAGAAGTTGCCGGTTGTCATCAGATATTACTCGGCACATATCGACGTCTATCATATGCCCCTCGTTCAGAACTGACGGAAGTTCTATTTTGAACTTGTTGCCTTCTCGAAACCTCAGTAGATAAATTACGTGCAGCAAAGAGTTTTTGATTGACCTGAGAAATGAACAGTATGTGACATTAAGATTATCAATCATTTTCTTGCCCTGCTTAACATCTCCATATTCGGCCACAAGCCTGTCCTTTAATTCAAACCACATATCCTCAATCTCCCGGTGATTAACTACTGCGATAATCTTACCCATTCCATCCAGTTGAAGATGTATATGCTGGGATAGCTGATTAAGTAGCCGTAATAGTCGGTAAGTGGAGTATACCTCCGGAGCATTGCTCTGGGGATAATCCATAACATCAATTACTATATTCTGGATTCTATTTCTGTCAATGTAACTGCAAACCTGCCATTTTTGGCACGTCTTTTCGTCGTATATACATTGGTTGTTAATCTCCATCTTACTGACTATCTCTATCATATAGTCAAAGGTTTTTCTTGTATCCATTGCAAGTGTGGTTTTATGAATATAATAATATCCTGTTTTCATTACGAAATGAAAATGGAGAGTCATGCAATGGCTTGCCCCAACATAAGCTGTGGCCATACTTTAAGAAATCATTCATAAATACTTCGATTTTCAATGTCAATTCCGTCATCGTTTGGTTATAAGTAATTCATAGGTATAGTCTTTGAAGACCTTTCTGCAGCCTACATGATTGGCAACGGTAAACTTGCGTTAAATCTTACCATGATGTTTTGTTGGGAGAAGAAGAAGGAAAAACATTGGGTATGACCGATTGCAAAGTTATATAATTTTCTTAAATAAAACAACAAAATGCAAATATTTTAGCATTATTTATTATAATAATGGAAGATTAAATGAATGTTAGGCATAATGCATTCTAAAACTGGCGATATTTCAATCAACAGATTGGATGCTCTGCTGTCTTTCGGTCTTCATTACGTTTGTAGGAGTTGGGCGCTTCCTTAAATTCTCCTTGATCAAATGAAATTCCTTACAAAAAATAACAGAAAGATATCAAGTCCGTGTCCAGATATTATACCCGAGCCCCTTTGACTTACCCCGCAAGTCACAATTACGATATTGTCATATGAATTTTATAGATTTCTTTTGATTGAAGGCTCCTTTTAAGAGTTATGGTGACTACGTTAGCATATTGTAATGTTTATATGCTGCAGATAGCATTCTATAGAATCATCCGGTCATAGTATCGAGAATGGCCTGGCAACCATTCTGTTTACCTTATCCACTGCTGTTCTCAACGAGGACAACGGCATTGTGGAATGATGATAAAATTGGATACTTCCTCATCGTAGTGAACATAATAAGCTCGCAGAATAGACAGAAATTGAGCTATGCTAATAAATTTAAGTCAATTGCATATCCTGCATTTTTCATTTCTTTTGCCAGATATAATTTCCAGGCGCCACGACCATCTATATCAACATACATTATTCCGGATACATCTGAAGGAAGTTCAATATCTCCCCTAACCAAGGCTACTACTCTTTCACGCCCTAATTTCCCAATGAAATATCCCTGTTCAAAAATAACATTTTGACGAGCCCTTGATTTTATTGTATCAGATTCAGATGCTAAATATCCCTTATCATCTGGGGTTAGGAGAATGATAGCAAAACCAACATCAGAGAAAGTCTCAAACTTTTCTATTATAGTTTTACCACCATTAGGCTGTTCATGGAGTATTATCGGAGTTAGTCCTAACTTTTCAACAAACCTTGCAACAGTTTCCTTAGTTTCATTATCTCTTCCATGCACAATGAAAACTTTTTCAGAAATTTTAGCTATTGCTTTGTTTTCCTTTTTCTGACTTGGTTTTACCGTAGAATGTATCTTGCTTAGAAATGAATCATCCGCTTCAATAACCCCAATTGCTTCATCTATACAATCTGAAATCAGTCCCACGACACTGAGACCATATGGAGGTTCATATATGCAAGTAAAAGGGTCCACATCTTTCATCATCAAGCCTCCGACCATAGGTGGCGGAGCAATTGTGAGTGTTTTTGATGTACCAGTTAGTCTTAAGATTTTTTGCACAAAGGGAATCTTCTTATTTATTGCACTTCTAATTCTTGCATTATATGTATCCTCCCAATTATACAATAACTGTTGAAAATTCTCAAGTTCTTTTACTATTTCTGCTTTGCTACTCATTAGATATGATTTAAATTGAAATAAACAACGGGTACTATATTGGATTTGACGATTCTTGTAGCCTTCCACTGACAAAATATCTCATAATGGCTAATCTCTTAAACACCCAATTGGGATTATCTTCACTCCATCGTGGCGGGTATATGCCATTTCTCCTCCTGTTAGGACAATCAGTAAATCCGGCTCATGAAGCCTGATTTGATCCTCTGCCTTGTTTTTCTCGGCTATAAGACGTTTGATTTCAAGAAGGTGTTTAGCGCCGTCCTCTATTTCCCGGCTACCAAGTTTACATTCTATCAGTGCATAACGTCCGTCGTCAAGGTGTAGCACAGCATCTGCTTCAAGTCCGAGACGGTCATGGTAATAAGACAATCGGCCGCCCAATACCTGTGAATATACCCGAAGATCACGGAAACATAGACACTCGAATATGAAACCAAATGTGTTTAAATCCAATTCCAAACTCTCAGGCGATGATCCTAAAGCGGCTACTGCGATAGACGGATCCACAAAACAACGTTTCTTTCCGGTACGAATAACCGTCTTAGAACGAATTGCGGGCGACCAAGCTTCAATATCATCTATTACAAAGAGTTTCTCCAAAGCTCCGACATAATCATCAAACGTTGGCATTGATGTTCCTTCCATTTCCTCGGACACATCGGCAAGCATAGATGTTTTCTTTGCAAGGGTACAGATATTTCGTGCATATGTACGAAGAATCAGTCGTGCCAATGTAGGATTACGTCGTGTTTTATCAACTCTTGAAATATCCTTGTTGCAAATCTCATCAACATAATCCCTCGCTATGAGTAGTTTTGCATTTAGACTCATATCATCAAGAGAAGCCGGCCAACCTCCACGGCAAGCGGCAAATATCAGTTGTTCGATAGATAGTTGCGACACCTCTCCGTCAATATCGTACTCTGGGTCATCGAAAAGACGACGCAACGAAATAGATCCGTTTGATTCGAGAGACTCGAACAGGCTCATTGGATACATTGCCATTTTGGTAATGCGCCCCGTTCCTGTATGCATTATTTCATCATCGTCTATTACGGTTGAGCCGGTCAAAATAAACTGTCCCTTATCCCTACGTTCGTCAACAGCATGGCGAACAGCATCCCATATAACTGGCACTACCTGCCATTCGTCAATAAGACGAGGTGTAGCACCTTTGAGCAATAGAGACGGTTTTGTTCGTGCCGTGGTCAAATAGCCATCCCGTCGGTCGGGATCCTGCATCTTTATGACACTTTCAGCCCTGCGTTCTGCCGTCGTTGTCTTACCACACCACTTGGGTCCGGCTATTTGCACCGCACCAAAAGCTTCAAGCCTCAAATCAAGAGTCTTGTCAGCAATTCTATTCAAATACTTTATCTCGTTCATAATCAAATGCAAAGTTAGTAATTTAATTTAAAATCACAAAACAATTTTATTATTTTGAATACTTTTGTTTTGTGTTTTTGAAATAATTTACTTTGTTAAATTGAATTCATATTCATTATTCTCCTAACTTAATCGGTAAATTATATAAAGAACGACCTTTAAAGTGTAAGCAAAAGCTCAAGAAAGAGTACCCACATTTGAAAGGTACAAAACACACAAATATAACGGTGGATCGTAAGAGACTTTTCTCCGGGAAAAATGTGAATATTATAATGCTTAAAAAGTTGTCGGCTATTAAGACAGGGCTTGATCTTAGCCGTAATGCCGAAGACATCTAACTTTGCATTTGGGATAGTCTACATCTCGTGAGAATAAATCCTAGATATCTAATATAATAAGTATGCCTGCCAAAAAAGAAAAGGATAAACAAAATAGACAGGATATAACAGGGCAATTAGGACGGTAGAAATGGGTCGGGTAACAATTATGAATTACTGTATTGCGTATCGACCAATCTGGAAGAAAATGGAGTGTGGATGATATAGAAATAATCCACTTCATCATTCAGTTAGTATATATATCCTAAGGTATATGAAGTATTATTTGTGTAGTTATCCAGATATTTTTCTTTTGGCTTGCAATAATCCGGATATATTCCTCTTGGGTAACATAAAGTAACAAAAATTGTTTGGGAAATAGTGAGTCAAGAGAACTAATAAAAAATGGTTATTGGCACTCAAAGTGGATAAATAACTTAAATCCACCAATTAATAATTAGTTAACAAGAACAGGGAAGCTCGTCCTTGTTTTTACATAATGGACGTAAGATAATTTTCATATCTCCACTATATTGAGATATTATCAGTATTTATAATCTGTTTTGTCTCATCTGAATAGAAAATTTTCACTCTGGTAGCAATTATAGGAATTCTCTTGTACACATCCAATGGAATAATACTGATTTGTCTACATAAACGACATTCTTTTTTAAGAACAAGTCTGTAATGAACATATACAGGTGTATATTCGAATAGTTTTTTTATTGCACTTTTCCCATTTACAACGCCATCTTGTAGCCTGAATGTTCGCTTGTTCCTTTTGCTCTTTTTTGATTTCTTTTCACTGGTCAAATTATATCTTTTAGTTATAGCCGCGTTTATATCTGATTTAAGTGTTGGTAACACTTTTGCTGTTATCGAAGAAGCTATATTTGTTTTCAATTCAAATTCATCTCCAATAATAAGATCATCTTCGTATTCGTAGGAATCTTCAACTTCTTGCTCTGTTGCTATAAGTTCAAATTTAACTTTCCATTTGTTACTAAAAACTACATTATTGCTAACTTCCTCTATTGAAATGATTTCATATCGTCTCGTAAAAAAGCGCGTCCTCCACAAATTCCACCGATTAATAGTTATAGAAGTACTATGTTTATCTGCAACCATTCTTTCATAGGCGGATAACGCTGAAATGACTTTATTCGGAAGATCTCGTATATCATTTTTTTCAATATAATCGAAATACTTTAGTTTAGAAATAGCATCAGCTACCTCCTGTCTGTCAGCTTCACCAGTAAGCATTAAAGCTTTGACAAAAGGATTTATCTCTTTAATACGCTTATACAACTCAGTCCCATTCATTAGAGGCATTCGTTGATCAAGAATGACAACTTTAGTTTCATTTTGACTAATAATCTTTAGTACTTCATTGGGATCTGCTTCAGAATATACAGGAATTTTGAGTTTCGCTTCTATGAGTTCAGCAAATGCTTTTGCAGCATTTGCATCATCATCAACAACTATAATGTGGAATTTATTCATATTCTTAACTATTGGGGATACATACGGGTATGTCAAAAACAATTTTGTCTTCTTTTTTGTAAATTTTTAGAGGTCCAGTTTTCCTAGAGGCCAACAAGTGCCTTACGGTAAATAGCCCCATACCTTTATGATTTTCTTTGGTAGAAAACCCTTCTTGTTCTAGGTTCGCTATTTCAATATCACCTAAATAAGTGTTGGTAATTCTAATGACCCCATCCAATTCAATCACTTCAATTTCTGAATTTTCTTTAGAGGCTCTCACGGCATTAGCTAAAACTGGAAGTATAGTTGAGAGGATATAGTAATTACTTATGCCATCATATTTATCATTGACTTCTATTTTAATAGAAACATTTTTGCCACCTTTATAGACATCAAAAGAATCTTTGATTAAGTTTCTCAACGATGAATCTTCGGGTGAAATAGAACAAAGGAATATTTCTCGATAAGTTTGCAAAATACCTTTGCAAATGATCACAGCAGATTTTATTCGAGTAATATACTGATTTAATTTTTCTTTATCATTAGTCGTTGATACATTTTGTACTATGTCACATATTGATTCAATTGTCGCCAATGGAGTTGCTATAAAATGTGTTAGTTCCCTAACTAGCACTTGATTAGTAATTGTTATTTGGTTAACTTCTGTGCTATAAATCCGGTTAGAAATGATGGCTAAATCTTTTTCCATTTTTCCTATCATATCAATATATATCTTATCAGAGTTAGCCGTATTAACCTTAGATCCAACAATTTTATGAACCTTTAACTTATTAAGATCTTTAGATATTTCGCGTATGCCAGTTGATAAATCATGGTATTGCTTTGCTATATTTTGAGTAAGATTTTCGATAGTTCGGCGCATGAGCACAGCTTCCATAGATGACGAATTTGACAGATATTCTATATCAGGCTTATCTTTTGATGGGACATTAATGTAATTTATCTCTCTACGCCGTAATAGAAATGCTACAACAATTAATATTGTTGCTAAGGGCAGCCAAAAAGATATCAAAACCATAGGAAGCTCCAACTCAAAATTGGGGAGAAGTCTTGAATTGGTTATGGTCAAACTCGAATTATATATAAGTATACAATAGAGAATAGCTATAGTGAAAATTAAACTAATAGTATAATGTATACTCTTTCTTAAATTAAATATCCATACTAAAATTTGAACCAATCCTAATACACACAATGCAATATGCCAACTACTAAATATTGTGTTTTCCGGTATAATATTTATCCCAATAATAGGTATGATACCAGATATTAAAATAGAAAAAGTAAAAAAGTAGCTCATTGCTCCTTCACCAGAATCATCAATTATCTGAAACATGGCAATGATGGAAGGCACAAGAAATAACAAACAAACAACAATAAATAATATCCAAAAATATATATGTTCCATAAATGCGTAAAATTAGTTCATTCAATAATTTTAAAGAGTCAATGGAGTTTGGAAAAGACTCTCCATGTATTCCAACATCATTAGATTTTGATTTACTGTCAAGACTATTATGGCTCAATAATCTTGACGCTCAAATGCCTTTTGGTGTGATTCTTTATATTCGCTAGATTTAGTATTAAATATTATTCTCACAATTCTTAGGTAAATAATCGGGCTCATTTTTCAGTGAACCGTACAAAATCTTTACCGAATGTGTCGTAACTCCTTTTCAGCATTTGGGCGTAATGGATGACACCAGCAACCACGACGCTTATTCGGTAATTGAGAACTTGTACTTCATTAGTCAACCTTTCAACAATTCAAAATTTAGTTTAACCTCATAACGCAACAACTTGAAATTGAGAATCTTTGGTTTATATATCATATCTATTGTATATTAATTACATGCAAATATAGTATAAATAGTTCAAATAACAAAATTTAATCTGTATATTCACACGGCTCTTTCATTTAAAGCATCCTTGCACGTGCATCCAGATGTGTGGTGTGGCGCGGACCGACATCATCGAGTTCGGCAGACACCACCTGTCCCGGTTTCGGTCCATGGGAATGCTGCTGAACGGTGTTCCGTTGGAGCCGACACTGTCACGTGTGGAAAGGGCATTGATGATCTGGCACTCGCAGACAGGATGCAGGAATTTGCCATGTGGTTTCATATGGAACTGACGGACTCCGATGTCATGCAGGAGATAATCTGTATAGACGGCAAGGCAATGTGCGGCACACAACAGGATAACGGGCGCAACCCTGACATACTCTCTGTCTACTCCTTCACCAACGGCATAATGCTGGCAACGTAGGCTTGCCAGGAAAAGAGCAACGAGATAAAGGCCGTCCCCCTGTTGCTTGATAAGCTTGATATATAAGGAAAGGTCGTTACTGCCGATGCGATGTCCATGCAGAAGAAAATCATTGAGAAGATAAGGGAGTAAGGATGGCGACTTCCTTTTCGATCTGAAGGCCAACCAACCTGCCCTGCGTTACGGGATTGAGGACAGGATCAAGGCCATAGTCCCACTGCACACATACATGTATGGTCCCGAACTGGAGCACGGCAGGATAGAGACCCGCATCTACCGGGTATACGACGGTCTGGAGCTTATAGCAGACAAGGAGAAATGGGTCGGAGTCATGACAATAGTGGAGTTTGAGTTCGACACCATCAAGAAGTCCACAGGAAAGCGTACCCTGGAGAAGAGTCTATATGTCACGAGCCTCCACGTTGACAGTGCGGATATCGCATCTATCATCCACAACCACTGGTTGATAGAGAGCATGCACTGGTCGCTGGACAGGAATCTCCAGCAGGATCATATAAAGCGCAAGTCAGCAAGGGCTGCACGAAACCTTGACACCTTGCAGAGGATGGTGCTCTCGATTTTATCAATATAGCGTGGGAAACGGAAGAACGTGGGAAACGGAAGAAAAGGTATGACAAGGCAAAAGGTAATGCAGAACTTATGAGTATGTTGGGCATGAGCTTTACCAATCTGATGAGATTTTTGGCACAAAATGATTTTTTTGATATTTGATGCTGACGTAAGACATTGATATTGGAACATTATAATTTTACCAGACTCTTAAAGAGTCGGGTAAAGTATTTTATGTATTATGGCATTGTTTTAAATGAAAGAGCCGTGGTATATTCAAATCTAGTGAGAAGAAAGCTTTTTATGAACATATGCAAAAAAGAGTGCTTCCCCCAAAAAAGAAAATGTCCATTAGGCCAAGAAAAGAGTACCAACGTAATACAGGATTCAGGAGGTATATACCTTTACTTAATGGGGAGATGAGGCTTAAACATAGTATGGGTAACAATAAAATTCCAACATTGTCGTAAAGACCTATTTTGAGAAAAAAGTATGGATTATGAGTAAATATCCACTTCATTCATTCAGTTAGCATATATATCCTAAAGTGTATGAAGTATTATTTGTGTAGTTATCCAGATATTTTTC
>CAYLQE010000032.1:0-24977 GCA_964385835.1 uncultured Muribaculaceae bacterium | reverse complement strand
GTAAATTTGAATTTACTTTACCTCGTTATCTCTCTCAATATTGTCAAAGAACTGTCCCGTAACGATGTTCTCATCGTTGGGGAATGCAAAGATACGACACTTTTTTAAAATACCAAAACTTTTTCAAATATTTTTCACTTTTTTCATGAATATCCCCGTTATGCCCGCCCGATCCCGTTCCGGCGCACCGGGGAAGAACATGCCGCTTTACGTCCTATACATTATAATATATAAGGGAACGGGGACAGAGATGACGGGACATTCCAAACTATTTATTAACTTTGCGCTTTAAGATTTATTATTTTATGAGCAAACCCATTCTTGATCCAAAGAAGAATTACCCGGAGGTGACAGCGTATTCGGTAGCCATGGGTATTCTGATGACAGTGCTTTTTTCAGCGGCGGCAGCATATCTCGGCCTGAAGGTGGGCCAGGTGTTCGAAGCGGCGATCCCGATCGCGATTATCGCGGTAGGATGCAGCAGCGTCCTGAAAAGGAAAAATTCCTTAGGTGAAAATGTGATCATACAGAGCATTGGAGCATGCAGCGGCGTGATCGTCGCAGGATCCATCTTCACCCTCCCTGCCCTGTATATCCTGCAGGCGAAATATCCGGAACTCAGCGTGAACTTCATGAAAGTATTCCTTTCATCCCTGCTCGGCGGCATACTCGGCATACTTTTCCTTATCCCGTTCCGCAAATATTTCGTAAAGGAAAAGGACGGAGAGTATCCGTTCCCAGAGGCTACGGCGACGACCCAGGTGCTTGTCAGCGGCGAAGGAGAGAGCAAGGGCGCGAAAACCCTGCTGCTGAGCGGACTTATCGGCGGCCTGTATGACTTCGCGGTGAGCACGTTCGGAGCCTGGGCCGAGACTGTCAGCACGGCAATGACCTCGTGGGGCGCGGTTATCTCCGACAAGGCGAAGATCGTCGTGAAGAACAATACCGGAGCCGCAGTGCTGGGCCTCGGATATATCATAGGCCTGAAATACGCGTTCATAATCTGCTGCGGTTCGTTCCTTGTATGGCTGGTGATCATCCCGCTCATGAACCTTATATGGGGCGGTGAGGTACTGGACCTGATGCATACCGGCGTCACGACCACGATAGGAGAGATGAGCCCCGACCAGATTTTCAAGGATTACGCGCGTAATATAGGTATAGGCGGCATCGCCATGGCCGGCGTAATAAGCATCATAAAGCAGTTCGGCATCATCAGGAGCGCTGTCGGACTGGCGGCGGCCGAATTCAGGAAAGGCGGCGCGGCCGGGACGAAGGCGGACCGCACGGACCGCGATATCCCGATGAAGATCATCGTTATCGGCATCGTGATCACCCTGATCGCAGTGTTCGCGTTCTTCGCCCTCGGCGTAGTGGACAACATTTGGTATGCACTGCTTGGCGTTGCCGTGGTAGGCATAATATCATTCCTTTTTACGACCGTCGCGGCCAACGCCATTGCGATCGTGGGCTCGAATCCGGTGAGCGGAATGACCCTCATGACCCTGATCCTGGCATCGTTCATTATGGTGGCTGCGGGCCTCAAAGGCGTCAGCGGCATGACTACGGCCCTTATAATCGGAGGTGTCGTATGTACCGCGCTCAGCATGGCCGGAGGATTCATCACCGACCTTAAGATAGGATATTCGATAGGCACGACCCCGGCAAAGCAGGAGGGATGGAAATTCCTCGGCACCCTGGTGGCTGCCGCGACGGTGGGCGGCGTGATGATCGTGCTCAACAAGACATACGGATTCACAGGCGAGAACGCTCTTGTGGCCCCTCAGGCTAACGCGATGGCCGCCGTAATCGACCCGATGATGAACGGAGGCAGCGCGCCATGGCTTCTGTACGGCATAGGCGCCGTACTGGCCCTTGTGCTCACATGGTGCAAGGTACCTGCCCTGGCATTCGCGCTGGGAATGTTCATTCCTCTGGACCTCAACCTCCCTCTGCTCGTGGGCGGTGCGGTGAACTGGTACGTGACAAGCCGCAGCAAGGATGAGGCGGTGAACAAGGAGCGCGAGGAGAAAGGCACCCTCATTGCATCCGGATTCATCGCAGGCGGCGCCCTTATGGGCGTGGTGTCCGCCATACTTAAATTCTGCGGCGTGGACCTTTGGATCAGCGAGGGATGGTGGACCAATCCGCTGGCTGTGCTGATGTATATCGCGCTGATCGTCTGGTTCGTCCTGACGGTGATACGCAAGAAATAGATATGGACGCCGGCATGGAGGCCGGCGGCAAACGATATATAATATGGAAAAGATTTTAGACAGATTCCTGCGCTATGTAAGCGTAGACACGATGAGCTGCGAGGAAAGCGATACGCAGCCGTCGGCGGCAAAGGAGCTTGATCTGCTGCGGATGCTGCGTGACGAGCTCGAGGCCATGGGCATCAAGGCTGAGCTTGACGGATACGGATATGTGATGGCAAGGATTCCGGCGAACGCGGAGGGAGTTCCCGCTGTGGGATTCATAGCCCATGTGGACACGGCTCCGGATGCGAGCGGGGCGGACATCAGGCCGCAGATTATCGGAAACTATGACGGAGGAGACATCCTGCTCAAAGGAAGCGGAGCGTTTCTCAAGCCTTCGGACTTTCCGGAGATGCTCGATTACAAGGGCCAGACCCTCATCACCACCGACGGCACCACCCTGCTGGGAGCGGACGACAAGGCCGGAGTGGCGGAAATCATGCATGCCGCGGAATATATAATGGAGCATCCCGAATTCAGGCACGGCGACATCTGCATCGGCTTTACTCCGGATGAGGAGATAGGCCGTGGCGTGGTGAAATTCGACGTAAGCCGTTTCGGAGCGGAGTATGCCTACACCATGGACGGCGGCGCTATAGGCGAGCTGGAGTTCGAGAATTTCAACGCCGCGGCGGCAAGCATACGCATCCAGGGACGGAACATCCACCCGGGCTATGCAAAGGGCAAGATGGTGAATTCAATGCGCATCGCAATGGAGCTGGACAGTCTGCTGCCGCAGGAGCAGAAGCCGGAATATACCGAAGGCTACGAGGGATTCTTCCACCTTATCGGCATCGAAGGTACCGTGGAGGAGACAAACCTAAGCTACATAATACGCGAGCATGACATCGCAAAGCACGAGGCCCAGAAAGAACTCATCACCAGGTGCTGCGATTTCATCAACGGCAAATACGGCGAGGGCACTGCGACGCTCAGCCTCAAGCACCAGTATTTCAACATGCGCAAGGAGGTGGAGCCGCACATGCATATCGTGGACATAGCGAAGAAAGCCATGGAGATGGAAGATATCACGCCTAAGGTGCAGCCTATCCGCGGCGGCACGGACGGCGCGAACCTGAGCTACATGGGCCTGCCGTGCCCGAACATCTTCGCCGGCGGCCACAATTTCCACGGACGCCTTGAATATGTTCCGCTCGAGAGCATGGAAAAGGCATCGAAAGTCATTGTCAACATTATTTCATTATTTGCAGAATCACGATGAAAACTCTTCTTGTAATGGCTCTCGGAGCCATGTTCGCTATGTCGCCCGACAATGTGGCGGCCCCTACTCCAGAAAGTTTCACAATCGATGCGGACAGGGTGGAGAACGGCCTGCGCATCATCGAGGCCACCCCTTCCAAGCTCGTATGCTCGAAGAAAATCACGGTTACGGTGAACAATGAGACCGGAATCATCGAGGACGTGAACTATGTCGGCGGCTGCCCGGGCAATCTCCAGGCGGTAAGGTCCCTGCTGAAAGGGCTCAGCGTGGATCAGGCCATCGAAAAGCTCGACGGCATCCTGTGCGGACGCCGCGGGACCTCATGCACCGACCAGCTGGCAAGAATCCTGAAAAAGGCCTACGGCAAATAGTAAATAATAACTTGTATCTTGCGGGCCCCATCCACCCTGCCCCTGTCCGGGGTTGGACAGGTCCGCCTCACGACACAGGACTGATGAGGACAACGGAACGGATGCAGGGAAAAGGACTGATGAACGGATATTAAAAAAGGCCCGGAGAAATCCGGACCTTTTTTGATGAGAATATTGTCTTTATCTGTAGGAAACGCTGAAATCGTATACCTTTGCATAAGGTCCTAAGGCACTGTAGCTTGATTTCAATGTCGATGTTGCACCGTTGCTTACCGAGATGTCGGCGGTTTGAATCCTGTCTGATGTTTCCGTATCATCTTTGGCAGGACTTTCCTCACTGAAAAGAGTATTTCCTGCGACGGCGCATGAAAACGTGGTCTTATAATAAGTAGAGAGCCAGCCACCGCCTAATTTATTAGTTTTAAGTCTGTATCTGCAATACACGGACACATTGGTCCCCACAGGTACGGCGAATCCGTTTTTCATGCTGATTGTGGCGCTGCCGGTACCTCCGCCAAGCTGCACATGGTCGCTCCGGAAGTTCACGTTATTTGAAGATTTGTTCCACAGATCGTCTGCAGGAGGAGCGGCGGTGTACGGCAGGCCCGTGACATAGAGCACGGTCTGGCCGGCACATGTGTGCATGACACCGTCGAACATCACTTTGCCGCCTACAGCATAGCTTTTCCATTCCAGAGAAAAAAGGTTGCCGCCGTCAAGAGCGGTTTCCTCGCCGTTAAGGGTGGGTCTGAAATCACTGGCACTGATCTGGCTACGGACTTCGGCAGAAAGACCGCTTTCCTCGTTGAACGAAGAAGATGCCTTATAGATCGCCGAGCCGTCGAGCTCATTGGCGGCGCCGGCGCCTTCAGCAAGATATATATCATAAGAGGTATAGCCCGAGGTCGTGGCCTCGAATGCGATGCTTCCGTCGGCAGGGGCGGCAGATACTGCGGTGGAAACATACAGCTCCGCCGAAGTACGGTCTATGCCGTTGGCCGTGTACCTGAAATCACTGACAGTACATGTGTATTCTCCGGCCGGGAGATAATGGAAACCGCCTGCGACATCGAGGACGGCATCGGAAAGGCCGCTGCCCGTGAACTCACGTACGATGACGCCATCCGAGTTCCTGATCTCTGCCGTATAGGACACGTTGCTCATGGAACCGGCGAACTCTGACGGAACGCCGAGACTCAGTCTGGCGTCCGAGCCCGTGAGGATGCCGCCATCTATCCTGTGGACTATCTCCACTGACGGCGAGACGGAGCCGAGCACAAGGGACAGGGCGCCCGTGCTGTAAATCCTGCCGGCTGCAAAGACCATATCGGAAGTGTTGGCACGGTAATACCTGTTGCCCTGAACCGTTCCTATCTCGAATTTCAGGCCGCCCGCGTAGCTGCCCGGAGCAAGGGTCACATAATACCTGCTGCCTCCCGTGAAAACGCCTTTCAAGGTGACTGAAGGAGAATCCGCCGATACAATCGACGCATCATCCGCGTTTATCTTTACGGTACCCGCGATGTTGCTGCCGTTCGCGGCGCTGATCTTTACGCTGTTCACGAAGTCAAGCCCCTCGGGAAGCACGAATGAAACCACGGTGCAAAGGTTGGCGAACCGGATGCCGCCGTCTTTAGGGCCGGCATAGAAAAGCAGGGATGCGCCGTTGTCGAAAGTGTCCGCGGCGGCATTCTGCTCATCGGGAAGTATCGCGGAAAGTTCGCCGCCGCTGAAAGAAGCGGATTCCGTGTAAGGATACAGCGCCGCTATGTCGTGCGTGCCTTCCTCTATCTCACCTGTAAACCTGGCAGAAGTGCTGCCCTCCTCGAATCCGCCGGTCACGAATCTGTTGTTTGCAGGATCCGGCACATCGCATGAGAATACGCTTATGCAGTCGCTCTCGTACCACACCGTATTCAGGCCGTCCAGATATGTCTTCGTGGACTCTTCCGTCTGAGCCGTAAGGACAAGAGGCTCGAATTTCACGGCTCTGACCGTTTCTTTAAGTCCGGCTTTGCATGAAGATGCCATTGCAAGCACCGCAGCCGCTATGGATAAAATAAAAATCTTCTTCATAATCCAGAAATCATTAAAACATTCCGTTTTCATAATTGTCATCCCATTCAAACGGGTCGGTGGTGCCGGTAAGGCTTGTTTCCAAAAGTGCCTCACCTGCGGCAAGCTCTATCACCTCGATCTGAGGCGGCATATAGGCATTCCGGGATTCTTTTACACAAAAAGTCATATAAATCAGTTTTAGTTTTTTTGCTCCGAAAAGCACCTTTCTTTTTTACAAAACGTCGGTAAATTTAATAAATCTTTTTCAATATTTCGCATAAAATCGCTTTTTCGGCACTAAATGTCCGGAATTCCGCAAACAAAGTAGAAGCCCTGCAAATGTTGCGGGGCTTCTCGGATCACGGTATTTGTCAGTTTCTGGAATCTGCTTTTACAGCATAAAACATCCCAGTCCGGAAACATTCAGCGATGCGTTCAGGAGCGGCGGCATATAGCGGCACAGCGGAGGAAAAAGATCAGCTGCGCGGCGTAATACGGAACCATGACGAGATAGCCCGAATAAGGGATATCCGTCACGAAAATGTCGGTCGCAAGAATAAAATCCGAAAATACGAAGAGGACGGCTCCGGCTGAAATAAGGAGGTCGCCGGTCAAAAGCGCGGACAGAAGCATCGCCGCTATGATTACCGCATAGCCGGATACGCAGAAGCGGAGAAGACCTGACGGGACGCACGGAACGATTATGATTGCGGCGGCTGAAAGCACGGCTGACGCGAATGCGGCATAGCCGGCGCAACGTACCTTCGGGATGCCGCGGCCGCGACGCTTAATGAAATATATTATGAAACATACATGGGCCGCGGCGAAACCGGCCATTTGCAGGAGAAACGGCATGTCGCCCGTGCTTCCGGCCTTGTATGATCCGGCCAGATCCCCCAGAAACGAGAAGAAGAAAGCGAGGGTAACAGTCCACGGCAGGCTCCCGGCGGAAAATGCCGTAAGGATAAGAAGTCCCGCAGCGATCTTGTGGGGAATCGCGGCGGGAGAGAAATATACGGCGGCCGACAGCACGAACAGGATTGCGGCCGCAAGGATTTTTATTCTGTATTCAGGTTTCATTGTCATAGTCATCAGCTGTAAATAATATGGTTATCGTTTCAGTCGTCAGAGGCCGCAGGTGCGGCGTCTAAAAGCGCTGGAGGAAATCGGCGAGGTTGGTATCCCTGTCCAGCGAGAGTTTCGTACGCAGGCGGTAGCGTGTCATTTCCACGCTGCGGACGGTCATGTTGAGCAGAGGGGCCATATCCTTGGACCTCAGGCCCATTTTCAGGTAGGCGCACAATTTCAGGTCACCGGCCGTAAGAGCCGGATATCTGTCGGACAGGCGCTTGAGGTAATCGCTGTAAGTCAGGTCGAAATTGGTCCTGAACTTCTGCCAGTCATCGTCATGCTCGATATTTTCCTGTATGTGACGGCGGATGTTGTTTATTATGCGTATTGTCTTGTTCCTGTCGTCCCCGATATGGTCCACGGCTTTCTGCAGGTTGCTGTCTATGTCCATCAGAATCTCATTCTTGCGTATTACGTTCATCGTGGAATTGGCGATATCCTGGGCCTTGTGCGCGAGTTCCAGCTCCAGCTCCTTCTTGTGCAGCTCCTCACGCTTTTTCTTCTCGATTTCCGTCATTTTCGCACGATATATACGCCTTGCAGCAAAGAAAACGCCGGCCGCGGACAGAATAAGGGCCAGGGCGTAGCCTGCATAGGCATAAACGGTCCTGAACCACGGATCTTCGATCACGATCTCCACGCTGTCCGAGGAAACTCCCCTGCCGTAGCGGCTCCTTGCAATGACATGGAAAACGTATTTTCCGCTCGGCAGCTTGGTATAGCCTTTCGAGACGGCATAGGAGAACGGCGAGAAATTCCCGTCGTAATTCTCGAGCATGTAGCTGTATTCGTACTCCTGGTCGTAGACATAGCCGGGGCAGATGAAATCTATGGAAAGCGTGTTCTGCGACCACGGGAGCCGCAGGATACCGTGGTCCGCGCCGTTTTCTCTGGAACACCAGACCGTCTCCGTCTTTTCGGGGCCGGAGGCGTCGATGCTCCGGATATAGACCTTGCCGTATGCCGGCCTGCTTTTCCGGAGATCGTCCATATTTATCTGTGAGAAACCGTCTTCGGTATTCACGATGAATGTTCCCGGCGCGGTAAACGCGATGCAGTCGAAACCTACGGGACGGCGCCCGATCAGGGATTTCAGGGACAGGGAGTCCATGACAGTCTCACCTGCGTCATTCACATACTCCAGAGCCTGCAGGACCCCCGAAGAATAATAGACGGTGCCGTCCTCCGAGGTGTACATCGCGGCGATCTTCGGCGCACCCTTGAATTTGCCGTTCAGCTCCGTTTCGGGCACCGCCTTCTCCGTGGACGGGTCCATACGGTAGAAACCTCCTTCGGTCGAGAACAATATGCGTCCTCCGGCCTTGTCAGGGATGTTGTTGTGCCCCGTGGGAAAGCCGTCAGGCTCGGCAAAATACCGCACGGAGCTGACGCTGTCCGCGCTTTCGCCGAGTTTCAGGCGGAAAAGGCCCTTGATATAGTGCGAGAACCATATATCGCCGGTAAGGGCGTCTTCAACGAATGTCTTGCTCGGCAGGTCGAAGCCCCGCAGCTGCCTGCCGTATTGCCACTTCCCGTCCCTGTGTTCGATTGTGAACATCTTGGAATATGAAGAGCACAGCAGCACTCCAGGGTGATGCGTCAGCCGCTCGACCTTCCATGCGCCGTCGCTCGGAATATGGCGCACCCTTTCATCGCCGTCCAGAATGAAAACGCCCCTGTCATGGCAGCAGAACAGGTCCCCGCCGATACGTTGCAGGTTCCACACCTGCCCTTCCAGGCCGGCAATCTTCCTGTAGCCGCCGTCTTCCTCGACAAAGAGGCCCTGATTGGTGCCGAGATAAAGCCTGCCGTTGAACATCAGGCAGGCATAGCCGGTCCCGTAGATTTCAGGCCGGGAGAACAGAGGCCGCTCAGCGCTGTTCAGTATTATATGGTCAATACCGTTGTTCAGGCCCGCCCAAAGATTGGAGTCGCTGTCGAAGAACAGGTCCAGCACAGTATTGTTCTGCAGGCCGGTGTCGGAATTGATGTGCATGGTCACTCCCCTGCCGTAATCCTTTATGAACACTCCGTCCGAAATCGTGCCTATGGCAAGAATGTCATCCTTGTACGCCGCACAGAAGACCTTGTCGCTGACGAGGCCTCCGTATTTTTCAAACGGCACGGTATCGGTATAGCCGTACTTCCATATTCCGTCTTTCTCGGTGACGAACAGAAGGCCGTCGTTTTTGTAAGGCAGTATCCTGCAGACTGTCTTGCCTTGCATTATCCGTGTGTGCGGCAGGGGCTTGAAACCGCCGTCCGCATAGTACAGCACTCCCTTTCCGGAAACCGAAATGACGATATGTCCGTTGAAAGATATGAGGGAATTTATCCTTTCCTTGAACGCATGTGTCTCCGTTTCCCCGTCGCGTACGATGAACAGATTGTTGTTGTCATGGAAAACGAGAGTTTCGTTGCAGCGGCATATATTCCATATCTCGGATGCATACAGGTCCAGGGAATCCAGGAGCGAAGTGTACTTAAGTCCGTCCGGCCCGTCTGCCCGGAGGCATCCGGCCTCGTTCGCGCCGCCTGCATATATCCTGTCGCCGGCAGACATGACGCAGTGCGCATTCGTGCCGTTGTTCAGGGGATAGCATGTCCAGTTCCTGCCGTCGAACTCGAGAATGCCGTTATTGTTGGCGAAATACATTGTGCCTGCGGAATTCTGCGTGACGGCCCAGTTCTGGGCGGAAGCTCCGTATTCGTTCTTGTAATAGTTCCTTACTTTCGGGTTATACGCGAAACACGGAACAAGGCACAGAAACGCCATTAATGATATATACGGTCTTTTCATTTTTCTGTATCGGGGATACGCCCCAGTTTTTACAAATATAATCATTCTTTGTTGAGTTCCGTTTGAATCCGGCATTTTTTGCGAAAAATTCTTGTTGTATTTCATATTTTTATTAAACATCTGATAAATAACGATATAAAATCATGCCTGTTGAAATGTTTACGGCAATTAAATATGCCATGTTGTATTTTTTTGTGTGCCTTCGGGCTTGTTTTGTTCGTCATTTTTCATAATTTGCGGGCAAAGAGTTAAGGATAACACTAAATCGCTATGAAAAAATACCTTATTATTCTCGCATCCGTCCTTTTCGTCACGTCCGCAGCGGCACAGACGATAAAGGTCGGCGGCACGGTCACTTCAGAATCGGACGGAGAGACGATTCCGGGTGTTTTCGTCGTTGTCAAGGGAACATCGCAAGGAACAAGTACGGATATCGACGGAAAGTATTCGATCGAAGTCAGGAGCGGAGCCACATTGCAATTTTCCTCTATAGGCTACGAGACGGCGGAATTCGCCGTGAACGGCCCGAAACTGGACGTGGTCCTCAAAACGGATTCTTACGTACTTG
Organism: uncultured Muribaculaceae bacterium; assembly: GCA_964385835.1. Taxonomy (GTDB): domain Bacteria; phylum Bacteroidota; class Bacteroidia; order Bacteroidales; family UBA932; genus Cryptobacteroides. Next base: position 14,569 of record CAYLQE010000032.1, on the reverse strand, counting down.
ACGAGGTTGTGGCAATCGGCTACGGCGTGATGAAAAAGTCCGACCTCACCGGTTCGGTGGCCTCAGTCAAGGGCGACCAGCTGCAGAAGACACCGGCCGCAGGTCTCGACCAGGCACTCCAGGGCGTTGCGGCAGGCGTGACAGTGAACGCTTCTTCCGGACAGCCCGGAGCGGCAGCGGAGGTCCGCATCCGCGGTATAGGCACAGTCAACGGAGCAGCACCTATATATGTAGTGGACGGAGTGATCGTGGACAACATCACATATCTCAGCCCGAATGACATCGTCTCAACCGAGATTCTCAAGGACGCATCGGCGACCGCGATCTACGGCTCCCGAGGCGCCAACGGCGTCATCCTGGTGACAACGAAGAAAGGCGGAAGCGACGACAAGATCAACGTTTCGTTCGATGCCTATGCCGGCGTGCAGACAAGATGGAAGACCCTCGACCTGATGGGAGCCCAGGAATTCGCCAGAACACGTGCGATACTCAGCGGAAACCCGGCACAGCTCCGCGTCCTGGAATCCCGCGGCATAAACGAATGGCTTTCGGAGTACCTCATCGGAGTCATAGGCTGGTTCCCTGTCAACAACGGGTATTATTCCAATATAGATACAGACTGGCAGGACGAGGTTTTCCGCCCTGCCGCGATACAGAACTATCATGTGAGCGTCGACAAAGGCGGCAAGAAAGGATATTGGTCCATGTCCGCGAACTGGTTCGACCAGCAGGGCACGATCATAGGATCGGACTTCACCAGGACATCGGTAAGGCTCAACTCGGCCTACGACATCTGCGACTGGCTGAGATTAGGAGAGAACCTCACTTTCATGATGTCGCACGGACGCAACGCGATGAACAACAGCGCGGCAGCCGGAGCCTCGATCATCTCCGCAGCCATAGCCATGGCTCCGTGGGATCCTGTAAGGTACGGCGAGGGAGCGGTGAACGTAAGGGGCGAGGACCTGAGCGGACGCCTGAGCGCCTCATCGAACTTCAAGAACGCTCCGAACCCTTATTCTATGGTGGAATATTCGCATCCGTCGGACAAGACGGAAAGATGGGTGGGCGACGTTTTTCTCGAGATCAAGCCTGTCAAAGGCCTCGTGATACGCAGCGACGTAAGCATGGACCTGAACTATACGCGCCACAGGCTGTTCAAGGATGCTTACCAGAATTCAGAATATGACAGGATGGACAAGAACTTTATCGAGAGCAGCACTTCGAGATGGATGACATGGGTGGTGGAGAATACAGCCACTTACACAAGGGATATCGGCAGGCACAGCTTCTCGGCCATGATAGGACAGACCACCGAGGAATATTCATACGAGAGCATCGGCGGATCGGGCGCGAACATCCTCAATCCGATTCCTTCGAACTGGTATATAAGCCAGGCGACAGAGGACATTTCAAAACCAGGAGAGTCGGCATCGCGTTCCCGCAGGGTGGCGGCCCTCGGACGTCTGCATTACAGCTACGACAGCCGCTATATGATAACGGTGAATTTCCGCGCCGACGGATCGAGCAAATTCGTGGAGCACCGCTGGGGCTTCTTCCCTTCGGCGGCGGCAGCATGGAGGATGAAGAACGAACCGTGGCTGAAAGACGTACACTGGCTTGAAGACCTGAAGGTCCGTCTCGGATGGGGACGCATCGGAAACGACAAGATCGGCGACAACTCGTTCCTCCTCACCATGTTCAATACCGGCCCGACATTCGTGGACTATCCTTTGGGACCTGGAGAACAGGAGCTTGTAAACGGAAGCACCATCCTGACCTATGTGAACAGCGGCGGAAAATGGGAGACCACCGAGCAATGGAACGTGGGTGTGGATTTCGGCTTCTTCAAGAACAGGCTCACCGGCTCGCTCGAGCTTTTCAACAGGGACACTTATGACATGCTGCTCGGCGTGAAAGGACCGGCCCATGTCGGCAACCGCTATGATGCGACGGCCAATGTCGGAACAGTGCGCAACCAGGGCATAGAGCTGACACTCAACCACCGCAACCAGGTTGGAGCGGTTGGCTATTCCGTGGGAGGCAACATTTCGTTCATAAAGAACAGGCTGACTGCGCTTAACGGAGGCGAGAAAGTCTGGGGAGACAGGACGGTAAGCGACGAAGGACTGCCGCTGTACACATTCTGGGGCTATCAGTATGATGGAATATACAGGAGCGAGGAAGAGATCCGGAACCACCTGTTCGCGGAGGGCGCTGCCGCCGGCATCAATCCGGGAGACGCGAAATACAGGGACCTCAACAACGACGGCAAGATCGACGACCTCGACAAGACAGCTCTCGGAAACCCTTTCCCATGGCTCACCTACGGACTTAACTTCTCTATGGACTGGAAAGGCCTGGACGTGCAGCTTTTCTTCCAAGGCGTGGCAGGCAACAAGATTTACAACGCGCTCAGGCTGCGTACCGAGGGCACCGGAAACGACGCGACCCTCAGCACATCGATGCGCAACGTATGGACAGCGGAAAATCCTGACGGAACGATTCCGAACCCTAAGGGCAGCCCTATGAACAAGGCCGACAGCGACAGGTTCGTCGAGAAAGGCGACTACTGCCGTCTGAAAAACCTGCAGATCGGATATACCGTGCCGCAGAGGCTGACACAAAAGATAAGGATGGACAGATTCCGCGTGTACGTAAGCGCGAACAATCTTCTCACCCTTACGAAATATTCCGGCTACGATCCGGAGGTCGGTTCGGGAGTCGATTACGGCAACTACCCTCAGTCGAGGACATTCATGCTGGGTGTAAATGTAAACTTTTAATCCGTGGCGGTTATGAAAAAATACATCACTATATTGTTTATGGCTCTCGCCCTGAGCTCGTGTGAAGGCTGGCTCGGAGAAAAGGGTCCTATGGTAAATGAAGTAAAAGACGCTTTCACGACAGGCGACATGGCTGTCCAGACCCTGAACGCGGCATATGTTCCGCTGATGTGGGAGTACCAGAGCACTTATTATTCAGGCTTCTTTTTCGGCGACATCATGTCTGACGACGCGCTGAAAGGCGGACAGAACATTTCCGACATGGCTGACGCCTATGATCTGGAAAATTTCAAGACCATTTCCGACAACACCATGGTCCTGGACTATTACCGCGCCCAATACCAGGGCATCGTGCGCGCGAATCTCGCGCTGGAGCAGATTCCGCAGATGGAGACAGACGAGACGCTGACGGAAGAGCTCCGGGCACGTCTTATCGCCGAGGCGAAATTCCTCAGGGCGTATTATTATTTCCGTCTCGTGAGACTTTACGGAGGCGTGCCGCTCGTAACGGAGCCTATCTACAGCTCGGACAAATGGAAAGTGCCGAGATCCACGGCGGAACAGGTGTACAGGGAAAGAATCATCAAGGACCTTGAAGACGCGGAGAAAGACCTCCCGCACAAGAGCATGTACGCTCCTGAAGATCTGGGCCGTGTCACCAAAGGCGCCGCACAGGCCATGCTGCTTAAGGCGAACCTCTATATAAAGGATTATCCTCAGGCTGTCAGATACGGCAAGAAGTTCATGGACGAGCAGGCTGGCGAATACGCTCTTTGTCCGGATTACGCGGACAATTTCACTCTCGAGGGCGAGAACGGCATCGAATCGGTATTCGAGGTGCAGTACATGAAGGAAGGCACTTCCGATTACGGCGAGGGCAACGGCTTCGCAAGAGGAACGTTCGCCACCATGCTGCAGCGCTCCCGCTCCGGCGCGTTCACAAACGCCGGCTGGGGTTTCAACAAGCCTACGCAGAATCTTTATGACGAGTTCGAGGACGGGGATGCGCGCCGCGATGTCTGCATCCTGAATCCGAAGGCAAGCGAAATCTCCAACAGCGAGGAGGAAATCTACCTTGGCAACAGATACGTCAGCCTCAAAAGGACGCTCATGGGAAGCGACAGGAAATATGTCAAGCTCGACCACGATGCCCGCTCCCCTATCAACATGATTGAAATACGCCTCGCCGACGTGTATCTGATGTATGCGGAGGCATGCCTTGAAAATTCGGATGCCGCTACCGCAAAGACATATCTGGAGAAGGTAAGGGCGAGGGCAAGGGGCGGAAACGCCGTTCTGCCCGAGTTCCCGGGTTACAGCGTGCCGGACTACAGGAACGCCTATGCGCAGCACCGCCTGACAGACAGCAACGATGATCTGCGTCTTGCGATACGCCACGAAAGACGTGTGGAGCTTGCAATGGAAAGCCACCGCTGGTACGATCTCTGCCGCTGGGGCATTGCCAAGCAGGTCATGGACGCGTACAAGGCGGGCGAGACGGAAGAGGCCCGCAGCCACATGGCTGACTTCGTGGAGGGCAAGCACGAGCTTCTGCCTATCCCTAACGAAGAGGTAAGGCTCGGCAGCCTGGAACAGAACTTCGGTTATTAAGACATTAAAACATTATAACATAAATCATAAACATTAAAATTCCTAACCATCATGAAAAGAAATTTCATTAAAATCATCTCTGCGCTCGCAGTGTCAGCAATCGCAATGACGGCTTGTAACAAACCGGACAATGATGACAACCCGAACAACGGCGGCAACGGAACCACTCCTGTCAATGCCCCTGAATCGATGAAAGGTTCAGAGTATGCCCTGATCTATCTGGGCGACGCCACCGTGGACACTTTCCTGAAATCAAAGAAAGTCACCGACCTGCGCGTGGACGACACCAACAACTTCCTGTATGTATGGGACGGCACTTATGACGGAGCTGAGGCAGACGGCCTCAACTTCTACAAGACAGGAGCGGACTATCTCGCATTCACTGTCGGCAGCGTGGGCTGGTCAGGTGCGGGTTTCTGCGCGGCAGGAGCCGGGTTCCAGGGTTTTGCAAAAGCAAACGAGCTGAACCAGTGGACATTCCACATCGCATACAAATCTTCGCAGACAAACAGGGCACACCTTTGCACTGTAATCTGGGCTGGCACTGAGTACAAGTTCGCGCTCGGCGACACAAACTGGGAAGACGGCACAAAGCCTCTCGTTCCTGTAACAGGAGAGTATGAGCAGTTCGTATGGAACGAGTATGAGATTCCTGTTTCGGAGATGGGCCTCAACCTGTCAGCTTCCACAACTACAGGAGACAACTACTTCACCGTACTCTCAGGCGGCACACCTGGCACAGAGCTTAACCTCGACGCTATCTTCTTCTACAAAAAATAATTGCCGATGAGATTTGCAAAAATATCCGTTGCGGTTCTGCTTGGCGCGCTTATGTCGTGCCAGGGGACCTGCAACCCGGAATCTTCCAAGAACCCGCCTGACGAGGCGGGTTCCGGAGAGACCGGCGGCTACAAACTGGTATGGGCCGACTATTTCAACGGGGAGACTCTGGACGAATCCGTATGGAATATAGAGATAAACGGCAATGGCAACGGCAATGCGGAACTGCAGTATTACAGCAGGGACAACGTTTCGCTGGGAACGGAGCCTGAATCGGGAAGGCACTGCCTGATACTGACGGCCAGAAAGGAATCCTTTGCCGGCAGGAGCTTCACTTCCGGACGCATCAACTCCAAGAACAAGAAAGCGTTCAGGCACGGAAAGGTGGAGGCGTATATCAAGCTGCCCGAGACCGCGAACGGACTCTGGCCCGCGTTCTGGATGATGGGCAATGACTATGACCAGGTAGGCTGGCCGCGCTGCGGCGAGATAGACATCATGGAGATGGGCAATGCCGACGGTATCAGGAAAGGCACTCAGGACAGATATTTCAACGGGGCCTGCCACTGGGGATTCTACAATGAGAACAGCCAGTATCCGAACTATGCGAAGGCTTCCACATGGAATTACAGCCTGCAGGACGGCAAATTCCATCTCTTTACCATGATATGGGACGAGACAGACATCAGGATGTACTGCGATTATGACATCTATCCGGATGCCGCTCCGTATTACGAAATGGGCATTTCCGACACCAACGGTGACTGGGCCACCGGAAATTATTTCCACAAGGACTGCTTCATTCTCTTCAACCTCGCGGTGGGAGGATATTTCACCGGCATACTCGATCCGTCCAAGATAACGGCATTCGGAAATGAAAATGAACTGTCCATGTATGTGGACTATGTAAAGGTATATCAAAAATAGATTACGGTATGAGGACCATATTCACATATTTTCTTGCAATATTGTCGGGCGGCGTGCTTATGATGTCGTGTGAAAGGCCGGATGAACCGGCGGCGGACAATGACCAGGCCGTCAGCTACGTGACGCTGCAGGGCAAGAGCGCCAAAAGAGGGGTCGCATTCAATTTCAACCTTCCGGAAAACCACCTGCCGCTGCTGGGACCCGCGATCAGCTGGGACTACAACTGGGGAATAAGCACTTCCAGCAAGTCGCAGAAGTATCTGAATGAGTATGGGATCGACTTCTGCCCTATGACATGGAACGCCAACTGGAATCAGGAGGCGCTGAAGCAATACCTGACGCTGAATCCTGATGTAAGGTATCTGCTTGCGTTCAACGAGCCGAACCTGACGGATCAGGCGAAGCTGACTCCAGCCGAGGCGGCGTCGCACTGGGGCAAGGTCGTCAGCACCGCAAAGGAGCTGGGACTTAAGATAATCGCCCCCGCGATGAACTACGGCACGCTGCCGGACTACCATGATCCGTGGAAATGGCTGGATGAGTTCTTTGCCCAGCCGGGAGTAAGCCTCGATGACGTGGACGGCATAGCGATACACTGCTACATGCCGGGGCCGGAATCGGTGAAGGGCTATATCGCACAATTCAAGAAATACGGCAAGCCTATCTGGCTCACCGAGTTCTGCGCCTGGGACAGGCCTGTGTCCGAGAGCGAGCAGATGGCATATCTGGTGAACATGCTCAATTATCTGGAGCAGGACGACGACATTTTCCGTTACGCATGGTTCATCCCGAAAGGCAACGGCAATTCCGAATGCCACAACTCATTGCTGACCGCAATCGAGCCGTGTGACCTGACGCCGCTCGGAAAACTGTTCGTGAACATGTCGTCTTTCGACAAGAATCTCTGGTACAGGATTACAGACGTGATTCCTGCCGAGCATTACGCCGGTCTGGAGGGAGACATTTCCCTCGGCGTATGTACCGATACAGAAGGAATTCTGGAAATCAACGGTTTCAAGAAAGGAATGGGCACAATCTATCAGATCGACGCGTCCGAAGACGTGAGATCCATCGAACTGAGGTACAGCGCTTTCTTCATAAGTTCGATCAATATCCTCGTGGACGGCGTGGCGGCGGAAACAATAGAACTTCCTTCGACGGATGACAAATGGACAAGCTGTTCTTTCCCTGTCTCCATAGCAAGGGGAAGGCACACCATTGCTTTGCAGGGAAATTCAGGCTTTCCTGTGAAGCTGAACTATATTAGGCTGAACAAATAGTAAACTAGCATATAAAGCTGATGAACAACAATACGGGAGTTCTTCCATACATCACTCCGGGTATGGAGGTCCTGGAAATGGAAACGGAGGATGCCATCATGGCGGGAAGCGACAACTGGTTCGAACAGGGAGGAGAAGGCGACTTCAACTACAATATCGGTTTCGATGACGACTGGGCTTAATCTTGAAAAAATGACGGTTATGAGAAAAACAATAAAACTTTTTTTGCCGGTCTGCATCGCCTTGTCGGCGGCGGCCGCTTGTAATAAGGAATTTTCGGATCAGCCTCAGTCGGGGTCTTACATTATCAAAGCCTCGGCGGGAGACCTTTCTAAGGCTGTCATCGCCGACGGCGAGTCCATAAAGTGGGCGAAAGGCGATGTCGTGGTATTGGCGGCAAAGGAAGGGAATTCTTCTTCATGCACGGTAGAGGAGGACAATCTGAGCGAGCTGTCGTGGACTGCCGAGAACCTGACCCAGGGTACGGATTTCGTGCTCCTGAAAACAAATCATGACGCAAGGGCATTCGCCAATACGGAAATAAGGTTCCTTGCGGAGCAGGTCCAGTCTGAGGCTGGCGTGCTGAATTCTGAGAACATCGTGCTTCAAAGCGACGTGACACAGGTTCCAGTGCTCGCAGAGGGAGAGACCGGCGTGACGATTCCGGTATCCATGAAGATAATCGGTTCGCTTTACCGTTTCATACCTTATACGGAATCGTACAACGGCGAGAGCATACAGTATGTGTCGTTTTTGTCCGCTGACAAGAACATAACGGGCGGCGGTGCCGTAATCGGCAAGGACTACAACACGCCGGAGCTGTACCGTCAGGCGGACAGGAGCATGGGAAGCGAGTGCGTGATTTTCTGGGATGCAGTATCAAAGGAGGTCAAGACAGTCCTTTCGGCTCCTATGGCGCTCGACGGCGTCACTTCGGCAGCATCTTCCAAAGGAATATACATGAGCCTTGCCCCTATTTCAATGGAAGGCTACAAATATGTGGTAAAGACAGATGCCGCGACCTATACTTTCGACGCTTCGGACAAGGCCCTGCAGATTCAGGAGAACGAGTTGAAGAACGTATTCCTCAACCTGGACAAGGCGGTCCGCGTCGCCGATTCGGACGTCAGGGGCGAATTGAGATATGAGCCGGGCTATGCACAGAACTTCGAGCTTTCAGGCTATGCCTCACGCACCGACCTGTTCTACCGCTATGCCCAGATTGAAGGAAAAGTTATCGAGAACCAGGCCGGCAATGAAGCGTATTATGACGTGGATATAGAAGTGACAAACGAGGACGGCAGCGAATGCGGCTGGCTGGATGTAGCATACGGCGAGCACAGCACGCATATATTCGCCACTACCCTGTCGGACAATGAGAGCGGTTCTAACCGTGTAGCGAACGTCACTATCAAATATCCGGTTTCAGTCGACGGATATTACACACGCGAGCAGGACCTTACAGTGAAATTCACCGTAGCCCAGAAACCGGCCTCAACAAGAGAGATAACCTTCTGGGGCGGTCTTGGCGCAGAGTATGAGAAAGATGCGCATGCATATACGGGCGAGGGCCTTTCTTACTGGGTGGTACAGGTCGACGGAGCGAATGCCACCGACTGGAGCGGAGACAGCCACAACGAGCAGGCGATCTACGGCGGCGCTGTTTTCAAGATGATAGACTTCGACAGCTACCAGACAAAAGGCATCAACGGCGATGAGATCACCTGGGCAAAGGCATATTACAAGAATGAAGGCCCGAAGGTAATCGACACCTGGTGGCTCGTGGATATCGAGGAGAATGACAGTGCGGCGGAGCGCAAGTGCGTGATCGTATGTACATTCCCTGCAATTTCAGGATATTCGTACAAGGACAGCCAGAACATCAGGACCACGGTGCTCAAGCAGAAAGGAAACACCGTTGTCGAGGCATCCATAAGCAATGTATACCAGGGACTGATTCCTGCCGCTGGCGGCGAAATCGAGGCTGGTGTCCTCACCTTGACTGTAAACGGCAGTGTTGCAGCTGACGCGGCCGCAGCGATATCCGCTTATGGAGTGAGCGTTTCCGCCAACAAGGGAGCCTCATGCACTGTCTCGGCTGACGGCAAGATAATGCTGACAGTGCCTGAGAACAGCTATAAGAACGGAGGTGTCGAGTACACGATCACGGTAAGATGGGACGGAAAAACCATTGCCACCGCGACTGTAATGCAGGACGAAGGCAAGGAGGAGAATACGCAGAAGACATATTCGTACAAGATCTACAAACGTGCCGGCAATGAAAGCGGTACAGGCTTCGGCCTTCCTGCAAATATGGAGGGAAAAGGCAACTATGTGCAGATCGAGGAGATCACGCTGGACGGCGCGGCCGTGGATCTGACTGACGCCTCTGTAATAGAAGAGATCATGGAACAGGCCGTCAAGTTCATCAATGACGAATCCTACGCATTCTATCCGGGCGGTTATCTATTCGCGACCCGCGAGGAGATAACCTACAGCGCGAATGTCGCCGGAAACAGTATCATGATAGACTTCAGGACCGTAAACGCAAACGGCAAGAAGACCTGCTTCGTATGGTACAATGCTGACGGCAGCGAGGCCGGCAGATGGTATCTGTGGGCATAACCTTACCTTGACAATACACCAAACGTTTCGGCAGGCGCCGGGCTGATACCTGTGCCTGCCGATTTCTTATTGAAGAACAAATCCGCGTAACAGATAATTGAATCATGATTATGAAAAAGATATTGTTTACCGCATTGTCGGCGCTGCCTTTGCTGGCAGGCTGCGGGGAGCAGACGCCAAGGGCGGCGATCGCTCCGTGCAGGGATATCGAGGCAAAGGTGGAAAAGACGCTTGCCGGGATGAGCATAGAGGAAAAGGTCGGGCAGATGACCCAGCTCGAAACGCCGCTTTTCGTGCGCGACGGAAAGCTGACGGCCGAAGGTGACAGCCTTTTAAGGCATTTCAAGATAGGCTCCGTGCTGAACACGCCTACAGGAAAGGCGGAAGCTCCTGAGACGTACAACGTCATAATCCGGCAGATCAATGAGGTTTCAATCGAGGAGACCGGCATTCCGACGATATTCGGGCTCGACCATATTCACGGCACAACCTATATCAATGGCGGCGTCCTGTTCCCTCAGGAGCTGAACATCGGTGCGACTTTCAACAGGGAGCATGCCTTCAATGTCGGCGAGGTGACAGCCTATGAAAGCCGTGCGGCCTCGGTGCCGTGGACTTTCAGCCCTACCATGGACCTGGGACGCAATCCGTCCTGGCCGCGCATGTGGGAGAGTTTCGGCGAGGATGTATATGTGAACTCCGAGATGGCCGTGGCCATGATAAAGGGACTTCAGGGAGAGAATCCGAATGCCGTGGACCGGTATCATATCGCAGCCTGCGCGAAGCATTACATGGGCTATGGAGTTCCCGTTTCGGGACAGGACAGGACTCCGTCTTCGATCTCACGCTCGCAGCTCAGGGAGAAATTCTTCGAGCCGTTCAAACGGGCGATCGATGCGGGAGCGCTCACCCTCATGGTCAATTCAGGCAATGACAACGGCATGCCTTTCCACTGCAATACGGAATTGCTGACACAGTGGATCAAGGAGGATCTGAACTGGGACGGGCTTATCGTGACAGACTGGGCGGACATAAACAACCTTTTCACCCGCGACAAGGTGGCCGCATCGAAAAAAGAGGCTGTGAAACTTGCCATAAACGCGGGAATCGACATGGCGATGGTGCCGTATGAGGCGCAGTTCTGCACCGACCTGCTGGAACTTGTAAAGGAGGGAGAAGTGCCCCTCTCGCGCATAGATGACGCCGTGCGCCGTGTACTGCGCCTGAAATACCGTCTCGGCCTTTTCGATGTTCCGGACACGTATGTCTCCGGCTATCCCGGTTTCGGCAGCGAGGAACACAGGCACAAGGCCTACCGCGCCGCAGTGGAATCCGAGGTGCTGCTGAAAAACAACGGCGTGCTCCCGCTTTCAAGGAACGCGCGCATCCTGCTTGCCGGTCCGAATGCCAACAGCATGAGGACCCTGAACGGCGGCTGGTCTTACACATGGCAGGGACATGGTGCGGCGCGTGAGGAGTTCACGGGCCGGTACAATACGGTTCTGGAAGCGATGCAGGAGAAGTTCGCCAGCGTGACATACGTGCCCGGAGTGGAATATTCCGACCCTTACGGAACAGACTGGAAATCAGACAGGATCACCGGAATCGAGGCGGCGAAGGCTGCCGCGCGCAATGCGGATGCGATCGTGTGCTGCGTGGGAGAAAACAGCTATTGCGAGACTCCCGGCAACGACAACGACCTGAATCTTTCAGCCAATCAGAAAAAGCTCGTGCGTGAGCTTGCCGCATGCGGGAAACCTCTTGTGCTGATACTGAACGAGGGACGTCCGCGCATTGTCAACGACATCGAGCCTCTGGCTTCGGCCGTTGTGGACATCATGCTGCCGGGCAACTACGGCGGCGACGCGCTTGCGGCGCTGCTTTGCGGAGAAGAGAATTTCAGCGGCCGTCTGCCGTTCACCTATCCAAAGTATGTGAACAAGTTCGCGACCTACGATTACAAGCCTTGCGAGAAGGTCGGCACCATGGCGGGAGCCTACAATTACGATGCGACGATGGATGCGCAATGGCATTTCGGCTACGGCCTGAGCTATACTTCTTTCGAATATTCGGATATGCGCGTGGAGGTAAATGACGGCCAGACCAAGAGCGTTCCGGGAGAAAACGGAACCGGGGATGTACCGGTGTTCAGGTCCGGAGACATCATTACGGTCAGCCTGGATGTGAAGAATACGGGCTCCGCCGCCGGAATGGAGAGCGTGCTGTTGTACAGCTCTGACCTGTATGCGAGCTCGACCCCTGACGTGCGCAGGCTGCGTGACTTCATGAAAGTGTCGCTTGCACCTGGCGAGAGCAGGACGGTGACTTTCACTGTCGCGGCCGATGACCTGGCCTTTGTGAACTACAACGGGCAGTGGACCCTTGAGGAAGGCGATTTCGTGCTTAGCGCAGGCAACTGCCACGCTGAAATAAAATGCGCCGGAACACGCATCTGGAAAGAGCGCAACATCAGGTAACGGCTGGCCAATAAAACGGCATAAAAGGCGGCCTGCTCCAGCCGCCTTTTATATTTGACTGAGTACATTCAAAGTCCTGGATATACTTCAGGAATGACTTTCGCAGGGTACGTCTCATACCTATGCCGCAAATATTAACCGTTACTCAATGAATCAAGAATATCAAGCATCCCGTTCGGCGTGACAACTCTTGATACGGAAGGAAAATGCTTTATATTGCCTGTAACAAGATATGAATCCTCTCTGGACATAGCCACTTCATAGAAAACTACATCCTTGGGATCGGTAACAATATCTTCGGCATGGATCCTTTCAGCGTCGATACCGCTTTGTTTGATTGCGTCAATGACCAAAACGATATCCTCCTCAAAGAAATGAAAACGTGAACGGCGGAGAACCTCGTTATATTCTGCGAGAATTTCATCGTTGTACATCGGCACGATATGACGAGAGAACAGATATTCAAGTACCCGCAGCGGAGCGCTGTCGGGATGCTTGGCATACAGTGCTGACACCAATACATTGGTGTCAATGACGGCATAAACTTTCATCACAGAGATTCCCTGACAAGTCTGATTTCCTCGTTAATTTCTTCAAGAGACAACTCCTGCAGATTTGAAGCGGCAGCTGTCTGTCTCATGCGGTAAAAAGCGGCACGGCCCTTATCAATTACGTCATCTTTTGCAGAAGCCTCAATGACAAAAGGGATGCTGCGATTCCTAATCACCTGACGCACGTAAATATTGAACGCCGTATTGGTGCTCATTCCAAATTCTTCACAAAGATTGTCAAACTGCCTTTTCAGGTCGGAGTCCAATCTTATTGTAAGTGCAGATTGTGCCATAATGTTTATTTTTGCACAAATATAGCAAAATGATTTCATTTGACAATCACTTTGCCACATTAAACATTTCAATAACCTTGTATTGGTGGCCTTTCCTGCGATTGGCAGACTCTTTCACCGGCTCAGTTTGCAATGTAATTTACCATTACCAGATCTTAGTAAAATATCACAACGGTGACGCAATTTTCGATTAAGCCATGAAAAAATCGAATAATTTGCTGCCGGATGAAGAGAAAAGAGCTGGATACTCATTGTACTATAAGAGTAATAATCCGGCATACTGAACTTCCATTGACACGCGTAATTTCAGTCTCGGGTTCCGTCTGGCGCTGGATGCGGAATAAGAGAAAACAAAAAATGGTGACCGGAAAGCCGCAGGGGCTTTGGGGTCACCATTGTCGGTTATCCGGGTTTCGGTTATCCGTATTGAAAAGCCGCCGGTTCCGTTACCGGAATCTCAGGCGGCTTCCGTTTTCTACATCATGCCGCCCATGCCTGGAGACATCGGAGCTGCAGGTTCAGGCTCCGGAAGGTCTGCTACAGCGCATTCGGTAGTGAGGAACATGCCTGCAACCGATGCGGCGTTCTCAAGAGCGACACGCGCCACTTTGGTAGGGTCGATTACGCCGGCCTCGAACATGTGTACATACTGCTCGGTACGTGCGTTGAAGCCGAAATCAGCCTCGCCCTCGCGCACTTTGTTGATGATCACGCTGCCCTCAAGGCCTGCGTTAGCGGCAATCTGACGGAGCGGCTCCTCGATAGCGCGAGCCACGATCCTGACACCGGTGGTCTCGTCCGCATTCTCGCCTGTAAGGCCTGCAAGAGCCGATGTAGCACGGATATATGCCACGCCGCCGCCAGGGACGATACCTTCCTCAACCGCAGCACGGGTAGCGCTGAGCGCATCCTCGACACGGTCTTTCTTCTCTTTCATCTCGACCTCGGTAGCCGCGCCAACGTAAAGGACAGCCACGCCGCCGGCAAGCTTGCCAAGACGCTCTTTGAGCTTCTCTTTGTCGTAGTCGGATGTGCTTACGGTTATCTGCTTGCGGATAAGCGATACGCGCTCTTCGATCTCCTCCTTGCTGCCAGCACCGTTCACGATAGTGGTGTTCTCCTTGTCCACGACTACTTTCTCTGCCTTTCCGAGCATTGCAAGCGTAGCGTTCTCAAGAGTGTAGCATGGAGAAGAAAGACAAGGGGGGAGATCACAAGGACGCCAGCGGCAAGGCCATA
>CAYLQE010000031.1:0-25088 GCA_964385835.1 uncultured Muribaculaceae bacterium | reverse complement strand
CCTGGAAGCCTGCGCCGTGGCGTGCCTCGTCTTTAGCCATCTCATGGACGGTGTCGTGGATGGCGTCGAGGTTCAGCGCCTTTGCCGTTTTTGCGATCTCCAGCTTGCCTGCGCATGCGCCATGCTCGGCCATCATGCGTTTCTCTACATTTGTCTTCGTGTCCCAGCATACCTCGCCCAGAAGTTCGGCGAATCTTGCGGCATGCTCGGCCTCCTCGAATGCATAGCGCTTGAAAGCCTCCGCGATCTCAGGGTAGCCCTCGCGGTCAGCCTGGCGGCTCATGGCCAGATACATGCCGACCTCGGTGCACTCACCTGTGAAGTGATCCTTAAGCCCCTGAAGGACAAATGCTCCCTCCTCTGTCTGAGGGATATCCTTAGCTACGCCGAGAACGTGCTCCGTAGCGAACTGGAGATCAGAAGTCTCCTCCATTTTCTTGAACTTTGAACCGGGAACCTTGCACTGAGGGCAGAACTCGGGAGCGGTCTCACCTTCGTGAACATAACCGCAGACAGGACAAATCCATTTAGTCATATCTTTAATGTTTAGAATGTTTATAAAATTACTCGGTTAATAAGCATTAACCGGACAAAATAACGAAAAATCTGCAACAGAAACAAATTAATTTATGTAAATTAGCTTCCGTTTCCGGCGGCAATCAGATGCCGCGGATATCATGATATGGAAATATACAGACACAAGATACAGTATTATGAGACAGATGCCCAGGGCATAACTCATCATTCCAATTACATACGTTTCATGGAGGAGGCAAGGGTCGACTTTATGGAGAAGTGCGGCTTCGGCTATGACAGGATGGAGCAGGCCGGGGTATGGTCTCCCGTCATCGCCGTATCATGCGACTACAAGAGTCCGACGAGATATCCCCAGACCGTGGAGATAGAGGTGAAGATCGCCGAAATGTCCGCCCTTAAGGTGAAGATCGCCTATACAATGACTTCCGCAGGCAGGCTGATATGCAAGGCCACGTCCACCCATGCGTTCATGGACGCAAAAACAAACCGGCCCGCAGTTCTGCAGGACCGGTTTCCGGAATTGTATGCGGCTTTCAAAGCCTCTATGGAACTTTAGGACTGTATGTCCGGCGACGGTTCAAGGCCGTTCAAGCCGCATATACGGACGTTGCGGGGCCGATAACGGCTTTGAAATCTCAGCAGCCAGGCCGCTATCAGATATCAGATGAATTTCTCCATCAGGGCGTCGAGCTCTTTCTGCACCTCTTCGATGGTGCCGGAGCCGTCGGCCTCGTGGTACTTGTCCTGTGACTTGTAATACTCGATAAGAGGTTCGGTCTGCCTGTGGTATGTGGCTATGCGGTTCCGGATGACGTTCATGTCGGCATCGTCCGCACGTCCCTCGATGCTCGCGCGGTGCGAGATGCGCTCCGCAACCAGCTTGTCGGAGATGATGAGGCTGAAAACCCCGTTTACCTTTTCTCCGTTTTTCTCCAGCATCGCATCCAGATCGTGCGCTTGTGAAAGATTGCGCGGGAAGCCGTCCAGCAGGAATCCATCCACGTCCGTCTCCGTCTTGAAAAGGTTCCCGAGCATCTGCTCCACAATATCGTCCGGCACGAAATTGCCGGCGTCGATAAGTTCCTTTGCCAGCATTCCGGTCGGTGTGCCTGCCGCGATTTCAGCGCGCAGCAGCTGTCCGGTGCTTACATGCCTTAGATTGTATTTCTGGGCTATGTGTCCCGCCTGGGTGCCTTTGCCTGCCCCCGGAGGGCCGAAAATAAGATAATACTTCATTTTGCTTTATTCGTGTAATACGTATATGTCTTTCAGGCAGCGTCCGAACTCGTTGTAATCAAGTCCGAAGCCGATGATGAACGCATTCGGGATCTCCTTGCCGACGAACTCCGGAACCGTCATCGGGCCGTTGACCTTTTCCATCTCATGAAATTTCCCGGGCTTGAAAAGCATGGTGCACACACGCACCCTTGCCGCGCCCATGCCGGCGAGAAGTTTCCTCATCTGCGTGACGGTAACTCCGGTGTCCACGATATCTTCGAGGATAATGACGTCCTTTCCTTTCAGGGACATCGTGGGGCCCATTATGTCAGTGAGCCTGCCGGCGCTCTGCGTGCCTGAATAGGAAGACACCTTCATGCTGGTGACCATCGGGTCGAAAGCAAGGCTTTTCATGAGCTCCGCGGCGAACGGGAGCGAACCTGTAAGGGTGCACAGAAGCACGGGAGCCTCGCCGCATCCCTCATATTCACGGTTGAGTTTTTCCGCCAGCCCTTCTGTGATAGAGACGATTTCCTCGTGGGAAATCATCTTCCGGAATGTCTTGTCTTGAATGCGTACCTTGTCCATAGTGGATTTTCTAAAAAAAATCCCTGCGAAATTAGTGAAAATTTCTATATTTACAACGTGAATTTCGAGGGGATCATTGTTTTAATGCAATGATTTCGACATTTTGCTCTTTTTATCTGCTGCTTATGAATCCATGCATGTCCTGCGACACGGATACGGGATTCATGGATTCCGTCCTTTATCTCACCGGCGCCGCCGATATTTCCGAGGTCCCGGAATCCGAATTCGAACATTACGAGGCCCTGCACAGCCATCCCCTGGACATCAACCTGTGTTCACGCACACGGCTTGCCGCATCGCGCCTTTTCTCGGCCTATCAGGTGGAAAGCCTGCTGGACTACAGGGAGCGCTGCGGGGCGGTCCTTTCCGTGCGCGAACTGGGCCTTGTGGACGGTTTCGGCCCCGAAGCCGCGGAATATCTGCTGCCGTTCATAAGTTTCACCGGCGCCGATGCCGCGAAGTCCTCGCTCTCGCACCACGGCGACCTCGTGTGCAGGGGAGGCGGCCGCATCAGCCGGACGGATTCCCCGCCGGCGAAGGTCTCGCCGAATGCGGCGGGCAGGGGAGAATACAGGCTGTCCGGCCCTTACGGCGGATATTCCGCGGCCCTCGCATATAAATACGGCAACATGCCGTCCGGCTGCCTGTCCTATGAAAGCGCGGGTTTTCCCCGTATGCCGTCCCTTTCATGCAATGCCGTCCTCGGCGCTTTCAACGCCCGCTTCGGCCAGGGGCTGATGCAGTGGAGCGGAGTGAGCATCGATTCTTATTCCGTCCCTTCGGCGCTGATGAGGCGGCCTGCCGGCATTACCCCATACAAAGGATGGTCCGGACAATATGCCATGCTCGGAGGCGCATGCACCCTGTCTTCGCGCCACTGGGACCTCAGCCATTATGCCGATATCATGGGAGGACGCTACGGCATGTACGGGCAGTGGCGCCACCGCAGCGGATCGGCAGGCGCGCAGCTTGCAGTGGAAAAGGGGAGGGCAATGGCCGGACTGGATTTCCAGCATACCCTGAAAGGAACCGTCCTGTACGGCGAGGCGGCATATCTCGGGGCGGCCGCTTTCAACACTGTAATCGGCTTCCGCAGCGCTTTCGGGAACACAGACACGGCAGCGAGGATAAGCGCGGGTTCGGACGAGTTGCGCGCTGCGGCTGCCGTATCCTGCGGCCTTCCGTCCCGCAGACATGCGGCGTCGCTCGGACTCTCCGCCCGTTATGCCATTGACAGCCACGGCAATACTCCGCGGGGCGCCGTTCAGGGAAAGGTTCTGCTGTGTTATGAATACCGTCAGACGTCAGGCTGGAGGGCGGCTTCACGCATTTCGGGCTCGCTCAAGGCTCTCACCTCCCGCACTCCGGCCGGAGCACCTTATTCGGCGACATGGCCCATGCTGCGTGCGGATTTCCGCCAGAATGCCGGCTACAGCGCCGCGCTGTGGTCATTTGACCTGCGCATGGATGTGCTGTACCTGAGAAATATGCGCGGCGCTTCCGCCGGGATGCCGGGCGGCGCCCTGTCCATGGACGGAGCGCTGCATTTCGCGAAATGCAGCGCGCATGTGCAGGCCTCGGTATTCGTGGCGGACGACTGGGACGCGAGAATATATGTATATCAGTATGACGCTCCCGGATCATTCAGCCTTGCGGCGCTGTATGGCCGCGGGTACTGCCTTTCCGCATATGGCCGTATCAGAATCGCCAGGCGCAGCGTACTGCATGTGCGCTGCGCCTACCTGTACGGACGATCCGCGGAAGCCTCCCTCCAGCTGGACTGCCGTTTCTGATTGCACGGATGACTGTCTTCCCGATGCCGTGCCGGGATTTTTTACGATGATTTTCCGATGTTTTTCAGGGCAGTCTTGTCAGGAAATCCGGACGGCGGCCCGGGACGGTGCCATTATATCCGTGTGCGGTTCCGTTGTCCCGTTATGCGATTCCGCTTTCCGGATTCTCCGGTGTTTTCTGCGCTTCTGCGGCCCCTTTGGCGTTCTTTGCGATACGGCGTTTCCACCTCTCCTTCGCCAGCTGCTGCATGTCGCGCACGGCATCATGCTCGTCCACAATCTCGTCGCCGAGCAGGGTCTCGATTATGTCTTCAAGGGTGAGGATGCCCTGGAAGCTGCCGTAGTCATTGATTATGATTGCGATCTGCTCGTCCTTGTCCAGCATCTCGCCCCATATCTCGTCCAGCGTGGCGTCCTCGTGGAACGATGCGATGTCGCGGCGTATGCTGCCAAGCGTCGCATCCGGCTTGTCCTCGGCCATGAGCTGGAGCGCCTCCATGCGGAGAATGTAGCCCGTGATATATTCGTCATCGCCGGCGTATACCGGTATGCGCGAGTGGTGCAGGAAGCGTTTGTCGCGGTAAAAGACGCCCACCTTCATGTTCTCCGGAGCTATGTCGCACACCACGCGCGGGGTCATGGCGCTGGATGCCGTAAGCTCGTCCATGCTGATGAGGTTCTGGATAATCTCGTTCTCGTCCTCGTCCAGCTCTCCGGATTCCTCGGCAACGTCAGCCATCGCGCTCACCTCCTCGCGGGATATGGTGATCTCGCTCTCTTTAGGCGTGATGATCCTCTGCAGGAATTCCACGCATATCACGATAGGGTACATGACGAAGATGAGGGCGCGTATCGTGCGGGCGGTGAATCCCATAAGGCTTTTCCAGTATGTCGTGCCTATTGTCTTGGGCAGGATCTCCGAGAATATCAGGATGAGCACGGTCATGAGCGCGCTGGCAAGGCCGAACCACTGGCTGCCGAAAACGGCATTTACCTGAAAGCCCACGCCGGCGGAGCCTATCGTGTTGGCGATCGTATTGAGGCTGAGGATCGCTGCGAGCGGCCTTGAAGATTCCATCTTGAATTTCTTCATCATCAGGGCGGGCTTGTAGTCTTCCTCCTCACGCATCGTTATGTATGAGATCGGAGTGCTCATGAGAGTGGCCTCGAGTATCGAACAAACAGCCGAGATTCCCATTGCTCCGAACAGATATAGCAGTAAAGCTGTCATATTGTTGAATTCGAAATGCAAAGATAAGAAATAAGAATGCATACGCCCAAAATATTTTGGAGTTGAGAGAAAGAATGCCTATTTTTACGTGATATTTTATGTAAAACGATATTGGAAAATGAGAACAGTCAAGACAATCGGCGTACTTACATCCGGAGGTGATGCCCCGGGAATGAACGCCTGCATCCGCGCCGTCACCCGTACCGCCATTTCGGAAGGCATGACGGTATATGGCATCTACCGTGGCTGGGAAGGCCTTATCAATGACGATATAAAGGAATTCACGACAGAGAAGGTCAGCAGCACTATCCAGCGTGGCGGCACCATTCTGAAGACCGCGCGCAGCAAGGAATTCCTTACTCCGGAGGGACGTGCGAAAGCCTATGAGAACATAAAGAAATACAATATCGACGCGCTGGTGGTGATAGGCGGCAACGGCTCGCTTACCGGAGCGCAGGCCCTCGCTATGGAGCAGGACGTGCGCGTGATAGGCATTCCGGGCACGATTGACAACGATCTGTACGGCACTGATTCCACCATAGGCTACGACACTGCCCTGAACACCATAGTCGAGTGCGTGGACAAGATCCGCGATACCGCCGCATCGCACGACCGCATATTTTTCGTGGAGGTCATGGGACGTGACGCGGGTTTCCTCGCCCAGAACAGCGCTATCGCCGCCGGAGCCGAGGCAGCCATCATTCCTGAATCCAATACGGACATCGACCAGCTGGCGGCATTCATAGGCAGGGGCATCCGCAAAAGCAAGAACAGCAGTATCGTGCTCGTGTCGGAAAAGGACGGCGGAGCGATGCATTATGCAGAGCGCGTGCGCAAGGAGTACCCGCAGTATGACGTGCGTGTGTCCATCCTCGGCCACCTGCAGCGCGGCGGCAAGCCTACGGCTTTCGACCGTATCCTCGCCAGCCGCCTCGGATATGCGTCTATCCAGGCCCTGAAGGAGGGCCAGCGCAATATCATGATAGGCATCAAGAACGATGAGATCGTGTATGTGCCTATCTCCCGCGCGGTAAAAAAGGACAAGCCTCTGTCTCCGGAGCTTATAGACTGTCTTGAAAAACTCTCTATATAAACTTAACATCTTACACCATACCGTGAAAAAAGCATCATCCCTTGTCATTTCTCTTCTGGGCGCCCTTTCCATGGGCCTCGTCCCTTGCGCCATAGTGTCATGCTCGGACGGAGCAAGGCAGAATGTCATTACTCCTGCTCCGGCCTCCGTGGAATATACGGGCGGCTTCTGCAAGACGGACAGCTACGAAGAAATCCTGCTTCATCCCTCTCAGGACGCCGCACTCGCGGACGGGGAGGCGGAGTCATGCGATATGGCCCTTCTTCCGGAGGGCTACCGCCTCAGGATCGTTCCCGAAGGGGTCGTGGCGTCGGCTTCCACCTCCGCCGGCCTGTTCTATGCACGCCAGAGCTATGATCAGCTTGCCGCGGCTTACGGCAGGCGCATTCCGTGCATGGAGATATGCGACGCTCCACGCTTCCGCTACCGCGGAGTGATGCTGGACGTGTCGCGCCACTTCTTCGACAAGGATTTTGTAAAGAAACAGCTGCGGCTCTGGGCCGCGCTGAAGATAAACGTATTCCACTGGCATCTTACCGACGGCATAGGCTGGCGTCTTCCGATAGAGGGCTATCCTGCTCTTACCGCCGGCGTTGAGCATTACTCCATCGAAGATGTCCGCGAGGTCATAGCGCTTGCCGACTCGCTGCATATCACGGTGATACCGGAGATCGAGATGTTCGGCCATTCGGAAGAGGTATGGCGCGTGTATCCGCAGTTCTTCTGCAGCAATGCCGGAGGCAAGACCAGCGAATACTGCATAGGCAAGGAAGCCACTTTCGCTTTCCTGGAGGAGGTACTTTCTCAGGTTATGGATATTTTCCCGTCGGAATACATACATATCGGCGGTGACGAGGCCTACAAGGGCCATTGGGCTAAATGCCCAGACTGCCGCCGTCGCATGCGGGAGAACGGTCTCGCTTCCGTGGACGAGCTGCAGAGCTACGGCATAAAGCGCATTGCCGGATTCGTGCATTCCAGGGGCAGGAAGATCATAGGCTGGGACGAGATTCTGGAAGGAGGCCTTGCTCCGGGCGCCGCCGTGATGTCGTGGCGCGGCACTCAGGGCGGCATAGAGGCAGCCGCATCGGGCCATGGCGTTGTAATGACTCCTGGACGCTACTGCTATGTCAACAACTGCCAGGATGATCCGACCTCGGAGCCGGCCTCGCAGGGCGGATATCTGCCGCTCTCTCGCGTGTACGGCTATGATCCGGCGGAAGGTGTCGCCGACTCTCAGTATGTGATGGGCGTGCAGGCAAATCTCTGGACCGAATACGTGGAGACGCCCGAGCACATGGAATACATGCTTTATCCGCGTGTCTTCGCTATCGCGGAGATAGGATGGACCATGCCTTGCAACAAGGATTACGGCAATTTCAGGGACCGTGCGCTCGCGCTTGTCGACAGTGTCCGCGAGGCCGGCTACAACACTTTCGATCTTGCGAATGAGAAAGGCGAACGCGAGGCTCCTCCGTCCCTTTCCAACTCCCTGAGTCTCGGCCGTCCTGTCATATATAATACAAAGTATAGCGACAAATATGACGGCGGCGGTGATTCCGCCCTTACGGACGGCAGATACGGTTCGTGGGAGTTCGGTATCGGCTGGCAGGGATTTATTGGCGAAAACGCTGATGTGACCGTGGACCTCGGACAGGTTCGTGAGATTTCTTCTGTAACCGCTGATTTCGGCCAGTGGGCCACTGTGGAGATATGGATGCCGGAGTCCGTGACCGTTCTTTTCAGCGAAGACGGCGTGCACTTCACGCCCGGCTGCGGCTCATGTTCCGGTGCATGCGGTGACGCTTCCTGCAAATGCTCCTGCTGCCGCTCCGCTGGTTGCGGAACAAGTTCCTGCGTATGCTGGAACACGATCGTCAGCGATACCGACCCTCAGCAGCGCATACCGGTATTCTGTGAATTCAAATGGGACCTCCGCTCCGGCGTTTCCTGCTGCCGTGAATGCTCCGGCGGCTCTTCGTCCGAGGCCGGCTGCTCTTCATGTGCCGCGTGTGATTCGGATACCGCTTGTGCTTCATGCTCCGGCTGTTCTTCATGTGTTGCCAGAGATTCGGATTCCGGCTGCTCTTCATGCGCTGATTGTGCCGCTCCAGCCCCTGTCAAGGCCCGCTACGTGCGCATTATCGGAAAAATCCGTCCCGACTGCATCGGCGGCTGGCTCTTCATCGACGAGATCAGCATCGACTGAGACCATGCTGCAATTATAAATGCAGCCGGTTCAAGATGAGTTCCGTGACCGCTTTTCTTCTGACAAGATATCTTTCTGCCCGTAATGTCAAGAGGTTTAGATAAAAACGTTTATCTTTGCAGTGCAAAGAGCTGTAATGCTTTTTGCCAATATTTTTTAGGAATCTCTTAATGTGTGGCAGGAATGAAACAGGAACGATTTAAAGAAATTCTGGAAATAGGAGAAACCATAAGCGTTGAATTCAAACGATGTGGCAATGGCATTGAAAGTGACACCTATGAAACGGTATGCTCTTTCCTTAACCGTTTTGGTGGAGACATATTCTTAGGCGTGGATAATTCCGGGCATGTGACCGGTGTCCCGGAAAATGCCGTGCCATCCATAATTAAGAATTTTATCAGCTGTGTCAGCAATCCTAATTTAATAACCCCGTCAGTTTATTTAGAGCCGAAGATTATTTTATATGAAGGCAAGACGGTTGTACATATCCATATTAATCCGAGCCCTGAAGTTCATACCTATAAGAAAGAAGTATTCGATCGGGTAGATGATGCGGACGTTCATGTGACGGGCACATCGCAGATAGCCATGATGTATATCCGCAAGCAGAACATTTTTACTGAACGCAGGATTTATCCGTTTGTGAAAGTTGATGATCTGCGCCTTGACCTTTTGCCGGCTGTCAGAAGAATGGCTGTAAATTCAGCCAATGGACAGCATATTTGGCAAAAGACAGATGATATGGATCTGCTGCGTTCTGCAGGACTGTTTGGTATGGACCATGAGACAGGAAAACACGGATTGAATCTTGCCGCTATATTGTTGCTCGGACGCGACGATGTTATAAAGGACGTTTCTCCGGCTTATGAAACAGATGCTTTGCTGCGCCGTATTGATACGGACCGATATGACGATAGAGAGATAATCTGTACCAATCTTGTGGAAAGTTATGACCTGTTGATGGAATTTGCCAGAAAACATATGCCGGATCAGTTTTATCTGGAAAACGGACAAAGAATAAGCCTGCGCGGGGTAATATGCAGGGAAATGGTGTCAAATATACTCATTCACAGAGAGTTTTCGAACTCTTACCCTGCGAAGTTCGTGATTGAGAACAGCCGGATATATACGGAAAATGCCAATCGTGCTTCATGGTCGGGCGAGATAACGCCAGAAAATTTCGAGCCTTATCCTAAGAATCCGATTATAGCATCTTTTTTCCGTAATATAGGGCTGGCGGATAAATTAGGCTCAGGTGTACGTAATATTTTCAAATACGCTAAACTTTATCAGGGCGGACATCCGCAATTTTCGGAGCAGGATATTTTCCGTACAAGTGTCGAATTTGTAAATGCGACTGTAAATGCGACTGTAAATGCGACTGTAAATGCGACTGTAAACGAAATTGATCTGCATCTGTTGAAACTTATCCGGGCCAAGCCGTCTATAACCTATGCTGAATTATCCGAACGATTGAATCTGCACAGGGCCACGATAGCCAGACATATTAAATCCCTGGCAGAGCAAAAGCTGATATCGAGGACCGGAGCGGACAAGACAGGAACCTGGACAGTCAATGTACCTTTATAAAGAATGACATCCGCATATCCGCAACTGCTGAGAATATTGGTAAAGGCATGCAATAAAAAATGCAGAAATACCGTTGGATTTCGGCAGAAAGTTGCTAACTTTGAGCCCAATTATGCAGCTAATCCGTAGAAATATTCAGGAAATAGCCTCGCCGTTCAGGGGGGGGTACGGACTAACTGTCTGTAATTCAGAAAAATATGCCATCGTAATCAGTATGGCGAAATCCCTTTTGACGGGAAAGGAAGCCGCACTCGCAAGAGCGCGGCTTTTTTGTTGTGTCCGCCGCCGTCCGGAATCCTGCAGCCTCGGCCGCGATATTGACCTGACAAAATATTAAATCAATACATTATGGTTAAAAACAAACGAATCTATGAGACACCCTGTATGAAGGTGTATCAGGTCAGCACGAAAAAGTGTCTGGCATCAAGTCCCGGGGACATGAAGGACAACTCCGCGGACGGAAACTGGGTCGAGGATGACGACTACACGAATATTTATGGTGACTTTTAATCGAATCCCGCAAATGAAAAGATTGTTTAGATATTGTGCCGTTGCGTCATTATTGATGATGCCGGCAATCTCTTGTAAAAAAGAAATAGAGAAACCGGTTGAGGAAGGTCCTTCAATCGAGGTGGTTGTCTGTGGCGAGAAGGAGATGTCAGACGAAGCATCTACAAAGACTTATGCCGAGCAGGAGACTGTTGACGGCAAACTCGTCACTCACATGTGGTGGAGTTCTACCGATAAGATCAAACTTTATGAGATTGTGGATGGTACTGTGGCAAATACAGCCAATTCCGATCCGGCCGGTGATGAAGCAAAGGAAACCGCATCATTTAAAACAAAGATCAGCGGTACTGCAACCGGAAGCAGTTTCAAATATACCGCGGTATATCCGTCAGATTGTATCGAAAAATCCGGTGAGAAGTATATTGTCAAGATTCCAAATAATCAGACTCTTGGCGGCCCTGACGGCAACAATGTAGCCGCCAATGCCGATGTTCTTGTCGGCATGCCAATAGACCACGGCACGACGCGTATTGCAGACGGCGAGGTGCTGTCATACAAATTCAAGAGATTCGGTACTCTTGTGAAAATGACTGTAAAGGGACTTACTGCAGGGGAGACTGTAGAGAATATTGAAGTTTCTGCAGACGTGCCGCTTACCGGTAATAGAAATGTAAGCCTTACAACAGGTGAAATTGCCGGTACAAACACTACTTCTTACAAAAACATCAAGCTCGCATTAAACTGTAAGGTGCCTGATTCAGGCGACGGTACCGGAAATCTTGACGTCTGGTTCAGGGTTCTTCCCGGAACATGGACTGCAACGTCCTCAACTCCTATTTCCGTAAAAGTGCAGACGTATGCAAAAACCTATACAAAGAAGATTGTTCCCACTGCCTCCAAGCCGGAAATAAAGCTGTCGTTTCTCAACGCAGGCTTCACTTCCTTTGGCGTTACCGGATTTGACGCGGCAGTAAACCATGTAGTTCCTGATGGAGAATACGTTATCTGTGTTAAAAGAACCGACGGCACTTACAAGGCCTTGTCACGCATAGCCAGTACAACAAGGCTTGCATCTGCGGATGTCGCGCTCGATGCGGAAAATACTGACGAAGGCAAAGTGCTTGCGTATAAAGGAAATGAGTATGATATCGTATGGGTCCTGGATACCGACGAGGAAACGGGCATAACTATCCACACCCCTTATGGCGAATATCTGAAGAATACTTCGACAACATCAGCGGCAGGTGCTGCGCTTGACAGCAAATCACCTCAGTATTACGCTATAAGGGAAGTGGAAAAAGATGCCGATGGCGTCTCTGTATATAGTATAATATCCAAACCGAACACCGCATACACTCTCAGGTATTACAGTTCCGGTACGAATAATTTCTATGCATTCTATTCGTCGGCGAATACATCTACAAATGCGAAACTGTATCTTGTTCCGGCTACAGATGTAGACAAAACCCCGACCATTATTCTGAGTGAAGCATCTGCTACAGTCCATAGTAATGCTGATTCATATGAGTTTACGGTAAAGAAACGCTTTGTCAAGGGAAATATCCTTGCAGAGATCTTCGAGGATGAGGACGGCATGGTGGAAAATGTTTCCGTTGTAAACGGGGACAATGTAAAGATGTCCTTGCATCCTAACACCGGTAGCAAGAAGCGGACGGCATGTGTCAGGGTATATTCCGATTCGGATAAAGAAAAAAACGCCGAGGACCTTTTTGAACTTACTCAGGAAGCCGGTTCTTCATGGTCAGATATTATTAGCTCAGACATGGTTAAGATAAATGGCTCTGGATATAGACCTATCGAAACAATTGTAAATACACCAGACAATACTATACAATCTAATGCTGCTTACGACGGTCTTGCCATAAAGAGTACGGAAACAGCTACCAAAGGTGCTATCCAGTTTAATATTAGTAAAAACTCTAATTGTGGTATCTGGACAACTAAATCTGGTGGTGTGATTTCACAAGTCTCTGTAGATTTTGCAGAAGAAAGTACTTATACGATTGATGTATATGGAAGAAATGGTTATGCATTCGCCAATAATACTACCGAAGAAAGTGATAAACACTTGGGTACTTTATCTGCTTCAAAAACAACAATAAGCGATATCGTTAAAAATAAAGGAGAATATGAATATCTTTTGTTGAAACCTACTTATGAAGGTAAGGTTATACGTGTCAATAAATTCACCATCGTATGGAAAGAGCCTAAGCCGCAGCGTACTGGCCTCGCATTCTATATTGGTGAAGATAAGGTGACCGAGACTCTCGAGGCAACTGTAGGCTCGCCGTTTGCCGCTCCTGTCCTTAAAGATGAGAATGGCGAGATATCAGCTGCGGCTTATGAATCAAGCGACCCTGAGGTAGTTGCGGTTGATTCTGACGGAAAAGTGACAATCAAGAAGAAAGGCACCGCAACCATCACCGCTACCGTACCAGAGGATGATACATATAGCGAAGCTAAAATAGCATATACTATCGAAGTCAGGAATGTTCTTGAATCTATCAGTCTTAATACTGATAATGTAACCAAGGAGTTCACTCTTACTGGTACATTTGACTATGACGGACTTGTTGTCACAGCGAACTATAATGACAAGACCATGGCTGATGTAACAGATAAGGCGATTGTTACTCCTCCATCTATGACAGAAGGACCTCAGACAGTAAAAGTTTCTTATACAGAGAATGGGGTTACAGCCAGCGCAACATATGAGGTACTGATAGAAGACCGTGAGATTGCGGTTATAGGAGTGACCCTTGATAATACGGCTGCACAGCTTCAGCCTGGCGGACAGCTTCAGCTTAAGGCGACTGTTCTTCCTGCGAATGCGACAAACAAAGACGTGGAGTGGACAACAAGCAATCCTGCTGTGGCAACAGTATCTGAGAATGGACTTGTTAATGCAGTGGGGGCCGGTAAGGCAACGATCACCGTTATATCGAAAGCAGATGCAAGCAAGACAGCTTCTTGTGAAATATCAGTCGCTTCTATAGGTGTGCTCTCTGTAAACTTTGAGAAAGCAATTTCTGCATATACAAGATGGGACTTCACGAATGTTGCTTCACAGGCGACCCATGCAAATGTTGAGGCTCATGGAGGTTCTTATTTTGGAACGACAAGTGGAAAAGCATCTGCTTCGATTACTACCAAAGTTAAAGTAGCTCCGAAGTCTATCACGTTCTATGTTTCTAAACAAACGACAAATACTACATCATCCTACTGGAAGATTCAGACATCAGAAAACGGTACTTCATGGACAGATGTTGTAACAGATAGTGCTACTGATATGAGTGCGGGAACATGGAAAGAGATAAACTATAGCTTTACAAGTGCTGCAGAAGTATATGTAAGGGTTGCATACTCTGGTTCTACAGCTGTGCGTACAATTGACGACCTGTCACTTGAGGTATATGGCGAGGGCGATCCTGAGCCATCGGAACTTGAGCGGCTTGATGCACCTGTCGGTCTCGTCTGCTCGGAACACACGTCATCCAGCTTGACATTCACATGGAATGAAGTAAACAACGCTACCGGATACTATGTAAGCCTTGACAATGGCGCAAGTTGGAAGGATAATGGCAAGTCCACAACATATACATGGTCAGGTCTCGCACCGGAAACAACCTATACGATTTATGTAAAGGCAAAAGGTGACGATGAAAGTTATACTGACTCGGATTCCGTTACGGCATCCGGAACGACAGATGTTCAGCAGGGAGGTGGAAAGATGTACGTAAAATATACAGTATCTTCCACTACTGCGGTCACTACCTCCGGCGATGCCCCTGCCGGTTCGAGCGCTACATTTAAGAATACATATAGTACTAAAGATCAAATTACAAGCGGCAATACGATGACGCTGACTCTGAAAGGCTTCGCGGGGAAAAATATAACAGGAATCATGCTGTCGATGCATTCCAATAGTTCAAAAGGAAGCGGTTCTTTTAGCGCAAAATCAGGTTCGACAGAGTTTGCATCATTAAGCGCCACGACATTTAATAAATTTTATGACAATGACTCTTATGGTACGTCTTATAGAGATGTAAATGTTAGCCTGATATCCACACCTACCGTAGGATCTGATGAAGATGTTGTAATCGTAATAGGTGCAACTGTCAACTCTCTCTACTGTCAGAGTTTTGAGATCGAGTATGAATAACAACTATCGGTGTCAGCGGGTGCGGCAAAGCTACGTCAAACCCGCTGCCACTGGAGATAATACGAATTACATAAAAATGCTATTTATACAAATTATATAACAGAAAATACAAATCCTATTATAATTGTTTAAAATCTTCCTCGGTCCCGCTTTATGGCCTCCGCCATAATCCACGCAGACCGGAAACTCCAAAAGCCTTCCCGCCGGAAGGCTTTTTTTTATGGGTTCTCCGACACTTTAGTGTAAGCCTCCGTAAAGTACATGTATTAACAACAAGTAAATTATCCGACAATTAGACAATACCGACCACTAAATCGCAACCAGGCACATTCTTGACCGGAGGGTTATTGGATGTAAGTAGCGCCGTTTGATACGTTGGTACAAAACCGATAATTCAAAATAATGTGTATCTTTGCAATAACAAGTAATTGGAATGTAATGACACCGGAGAAGCTGAGAGAGATAATCGCTACTAAAGAGGGGACGGAAATCGAGTTCAAGACATCGCAGGAGAGTCTTTCCCGCTCGGTCTATGAGTCAATATGCGCGTTTTTGAATCGCAAGGGCGGACACGTTGTGTTGGGTGTAAATAATGACAGAAGGGTTGTAGGTATCAATCCGGACAAGGTGCAGGAACAGCTTGACACCTTGGCGAAAGATATGAATAATCCGCAGTTGATTAGACCGACATATTATCTGGAGTATGAGCAGATAGAGATTGACGGCAAACAGCTTATCTATTTCTATGTCCCGGAAAGCGGACAAGGTCATAGTTACAAGGGGGCCTTTTACGACCGCAATCAGGACGGTGACTTTGAACTGCGCAGCACGGAGCAGATAGCTAACCTCTTCATCCGCAAAAGCAAGATGCATACCGAAGATAGAGTCTTTCCGCTGTTGGGGATAACAGATCTGGAGGATTTGGCATTTGATGAATTAAGGCTCGGAATACGTGCATTTTATCCCCAGCATCCTTGGCTCACGATGTCGAATGAGGAGATATTATGCTCCGGTGAGCTGATAAAAGTTGCTCCCGAAACGGGAGACTCGGGATTAACCCTGGCAGCTGTTTTGCTTTTCGGCAAACAACATACGATTGCCAGCGTCCTGCCGTCATACCGCACGGATTTGCTCTGCCGTATCAACGATACGGAACTTTATGACGATAGAGAGCTTATCCGTTGTAATCTTATACAGGCGTATCCGCTCATTATGGCGTTTATCAAAAAGCACCTGCCGGAACAGCCTTATATCGAAGGTCTGCAACGTTTCAGCCTGCGTGACAGGATCCTTCGGGAAGTGGTTCTGAATCTGCTGATTCACCGCGAATATAGCAGCGCATATCCTGCGACTTTCACCATTTATAAAGACACTATTGTCACGGAGAACTGGAATGTACCGTATGTGTATGGCCCTATCAATCCGCAAACACTGAGGCCGCATCGCAAGAACCCGTTGATTGCCAATGTATTCTCGCAGATGGGCATTGTAGAGGAACTTGGGAGTGGTACGATCAGGATGTTCAAGTATACGCCGCTGTACGCCAATGGCAAAGAACCTATTATAGAGGAACAGGATGTATATCGTACTGTGATTCCGTATATTGCGACTTTACAGTCCGCCGAAAGCAAAGATGACGAGAAAAGTAGCGAGAAAAGTAGCGAGAAAAGTAGCGAGAAGAATGAAAGAAAGGTGGTTGAGGCGATAAAAAACAATGCAGGTATCACGATTCTTGAGATAGAGCGTGAAACAGGCATTTCAAACGCAGGCGTCCGAAAGATCCTTAACCGATTAAAGGATAAGGGAATTGTCAATAGAGTAGGACCGGATAAAGGAGGCCACTGGGAAGTGATTGATTAATATTATATTGAGGGTTGCTGTCACTAATCTCATGGCGTAACGGCTTTCTGTCACGGGAGCGCCGAAAGTTTGACTGACTTCCTCACATTGTATATCTGCATTTTTTTCTTTAAGACGTTTTGCGTAAGTCCCCGAATAATTCCGGATCTGACGAACATATTACTTGGCTGTTCATCATTTATCAGTAACGGACATATCCATCTCAGTGGTATTGGCATTTTCCCCGCCATCGCCGCATCCGGTTTGGAATAAGTTTATCTCTACATTACCCGGTAGGGGTTCAATTAAACCAAAGAATCCGGCATAACGCCGGATTCTTTGGTTGATATGTTTGCATTCAGTCTTTGTAACCTTTGCTTTGCGCTCCGTCTCCTCGACCTTGCGTCCGGTCTCCGTGACCTTCGCATTCAGCCATTCAGTTTCTTTGACCTTTGCGCTCCGTTTCCGTGACCTATACGCTCAGTCTCTTCGACTTATGCACGCCGCAGGCTACCTGAACTCGTAGGTAGACCAGGTGACGCTGGTAGAGCCTCCGCTGAGGCTCGGATGCGAACCGAAGGTGACGTCATATCCGTGGCCGGTGACATCGTGCTGCGTCGCGCTGCCCTCCTCATTCATAGGCAGGTAGAGCACGAGATCAGGATCGTCGTACTTGACCTCCGAATTCATGTTCTTCTTGATCTGGGCCTGGCTTCTGGTAGTCTTCCACATACGTATCTGGCAAAGCTCGCAGTAATCCCTGAAGTATGCGGAGCCTGAGCTTATCATCTGGAACGACTCGCATACCATGTTGGCGCCTGGAGCGTTCGTAAGCGTCGCAACCAGCTCTCCGTTCTTGTAGAGGATGTTCTGGCCGGTGGCCGAATCGCGTGTGATAGCGAAGTGATACCATGTGTCCGCCACAAGCGCGTTCTCGCTCTTGTTAGGGTCGCCGGTATCGAACTGTCCGCCCATGGTCTTGATCTGGAAGAAGTTGTACTTGTAGCCTGAACCTCTCTCCTCATCGGCGTACACCAGGTCGCCGAAACGGCAGTACAGCTCAGACGAAGCGCCGCCGCAGTTGAAGATAGCCTGGTTGTTCACGCTGAATCCGGACATCTTGACCCACCACTCCAGAGTATAGTTCGGAAGCTCGATAGGGTAGGTGCCCTCGGCCTGCATGCCGTTGTTCCACCTCATCTTAGGCACAGGCTGGATCAAAGGCTTGTTAAGCGCGATGATGAGCTTCGAAGAACTCTCGTTCACCTGCACGTCATCGGAAGTGATGCGCACCGGAATCGCGTACTGCGCGCCTTTAGTGTCGAATCCCGCCACTTTCAGCACCGCCGGACCCGCGCTCACGCTGCCCTCCGGGATCACAAGCTCTTTCTCGAAAGAAATGTTCGCCCCGTCGATGCAGAGGTAGCTTGCGTCATAAGACTTGTTGTACTCTTCCAGCCAGTCCGGATCGATGGCGACATTCACCTTGACCTCGCTTGTTGCGGCCTTTGCGAGCCTTACCGAGATTGTGGTGGAGATGCCGCTGCTCTCCAGAATGACGGATTTCGTCTTGCCGTTCTCGGTCTCGCTGATGTACAGGAGGTTGTCCGCGACGGCATATTTCGCATCCTCGCATGCCGCAGCAAGCAGCGCGCACGCGCCCAGCGCAATAATGTTCAATATATTCTTTTTCATAAATCGCTACTCTTCTGTTGTTTCTTCTTTCTGTGGCGCGTTCAGTGTGGCGATTGCCTTGCGCACTACAGGATAATCCGGATTGCCGGCATAGTCATACTCGATATGGTAGGCTCCGATGCCGCCGATATCGATGCCGCACGCCGGTTTGTAAAGAGCCTGCTGGCTGAACCTCCATTTCTTCGCGGCCTCCTCGAAAGTGGCTGTGACGATGGATTTCCTCATCACGTTCTCGAACACTTCAGGATGATGTGACTTCACGGCGTTGAAGAAGTTGTCCAGACCGCTGTCCACAAGGTCGTAGGTCTGCCATACGAGGTAGTCGAGGCTGAGGATTACGTCATCGTCAAGCTGGTCGTAGAAAGTGAGCCAGCCCGTACCGCCCGGAATGTCCGCTACAAGCATCCTGCCGTCTTTCGTGAATTCGTGGCGCAGCACTTTCATGAAGGTGTTGGCCACCTCTCTTTTGTTGTAGTTCATCAGCGTGCCCCAGTCCTCGATGTCGTAATCGAAGCCGTCCACATTGTATTTGCGTACCGTATCCACGATCGCCATCGCGTATGCGGCGGCGCGGAGCTCGTCCTTCGACTGTCCGATAGTGCCCTCGAACTCGCCTTCGTAGCTGTAGTTCTTAAGGTCGTGCTTCTCTACCTGTGCATCCCAGAAGCGGGTAAGCACTTCTCCTTTCGGGGTGAGGTTATATCCGTAGTCGCCGGCGCGCCAGCACAGAACAGCCCTGGAACCTCTTTCCTGAAATTCCTGCAGGTCGGCCTGCTGCGCTTCATTGATGTTTCCCCAGCATAGCCAGAGACTGACAAAGTCCACGCTGTCAGGCAGGCCTATGAGACGTCCGTCCATAGAACCGCCCTTGCCGCTCCAGTTGCCGAACCAGCCGAACATTTTCTTGTGATCCGACTTGAAATACTCCTTCAGGCCGGCCTTGTACTCTTCAGACACAGGCTTGAAGTAGTCCTTTGCCTCCGGCTCTGTCCATTTCGCGCAGGAAGATCCGGCAATGCCGCTGACGAAAATGCCTGCGAGGAGAATTCCACCGATAAATGATTTTGTATTTTTCATGATATTGTATCCAAAAGATTAATTATTTAGCCCACCAGAGATTTGTCGCTCCGGTATCGGCGCCGCCGAGCATCGCCACGGCAGCGTTGACATTGTCTGTATTAGTGTTGTACTCCGACTGCGGATAAGGGACACGCCTCATGCCCTTGTCGGAAGTCACTCCGTCCGTATTCAGGTTGTTGTACACCGGAAGCATCTTAGGATATCCCGTCCTGCGGAAGTCGGCCCATCTTTCCCAGCCGTTAGGGAAGCTTGCGATCCATTTCTGGATAAGGATCTTCTCCAGCTTCGCGTTCTGGGAATCAGTGCTGCCCATCACCCTGTCTGCCGAAGATACCGCCGCAGCGCTCTCCGCCGAATTGATGTTGCATACGTATGATGCAGGAACGGCGCTTGCAGTGAAGTAGTCGCCAGGTTTTACGCCGCGCTCCTCCATGGACACCTCGATGCCTTTCTTGTAAGCCTCGGTCACGCTTGTGTTCATGGACCAGCCGTAAAGCGCTCCCTCCGCGCGGAGGAACCATGCCTCGGAAGCCGACATCACGAGAAGCGGGGTGGATTCGGTAAAGTTGAAGTTCGAGAGGTTCTGATGGGTCGCCGTAGAGTAGGCGTTATGGTCGATGCCGTTGCGCACGCCGATATATTCGCCGTTGGACTTTGTAGCATAAACCTCGAGACGCGGATCCCTGTAGCCGCCCAGATATGAGGTCACGTTCGCGCTGACGCGGATCTCGCCGCCGTTCCATGTGTACGCTGCGCGGTAATAAGGGTTCATGCCGTCATTGTATGTGCTCCAAGCGCAGTCGCCGGCCTCGCTCAGCACGCCGCCAGGATGCGCCACGGCCTCCTCCGCCTTTGCCTTTGCAAGGGCAGGGTCCGCGTTCGTAAGCCTCATGGCCATGCGCAGCTTGAGAGTGTTGGCGAACTTCACCCATTTCGTGAAATCGCCGCCGTACACGTAATCGGCCTCCGTCAGGGAGCTTGTGTCCTCGCCTGCGGCCGCATACATTGTTTCGATCGCCTTGTCCAGGTCCTCGAACATGTAATTGTACAGGTCAGGCAGGTTGTCGTATGCCACCTTGTACTCGCCGCCGTTTACCTTGCTGTAAGGCACCGGACCGTAGATGTCGCTGAGCCTCAATGTAGCCGCGATGCGGATTACCTGTGCCCATGCGAAGGTAAGTCCTTTTCCTCCGGTGAATCCGGAGATCTTGAAGAATCCGGTATAGATCTGAGGCATCATGGTGTCGAAAGGCACGCCTGTCCAGCCTGTTCTCGGATTGTAGGTATAGAAGTTGCCGGCGTTGCCCCATCCCGCGATGCAGGCTCCGTGGCCGCCGTATTCCGAACCTATCATCTGGTCTATCATCTGGCTGTTGTTCTGCTGGCCGTCGGCCAGGGTGTGTATCATATCCTTGATGAGGGACACGGTCAGGGCGTTGTCGCCCAGCATCTGCTCCTGGGTCGCCGCCGCAGGGTTCGTGTTATAGTTCTCGAAATTCTTCGTGCAAGCGACAACTGACATTCCGGCCAGAACGCCGGCTGCCATGATTTTGCATATGTTTTTCATTGTCTTCATCGCTTAGTAGTTGATTTTGATATTGAAGCCAAGGTTCCTCAGAGATGGCTGCTGGAAGAAATCCACGCCCTGGTAGAAGTTGTTGGATACCGCTGAGGTGTTCTCTGGATCGAACGGAGCCTTGCAGTAGATCATAAGGAGGTTGCGTCCCGTGAAGCCGACGGAGATGCCAACTTTCTCCTTGAACCATTTCTTAGGCAGGTTGTAGTTGAGGCTGAGCTCGGAAAGCCTTACGTTCGTAGCGTCGTAAGTATAGTATGTGCCGATTGCTGTAGACACCTTCTCATAATATTTCTGCGTGTCCACCACGCGGCCGTCTTCGAGCGTGATGCCGCCCTGCTCGCGCACTTTGGCTGTTGTCGCCGATACGCCGTATCTGTCCAGATAAGCCTGTGTGTCGGAAATCACCAGACCGCCGATACGCGCCGCGAACTGTATGTTGAGGTCGAAGCCGTAGAGGGACAGCGAGGTGTTCCAGCCCAGATGGCATTTAGGAAGCACGCTGCCGATCTTCTCGTATTCGATGTTCTCGATTTCCACATCGCCTGTCGCGCTTGTCCAGATATAGCCGTTAGGGCTCTGGCGAAGCCTCTGGTTGAGGTAGATGTCGCCCATTGTGCCGCCCTCTGTCAGACGCATTGTAGGACCGCCGCTCACGCCGAGGATTCCTTTTGAATAATAGTCCATGCTGATGATTTCGCCGGTCTCAGGATCGGTCGCGCCGTTGGCGAGGCTGATGATCCTGTTCTGGTTCATCGTGAATGTCAGGTTCGTGGAGAACCTTACCTTGCCGCCTGCGTACGAATCGCTGTAGCCCACGGCTCCCTCGATACCGCGGTTCATGATGTTGCCCGTCTGGACGATATTCTTGCTGTAGCCGGAAGATGCCGAAGCGTCGACATAGAAAGTCTGGTTGTAGGTATTCGACTGGTAAAGGGTCAGATCCACGTTGAAACGGTTCTCCCACAGCTTGGCGTTGATGCCGACCTCCCATGATTTCGTATCCTCAGGCTTGAGGTTCGTGTTATAGTGGGTGGAAGGGAGAATGTAGTTGTTCGTCTGCTCGTTGTACTCATACTGTATGCGTGTGAGATAGCGGTCGGGAGCGGAAGCCACGTGGGCCCATGATGCGCGCACCTTCAGATAAGGCAGGGCGACAGGGGAGTTGAAAAGCTCGCTGATGACGAACGAACCGCCCACCGACGGATAGAAATATCCTTTCTTCGCGTTGTCGGTGAATGCGAGACGTGAATCCCAGTCATTGCGCCCTGTCACGGTGAGGTACAGCATGTGGTCCCAGCCCAGCTCGACGTTTGCGAACACGCTCTGCACCTGGTCGTGCCATATAAGCTCGTTCTTTTTCTCGGTCGAAGCCTTGATGTTGCCGTAGTGGAAGTGGTTAGGGATGTTCTCCAGACCGCCTTTGAGGAACGCGCTGTCCTCGCGCTGGTCGTTGATCGAACCGCCGATGTTGGCGTTGAGCGAGAGCTTGTTGTCAATGAAGTTCTTGCTGATGTTCAGGATCGCGTCGGCATATACGTTGCGGTCGTTCTGCTTAGTATGGCCGTAGTAGCCTTTGCTGCTGCCCTCTGTGAACAGGCCTGTGGTCGAAGCGTAGCGTTTGCTGTATGAATCCTGGTCGGAGTTGTCCACCCTCACGCGGCCGATGACGTTCACCCAGTCGGCGATGTCCCATTTGAGGCTGCCGTTCAGCATGTAGCGGCGTTTCGAGTTCTCTGTGGTCATCCTGTACATTACCCAATAAGGGTTCTGCATGTTCAGCTCCGTGCCGAAAATGGATTCAGGCCAGTACTGTACGTTGATGTTGCGGCCCTCGCTGTAACGCTCGTAAGCCTGCACGTCGGCGAAGCTCTCGCCGCGAGGGAAAAGGTAAAGCGAAGTGAGCGGGTTGAAATACTGTCCGCTGCCTACCATGTTTTTGTTGTTCTGGATGATGTACTGGGCGCCCAGATCCAGATGCAGCTTGTCTTTGGCGAAGTTGGCCGTATTCCTGATGGAGAAGTTATACCTGTTGTAGCCGTTGTTCGGAAGTATGCCTGTGGAGTTCGTGCTGGAAACCGAGGCGTAAGTCTGGTTCTTGTCGTTGCCGGTGCTGAAGGTAAATCCGTTCATCACGTTCACGCCGGTGTTGAAGAAGTTCGCCGGATCGTAGCCTGACGGAGCGTCAAGTTTCTTGCCCCAGCTTGTCACGCTGCCCTCGTTATTGCCGTATGTGTCCTGGAAAGCGGGCATCATTGTAGGGGTCGAGAACGATGTGCTGTTGCTGAACGCGATCTTCACCTTGCCCTCCGAGCCTTTCTTTGTCGTGATCAGCACGACGCCGTTGGCTGCGTTTGAGCCGTAAAGAGCCGCAGCGGAAGGTCCTGTGAGCACGGAAATCGTCTCGATGTCATCCGGGTTGATGTCCGCCGCGCTGCTCGAGCCCGGCTGGTCGTTCATCGTGCCGCCGGTCGTATTGCCGGAATTGATGTTGAACATAGGGATGCCGTCGATGACGTACAGGGCGTTGTCGTCCTTCTCGAGGGATTTGGTGCCTCGCATCACGATACGTGCCGCAGCGCCAGGGCCGGCGGCGGAAGAATTGATCGTGACACCTGCGACCTTGCCCGCAAGAGCGTTGATGAAGTTCGCGTCCTTAACCTGCGTGAGCTTGTCGCCGTTGAGCTCCTGTACATTGTAGCTCAGCGCTTTCTGCTCCCTCTTGATGCCGAGGGCGGTCACTACGACCTCAGAAAGAAGCTCCGAGTCTTCCTCCAGGATCACTTTCATGACGCTTCCTGTCACGCTTACGTTTTTGGTCTGATAACCCATGCATGAAATCACAAGGACGTCACCTGCAGAAGCGGAAATCGTGAAATTTCCGTCGATACCGGTAACAGTACCGTTCATAGTGTCTTTCACAATGATGCTCGCGCCGATTACCGATTGTCCGCCGGAGTCGAGTACTGTGCCGGACACGGTGATCGGTGCATTGCCCTGTGCGGACGCCGGTATGACGGCACATGCAATGAGAGCACCAACCAAGCAAATGATTTTGCTAACCAGTGATGATCTTGACATTTGATAGTTTTTTATAAGTTAATATTAATAATTGTGTTGTATAACTGTCCCTTTTATAACAACTATGCCGAATTTAATGAATTATTGTAAAAAACCGCCGGCCTTTTTGAAAAAAGATGAAAAAAGAGGCAAAACGGCCCGGAAAAGACAACGGATCTCTATCATTGGCAGGATTATTCTCCGAATCTTTTAAAATATTTTCCGAATATTAAAAATAAGGTGTAAATTTAAAACCTCAAAAAACGTCAAGTTATCAGTTTATGAAAATAAAGTCAGTATTTTATGCCATTGCCGCGGCGACAGCTGTATTGGCATCATGCTCCCGGAATGGCTCCGTTCCGGTGGTCCCTCTCCCGCAGGAAGTCAGCCTTCACTGCGGTTCTTTCAATCTTGCAGGCGTGCAGACCGTTGCGGGCGAAGGCCTCGACGAACTGTCCCTGAAGAACATTGACGGTTTCTCCGCACTCCTCGCATCGAATGTGCCCGCATCGGAAAAAGGCGGAGTGATAGAGTTCCTGAAAGACGACACTCTTGCCGCGGAGGAATACACCATAGAATCCGGCAGGAAGAAGATTACCGTAAAGGCTTCCGGCCTCAATGGATTCATATATGCGATCCAGACCCTTAAGCAGCTCATGCCCGTACAGATCTGGGGCGGGGAGCCTGACCCTGAGGCGGACTGGACAGTTCCGGCTATGAGCCTGCGCGATTATCCGCGCTTCGCATACAGGGGCATGCACCTCGACTGCGCTCGCCATTTCTTCCCTGTAGAGGAGGTGTACCGCTATATCGACATCATGGCCCTTCACAAGCTCAACCGTCTCCACTGGCATCTGACCGACGACCAGGGCTGGCGCATCGAGAT
>CAYLQE010000030.1:0-25375 GCA_964385835.1 uncultured Muribaculaceae bacterium | reverse complement strand
CCTGAATATCACACAGAATTTGTAGGGAGTATTTTGTCTGAATTGACAAATGAAGGTACGCTTGTTAAAATTGCACATGGAATATATGCCAGGCCAAGAAAAAGCCGATTTGGTGCTGTACTTCCTTCGGTTGATAAGGTCGTACAGGCAATTGCTGTCCGGGATAACGCAGAAGTCTTGCCTTCCGGTATGACTGCACTGAATTTATTAGGGCTATCGACTCAAGTACCGATGAATTACACATTCCTGACTACAGGTAGCGAAAGAACAGTAAATTTATCAAATAGAAAAGTAGTATTAAAACGAGGTGTCCCTAAGAACTTCTGTTATGCTACTCGTCTTATCTCACTACTTGTTCAGGCACTTAAGGCTCTGAAAAAAGAGAATGTAGGAGAAAGAGAACTGAATATAATCCGGCAATTGGTATCAAAAGAAACAGATAAGGAGACTTTAATCAGAGATGTGGATATGATGCCTGCATGGATGAAACGAATTATAAAACCAATGCTAACCGCTTAAAAATATATTATGGGAAAACTGTGGTTAAACAATGAAATAGTGGACCGTCTGGCAATGTTACAGCAAACAGAAACTGGATACCCTGGCGTTAATCAAGCCGCTATAGAAAAGGACTGGTGGGTAACCGTTACATTGAAGGCCTTGTTTCAAACAGATTGTCGTGATTTCCTGATATTCAAAGGCGGGACAT
The DNA here is from genome assembly GCA_964385835.1 of uncultured Muribaculaceae bacterium. Lineage (GTDB taxonomy): Bacteria > Bacteroidota > Bacteroidia > Bacteroidales > UBA932 > Cryptobacteroides. Next base: position 24,666 of record CAYLQE010000030.1, on the reverse strand, counting down.
CATTGTCAAAAGGTTTTAATATCATAGAGCGCTTTTCAGAAGACATTGATTTAGCAATCAGTCATTCATTCTTCGGTATAGAGAGTACAAGTAAAAGTCAACGGGAGAAATTGCGCAAAATTGCACGGGCATATATCCATGAGACCCTTTCTTCTCAATTAGATGCTCGCTTGAAAGAAATGGGAGTTTCCGGTTACAGTATAGAGAATGTATTTCAGATACAGGATAAAAATGGAGAATGGCGGCCGATAGATTCAGATAAAGATCCTACGGTAATTTTATTACACTATCCGTCAATTCTTGAGGATACGATAAATTATATTCCTCCACGTGTAAAGATTGAAATTAGTTGTCTTTCAATGGATGAACCTACGGAATTACGACAAATCCGTTCTCTAATAGGTGAAAGTTTTGATGGCGAAGATACCGATGCAGATAGTTTGGTCAGAACCGTAGTCCCTACTCGTACATTCCTTGAGAAGCTATTTCTTTTGGCTGAAGAATTTCAAAAAGAAAAGCCACGTAGTGTCCGAATGTCACGCCATCTTTATGATTTGGAAAAACTGATGGATACAGAATATGGCGTAGAAGCTTTGTCGAATCGCAAACTTTATGATGCCATTGTTGAGCATCGTAAGGCTTATTATGCTTTGAAGTATGTAAATTATGATTTGCATACTCCTTTAACCATCAACTTTACGATACCAGAATCGTCTATGGAGGCATGGCAAAATGACTATGCCGATATGAGAACGTTCTTCATTTATGGTGAATCTTTAGAGTTTGATGCGCTCATGCAAAGAATAGAGGAATTACAAAAACAAGTTAGGATATTGCGCTAAAAATAAATTAAACATTAAAAGTATTGTGTTATGAAAACTCTTTACTTAGATAATTATAAAGGATTTGAAAAAACGTTTATACCTTTTTTAGATGTAAACTTTTTTGTTGGTGAGAATAGTACAGGCAAGACGGCTATATTGAATCTGTTAAATATTCTTAACTCCCCAAGTTTTTGGATTTCACCAGAATTCAATAATGAGACCGTTGAACTTGGATATTTTGATGAAATTGTAAATCAATGTTCGTCAGATAAAACTTATTTTGTTATTGGAATTGAATTCAAAGAAAAGAAAAGTAAAAATGCTCCCAAATATTTTTGGATGAAATTCAAGAAACGGAATAGTCTTCCATATATAGCTGAATATATGACATTGATAGGTGATAAAAGTGTATTAGTTACTATGCATGCATCATCTGTTGATTATCAAATCATAGGTTATAATGGGGAAAAATTTCCTGATTGGGTTTTAATGTATGGTGATTTTGTCGGACAAAAGAAAAGACTCTCAACTACACAATTTTCTAAAATGCCACCCTTAGGTATCATTAGAAATGTTATCGAGATGGAGATTAGAGGAGATTCTGAAGGCAAGCCAACAAATGGCATAATAATAACACCTATATTCAATAGGTTATTATGGTTCGCACCAATACGTGCAAAGGCACAACGTACTTATGAGGCATTTAAGCAAGCTTTTTCTCCAGAAGGTGATCATATTCCAAATATTTTAAGAACAATCATGACTTCTCGCAATAAAGGAAAAGAGAGTAGCATTGTTGATGCTTTAATTAAATTTGGAAAAGAAAGTTCTTTGTTTGATAATATTCAAATAGATGAATATAGTAAAGTAAAAGGAGCACCATACGCTATTAATGTTTTGTATAATTCATTACCTGTAAGAATAACTAATGTGGGTTATGGTGTATCACAAGTTATGCCATTGATAGTAGAAATAGTAACATCAAAAGGTGATATGTTTGCTATTCAGCAACCTGAAGTTCATTTGCATCCAAAAGCCCAAGCTGCCTTTGGTGAACTAATATATAATTCTGTCATTGAAAATAAAAATAAATTCATTATTGAAACACATAGTGATTTCACAATCAATAGATTTAGATATAAATTATCTCAATCAGAAGAAAAGAGTAAGATGTCGGGACAAATACTCTTTTTTGAGCGGCATCATAAAGGAACACAAGTAACCCCAATAGTAATAAAAGAGAATGGACAATATCCAATAGATATGCCAGAATCTTATGGAAACTTTTTTATTGATGAGGAATTAAAAATGCTAGAAATCTAATTATGTGTGTAATTGTTGATACAAATTGTTTGGCATCTGTTTTTGAGTGTAAATCTGAAAATCATCCTCAATTTGTTCCAGTACTAGAATGGATAATTTCTGGCAAAGGAAAATTGATTTATGGTGGCAGTAAATACATTGGCGAATTAAGCAAAGCCCGTAAATATCTTAAAATAATCAATTTATTAAAGAATAAGGGAAAGGCGATTTGTGTAGAAAAAGAACGGGTTGATAGAGAACAAGAGCGTATTGAAAAAGAAATAACTGATAAGGATTTTGATGACCCTCATTTACCTGCTATAGTTATTGTTTCAAAATGTAAGGTAATTTGTTCATGTGATACTCGTTCTGTTAAATTTGTAACCTTACCTCAGTTATATCCGAAAGGAATAGATGTCCCAAAGTATTACACCAGTAGAAGAAATATAGATTTATTATCAGATAAGTATATTCATGATTGTTATAAACCATTGAATAAGTGTAATAAGAGTGACCAAGAATCTATAAAGAAATTATTAATGTAGTAAATTTTATTAACACTATCTTATGGATTGACATAGCAATAGCATGCGGGAACGCAGGCTACTATAGTGCTTAGATGCTTTGTTCAATGATTTTTATATCATTCTTTGATAATTCATAAACTTGATAACAAACTCATCAATCTGCTTTTCAATTGTAGAGGTGTCTGCAAAATTATTTGTACACGTAGTTTAAATAACTTTTTTACTAACTCGGAAATCTTCAATTGAGTACCTGAATCTATCAGCGGTATTGGGAAATTATCAACTTCGTAACCATTAACATTGCTATTAGTAATGAAACATCTAAAGAACCAATTTATGGTTTTGGAGTTTAGGAATCCCAATAAGCAATATAGGTCTATTGAGTGTGATGGCAATATATAATTGCATGAATTAGCCCAATAATATCCTTGAGGTACAATAGACATTACAAGTCTAATCTTGTCATTAGCACCTGTCATTCCTTGCATTGCAATTCTTTCATATTTGTGATAGGCAGATTTCTCAGCATTCCCATATTCTAACAAATATTTATCTTCTTCGAGATAGTCTATTTGACCTTGGCTCATTTGATGAGCATAATAGTATCGTTATATTGAAGCTCCCTTCAATATAATTGGGTTGCTAATATTTGAGCCAAAGAATTTTTTGTGAAATGTTACATTTAACTCACCCTCTATACATTTCAGTGATATCCCTTTTTTCTTCAACAACTTAAAGACTGTTGTTTTGTATTCAGGTCTCAAACGTGGTATTGTATAATCAATACTATCAGTTGCTATAATGTCATTAAGAGAGAAAGAAGTACTCAATCCTGATGATTTATTCTTGTCGTCCCATACAAATACAGGGAATACAGAATCACTATCGACTTTAGTATTTTGTATTAATGATATACACACGCTCATCTTTACACTCTCAAAAACACGCTTTTTTTTTATGTGCATATTAACCTTAAATTACATACACATGAAAAACTATTTCTTAAAATTGTCGCTGACATCGGCTGCATTCCTCATTTTTGCATTGATGCTTGGTGCACAAGATATCATTACCATGAGGGACTACTCCATTGTCAGGGCTTCGGTAAGTGAGATCACAGACGATACGGTTACCTACAAACTTTCGGAACTTGCTGACGGCCCGGTGTTCAAGGCAAAAACAAGCAACGTCGTGAGCATTCAATTTGCAAGCGGAGCAATCCAGTACTTTAATGCCTGTGGTAAGATTGTGAGCACGCATGAAGAGGCTATAAAGTCTTCTGCAAACCAGTCCGGCGATGCGTCCCCATATATTCCCCAAAATACTATGCCGTATTCAGCCAAAGTGGAATACAATGACAATAAGTTGTACTTTGTTGATTCGCAAGGACGTCCGCTGCGTGAAATCGAATCGCAAGATATGCCAGACCCACAGATGTATTCAAGATATATATCGAACTCACTCATGGCGAATGCCGGCGAGTGGCTTTGGATATTCGGCCTTAGCTGGCTTTCCGGAACTTTGGCAGGATGCCTTCTTGCGCCGGAAGGGGCGTTGTCAGACGGACAGTTGGCAGCGATAATACTTCCGGGAACTTTGATTCCGTTGGCGATAGGTGTTCCTTTGGACGTGATCGGCAGTCGCAATGTCAGGAAAATAGGCGAAGAGTACAACAGGCAGAATACAGTGACCTGCAGTTTCGGCGGGCAGAGGCACGGTATCGGCCTTGCAATAAATTTTTGATGCACATTACTATGAACAAGTAAGATCATGCGGTTATGAAAAGATACATACTTTCAGTTATCCTTGTATTTGCCGTCACCTGCGCATTCGCGCAGACAAGTGATATGGTCGTTTTCCGCGACGGCACTTCCGTTGAGGCAAAGGTTATCGCTGTCAATACAGACAATGTGGAATATTACAGGGCCGACAATATCAATGGCGCGAAATTCATTATACAGAAAAACAAAATAGCATATATCGTATTCTATAATGGCCATAAGGAAGTGTTCAATAAGGTCGACGGAGGCGTGGAGGAGAATAAAATGCCTGAGGGTAATTATAATGGGAACGGCAATACCGGCGGACTTGTTTTTGATACTTCATCCGGAAGGGTCCGGACCGAGGCAGATAAGCTTGAAGACGCAAAGAGGAAGAAGAAATTTTATTGTGGACTTGTGTTTGGAGGCGGAATGTCCTGTTCTGATATCGTAGGCAATACGGAAGGAGCTGAAGTGTATTACCGCAATTTGCCCGGACTTGCATTGAATATCGGTGCCACATTCGACTATTATCTGAAAGAAAGTTCGTCATGGTACATCGGCGGCGCAGTAGAGACAATACTTGAAGAACCTCGTGCCAGATCCAGTGTGTCAGATTATACAATCACTGTAAAAATGTTTAACAAAAACTGTTTGTTTTCTGTATATGCCGGGCAGCATTTCTTCCCGCAGCAAAATTTAGGCTATGGCAATTTCTACTGGAAAGCCGGTATGGCGGCAGGTTTTTCTTTTCTCGCAGAGGGGATACTCGTTGTAAGAGGCAACGGCCAAAGTGATAGCCAGTCAGTCGGCAAGACAGAAAAACTCGGATTCCAGCTGAGGCCTATTGTAGAGGCCGGTATCGGTGCATACCGTGCAAAAGTCGGTGTCCGCTATAGCCCGTCAATTACTCCGATGATAAATGTCGGAGGCACGGATAAATCGGTTCATAACATCTCAATTGTCATGACCGCCGTATTTTAACCGGCGTAAGGCATAAAGAACATTGCCGGAAAGTCATGTGGCTTTCCGGCAACGTTCTTTGTCCGCCATCAGAGGCGGCTCGCTGTCCGATACGGTGTTCGTGCCGGACGGGATCAGCAGAGACGCAGGAATACCTCGATAGCCTGATATTCCGCCATTCCCAGATCGTTGTATGTCTTGGCCGTGTTGCCTGTGCGCTCTTCGGCCCTCTGCCAGAACTCGCGCGGGTCATCGCCAGGGAACGGCACGATGTCTTTCTGCGAAAGGTGATGGTAGATCGCATAGCGTTTCTCCACTACCTCGTCAGGACTGAGCGGCACAGCCATGTCCACGCTGCCGATTTCCCATTCCATCCATGCGCCGCGGTACAGCCAGATGTGGCACTCTTTAGTCCACTCCACGCCCTCTGCCTTCAGCTCCTCGAACGCTTCGAGAGCGGCTTCGGTACATACCCTGTGCGTTCCGTGAGGATCGGCAAGGTCGCCGGCCATATAGATCTGGTGAGGTTTCAGCTCGTTCATCAGGGCCTTGATGATATCCACGTCGGCCTGTGTCTTCGGATTCTTGCTGATTCCGCCGCTTTCATAGAACGGCAGGTTGAGGAAGTGCGCGTGGCTCTCGTCCAGGCCGAAGCTGCGGACAGAACCCTTTGCCTCCGAACGGCGTATCGCGCCCTTGATGTCCAGGAGCGGACGTGGCTCCGGCATGCCCGGACGCTTGCTTGCTATGAGGGCCTTTACCTCCTCGACGCGGTCTCCGAAGCCCAGCTCTTTAGCGGCGTCCATGTGCTGTACCACCACATCGTCATGCACTGCCACGTTGCCGGAAGTCTCGTATGCCACGTGTACGTTGTGGCCCTGATGGGCCAGACGGATGAACGTGCCGCCCATGGAGATTACATCGTCATCCGGATGAGGCGAGAAGATCAGCACTGTCTTAGGCCATGGCGAGGACGGCACAGGACGTGTCGTGTCGTCAGAATCAGGCTTTCCGCCCGGCCAGCCCGTGATGGTGTGCTGGAGGTCGTTGAAAATGTTGATGTTGATACGGTCGTAAGGGCCGCACTGGTCCACCAGTTCGCCTAAGGAGTTCTCCAGATAGTCGTTCAGAGTGAGCTTGAGAATAGGTTTGCCGACCTTCTGGCACAGCCATACCACCGCCTTGCGCTGGAATTTCGGAGTCCACTCGCAAGGGCCGATAAGCCATGGGGCCTCGTTGCGGGTCAGGGTGCATGCCGCGTTCTCATCCACGTAAATGCGAGTGTTGCCGTGCTGCTGGAAATATGAAGAAGGGCACATCGCGCTGATTTCGTCCTCGATTGTGTTCTTCACTGCTGTAGCCTTGCCTTCACCGAAAGCCAGCATATACACTTTCTTTGCGCTCATCAGGGTGTTGATGCCCATCGTGATCGCCATGGCCGGGGTCTTGCTGAAATCGTTGCCGAAGCCCTTGGCCTGACGCTTGCGGGACTTGTAAGGCAGGAGCACGGTGCGCGTGCGGCTCTGTATGCTGGTGCCGGCCTCGTTGAATCCGACCTGTCCTTTCTCGCCTATGCCGAGAATCAGGATGTCGATGTCACGTGCCGTCTCGTCGAATTCGGTGCAGTATTCGCTGATTTCATCGGCAGGGATGCTGTTGTCCAGATTGTGGATATTCTCCGGAAGGATGTCGATATGGTTCAGGAGTTCCGTGCGTGCCACGAAAGTGCGGCTTTTCTCCGAGTCGGGGATCGCAGGATAGAATTCGTCGATTGTGTAGACTGCCACATTCCTGAAACTTACCTCGCCCTGTTCGTATGCCTTGCGAAGAAGCCGGTATACGAGGCGCGGAGTGGTTCCGGTGCTGAGGCAGAGCTTGAAGAGGCGGTCTGCCGGAGCTTCGTTTATGGCTTTTACGATCTTCCGGGCAACTGCCTCGCTGGCAGTCTCCTGGGTGTCAAAAATCTCGGCCGGAATATGCTCGTAGCCGTGGAGGATGTTCTGAGGGATGTTGTCCTGGATCAGGCCTCCGTCTTTTGGAAGAGTAAAGTGCATGGTCTTATGTTGTGTTAAGTTATTTTGGCGTTATTCTCAAAGATACAAATTAAAATGGAAAATGAAGCGAAAAATTCGTTAACTTTGCGCCTGTAACAATTTATACGATGAGTTCGGAAAGAGAAAAGGACGGGCTTCATGCCCTCGGCAGGAAAACGGAGTACAGAAGCGATTACGCTCCCGAAGTGTTGGAGTCATTCATAAACAAGCATCAGGAAAACGATTACTGGGTGCGGTTCAACTGCCCGGAATTCACTTCGCTGTGCCCGATTACAGGCCAGCCGGATTTTGCGGAAATACGCATCTCGTACATCCCTGACGTGAAGATGGTGGAGAGCAAGTCGCTGAAACTGTATCTTTTCAGCTTCCGCAACCACGGCGATTTCCATGAAGACTGCGTCAATAAGATCATGAAGGACCTAATCGCCCTTATGGATCCGAAATACATAGAGGTGACGGGACTTTTCACTCCGCGCGGAGGCATCAGCATCTATCCTTACGCCAATTACGGACGTCCCGGCACGAAATACGAACGTCTGGCCGAACAGCGCTTCGCCGCGCACGAATAGGCGGGATGGCATACAATACAAAAACGCCGTCCTGGGCGATGGCACTGGTCCCGCTTGCCGTCCTTGTCGCCGTGCTGTTCCTGGTGGTCCGCTTCTTCGGGGCCGACGCCCTTACCGGAGCCAGCCAGCTGGCACTTATCCTTGCCACAGGTGTCGTGGCGGCCATATCCATATTTGTATATAAATGCCCCTGGAGCGTGCTGGAAGAGTCTGTCGCCGGCAATATCAAGGGCGTGAGCATAGCGATCATTATCCTGCTGCTTATCGGTGCCATAGGCGGCACATGGATGATAAGCGGAATCATACCCACGCTGATGTGCTACGGCATGAACATCATATCGCCGAAGATATTCCTGCTGGCCGTGTGCGTGATTTCCGCAATCGTCTCGATGATTACCGGCAGTTCATGGACCACAATCGCCACCATAGGCGTGGCGATGATCGGCATAGGCAACGCAATGGGATACAATCCTGCGGTCACCGCGGGCGCCATCATATCCGGAGCGTATTTCGGAGACAAGGTGTCGCCTCTGTCCGATACCACGGTAATGGCCTCGTCCACCGTAGGCACGCCCCTGTTCGAACATATACGCTATATGCTCATCACGACGGTTCCGTCATTTGTCATCGCATGCGTGGCCTTTCTGATTATCAGCATAATGCACGACGGGACGCAGGCCGTGGAACTCAGCGAGGCGTCGGATGCCCTCCGCAGGACATTCAACATATCTCCGTGGCTGTTGCTTGTGCCTGCCCTGACTGGCGTGCTTATCGCCAGACGGGTTCCGGCTATGCTCACGCTGCTGTGCGCTGCCCTGATGGCGACGGCGGCGGCCGTGATTTTCCAGCCGGACAATGTCAGCATGGTATCCGGATGTGCAGAAGGCGATTCCGTGTTCAGGACGATGTTCCGCGGACTTATGATATCATGGTTCGACTCCACCTCTCTTCATACCGGCAGCGAAGCGTATGACGCGCTTGTCGCCACAAGGGGCATGAACGGCATGATGCCTACAGTCTTCCTTGTAATATGCGCCGCCACTTTCGGAGGCGTATTCGCCGGCAGCGGCATGCTTCAGAGCCTTACGGACCTGCTTGTCAGGCACGTGTCTTCGCGTTTCGGGGTCGTTGGCTCCACCGTTCTTACCGGCGTGTTCGCGAACTGCGCCACCGGCGACCAGTACCTGTCCATAATCCTCACATGCAGCCTTTATAGGAAACTGTATTCCGACAGGGGATTCGAGCCGCGTCTGCTCAGCCGTACCGCCGAGGATTCGGCGACGGTGGTTTCCGTGCTTGTGCCATGGAATTCCTGCGGCATGACGCAGTCCACGGTGCTGCATGTCGCGACAATCGAATATCTTCCGTATTGTTTCTTCAATCTGATTTCCCCGGCGATGTCGCTGCTTGTCGCCGCAGCGGGATATAGGATAGTGCAGAAAAAGAAAGCCTGAGGCTTCCGGAGCTTTTCCTATGGGACTGGGTCATATCCGCTTCCTCCCCACGGGTGGCAGCGCAGGATCCTGCGCAGGGCCAGATATCCGCCTTTGAACGGGCCGTATTTGCGAAGAGCCTCTATCGCGTATGCGCTGCATGTTGGAGTGAACCTGCAGCTTGCCGCGCCCTTGTAAGGGGATATGCATATCTGATAGAACCGTACCGCCCATATCAGCGGTGCCGTGAATATCCGCTTTGCCGCAGGGCGTATGCCCTTGTCAGTCCTGTTTTCCATGCCCGGCTATCTTGCTGAGCGCGGCTCCGACAGCCGCGTAGATCTCCCTGAACTCCGCCACTTCCTTCGTGTTGTAGACAAACATCATGTCCACGCCGCTGATTCCGTCCAGCATGTGCTTCTGCAGGCGATATGCCTCCCGTATCCTGCGTTTCAGAAGATTCCGCTTTACCGCGCGCCTGAAAAGTTTCTTCGGTACGGACACCATAATGCGGTTGAGGCCGCGGATCCCGCCGCCGTCCTCAACCTCGCAATTGCCGGCACCGGCAGCTGCGCGTCTGCGGTAGCAGCAGCGTATGACGCCGAGATTCATATACCGTCCCCCGGTGACCAGCTGCCCGATATCGCTTACCGAACAGATCCGCTCTGCTTTTGAAAGACAGAAGTCCAAGCGTCAGTTGTTTTTGATATAGTGTTCTATGGCTTTCACCACGGAAGTGCATTCAGGAGTAGGGCCGCTGAAGCTGACGTTCAGCCCGGCCTCGCTGCATGCCTTTTTCAGGCTTGCCCCTCCGTATGCTATGAGTGCTATGTCTCCCTGCCTGAAATCGGGGAAATTCGCTTTCAGCGCATCCACGTCGGCTTTGTTGTATATCACGATCATGTCGTAGCCGGACGGATCCGTCTCGCTCATATCCCTTGGCGTGCTCTTGGCGAAAATGACGCTGCTGTGCCTGTATGGCGTGGTGTCGAAAGCCTTCGTCAGGCTGCTGACAGCCGTATCGGAAGTGACGATGAGGAAGTTGTCGTCCTTGTGCTTTGACGTTATCAGGCCGAGAACCGAAGACGGCGTGCCGTCGCCATAAAAGATCTTTCTCTTGCGGTAGACTATATGCTTCTGCAGGTACATGGCGACTTTCTCGTTCGTGCAGAAATATTTCATATCCTCGGATATCTTCATCCTGAGCTCCTCGCATAGGGTGAAGAATGCGTCGATTGTGCTGCGGGAAGAGAAGACCACCGCGCTGTAGTCCGCGATGTTGCAGTGCTGGGCCCTCATCTCGATGGAGCTGAGCGGTTCTATCTTGTAGAATGGTGCGAACGTGAATGAAACGCCGTATTTGGCGGTCAGGTCGTCATAGGCTCCCATCAGCGACGGGGGATTGAGCGAAAGAAGTATTTTTTTTACAGGCATGTCAAAATATAAAATAAGAGGCTGCCAAAAGTCCTGTCGGCAGAATTTCAAGGGCGCAAAGATACAAAAAAGCTGCCAAATAACCTCGGAAAGAGGCAAAAACTTGGTATTCCCTCAGCAGGAAGACGCTATAAATAACTATTGATGTCCACATGATTACGGAAACCGAGGCTTCGCTGCCGGCTCCGGCGACGTTAAGTATCCCCGATACCGTAAAAACGGAGATGGCCCCGATAACCGCGAATGTGTATGAGGTCTGTGACGCGCACTGGAAGTCGCCGCTGCGCCACTGGCGCCCGCAGAACAGAAACTTGCATGTAAGCCTCAGGAGATAATAGGCAGATACCGTCAGCAGGGCTTCGAGAAAGCGGTATGGCGCCGTCGCTCCGTGCCCCGCGGGGCTGATGTCATAATATGCGAGCACGATGACGAATGCCGGCATAAGGGCCATGAAGATGCGGTTTCGCGCCCGTCTCATCTTCATGTTGTTGTACAGGTTGACGTTCTCCCTCCACCTGAATACGCATCCGAGCAGGCTGGACGACATGTCCGTGATGTCGCCGATTACCAGCAGCACCAGGAATGAGGCGGCGGCCACTGCCGCCGCGCCCAGCGGGGATATGACGGCGCTTTCTGTCACCTAATTGCCCCTTTTGGCGTTATAGCCCGTCTTTACAAGGATTTCCACGACACGGTCGCGGAAGTCGCCCTGGATCACGATCGCGCCGTCCTTGGCGCTGCCCCCTACGCCCAGCTTCTTCTTAAGCTCGCGTCCGAGCAGGGCCAGATCGTCCTCCGAGCCTTTGAAACCCTCCACCAGGGTCACCTGTTTGCCGGCCCTGGAGCGTCTGTCTATTTTCACGGTCAGGCGCTGCTTTCCGGGCGCCGGTGTCTCGATGACCTCTTTTTCCGCGGTCGTGTATTTGAAATCCGGATTGGTGGAGAACACCACTCCGAGCCTGTCTTTCCAATCATTTGAAGCCATAGAAGGGCATATTTTTTGCAAAGATAATGATTTCTATTTGTATATTTGCAGTCTGACAAATGCATTTTTATGAATATCAGAAAATTCAATCTGTATAACCGTATCACTGCCGCCGCGGTTACCGTCATTTCCGCCGTCACATACCTTATGACGATGGAGAGCAGCGCGTCGTTCTGGGATTGCGGAGAGTTTATCGCTTCGTCATACAAACTGGAGGTGGGCCATCCTCCCGGAAACCCTGTGTTCCAGCTTTTCGCGCGCATATTTACCATTCCTTTCAGCGGAGAGAACGCCGCTGTGGCGGTGAATGCGCTCAGCGCGATATGTTCGGCCATGACGATTTTCCTCCTGTACCTTACTATCGTATTTTTCGCCAAAAGGCTGGTGAAGCCGGGCAAGGACGGGGAATACGGCGCGGCGGGCGCGATAGCCGTTTTCGGCTCGGGAGCGCTTGGCGCGCTGGCGTACACTTTCAGCGATACGTTCTGGTTCAGCGCCGTCGAGGGCGAGGTTTACGCCATGTCGTCCCTGTTCACGGCCATTGTATTCTGGGCTATGACGCGCTGGTACGAGCAGGCGTTCACTCCGCATGCTAACCGCTGGATCGTGCTGATATCGTTCCTGATGGGCCTCTCTATCGGCGTGCACCTGCTGAACCTGCTTACGATTCCGGCCCTCGTGTTCATGTATTATTACAGGATGCGCGAGGACAGGCCGTACAGCTTCAGGGAAACGGTAAAGATACTGCTGATAAGCGTGCTGATCCTGGGTGTCCTCAATTTCGTGGTGATACCGTATCTTCCTAAGATGGCCGCATACGTGGACCTGTTCTTCGTGAACACTCTTCACCTTCCGTTCAATACGGGTGCGGTGTTCTTCATGCTCGCGCTTTTCGCACTGGGATTCTGGGGGGCTTTCCGTACCTTGAAAAAAGGCAAGGTGCTGGCGAATACCGCGATACTGTGCTCTATAGCCATACTTACAGGCTTTTCTTTCTTCGGCATCTGCGTTATCCGCAGCGCGGCGAAAACCCCTACCAACGAGTATCAGCCCGATAATCCTTTTACTCTGGTGCGCTATCTCAGCCGCGAGCAGTACGGGACATCTCCTCTTCTGTACGGACAGTATTTCGACGCTCCGGCAAAGCTCGAGCCTACCACATACTGGGCTCCGCTCGGCGGCAAATACATCAAGGCACAGGGCCAGCCGCGACTTATATACAGCGACAGCGGCAAGATGCTGTTTCCCCGCATGTGGAGCAGCAGCGACGAGCATATAGACTTCTATGAGGCATATATTCCGAAAGGCAAGGCGGTGCGCGGGGCAAGCCACCGCAAGCCTACATTCGGCGACAATCTGGTGTTCTTCTTCGACTACCAGATGAATTTCATGTACTGGCGCTATTTCATGTGGAACTTCGTCGGCCGTCAGAATGAATTCCATTCCAATGTCCCAGGCGATATCTTCAAGGGCAACTGGGAGAGCGGCATAGGCTTCATAGACGAATTCCGCCTTGGCGACCAGAGCGACGCGCCTGACTATATAAAGAACAACAAGGGCAAGAACCATTATTTCTTCCTGCCCCTGCTGCTGGGACTCATAGGACTTTGTTTCCAGTTCGCAAGGGACAAGAGGGGATGCTGGGTGACCTTCCTCGTGTTCTTCATGACAGGCATAGCGATCGTGCTGTATCTTAACCAGCCTCCTTATCAGGTGCGTGAGAGGGACTATGCATACGCCGGCTCTTTCTATGCTTTCTGTATATGGATAGGTTTCGCGCTCGCGGCCATCTATACCCTGATAGACGGAAAACTGTCCGATCCGAAGCTCAAGACGGCTCTTGTAAGCGCCGCCGCGATCCTGTGCCTTGGCGTTCCTGCCCTCATGGCGCAGCAGAACTGGGACGACCACAACCGCCACAACCGCCGCACGGCAGTGGAGATCGCATACAACTATCTGAATTCCGTGGGAAAGGACGGCATTCTCATAACCCATGGCGACAATGACACCTTCCCTGTCTGGTATGCCCAGGAGGTGGAGGGAATCCGTACCGACGTGCGCATCTGCAATACATCCCTGCTCGGTACCGACTGGCATATCGACCAGATGAAGTACGCATGCAACGAATCGGCTCCGCTTCCTGTTTCGGTGCCTTTGAAACAGTATCTGTACGGCACCAACGAATTCGTGTATATAATAGATCAGGAGGACAAGGTCACTCCTATTTCTGAGGTGATGAGGATTTTCAAGAGCCCGGAGTATAAGGTGACCCTAAGCAGGGGCTCGAAAGTCAATTATATATGCAGCCGCCGCATCAGCGTGCCGGTGAACAAGGAGAATGTCCTTAAATACGGCATACTCGGAGAGAAGTTTGCGGATTCTGTTCCGGACGAGATAGTGCTCACGATGTCCCCAAACAAGGACTATATCACCAAGCAGGAGCTCTTTATGCTGGATCTGCTCAGCGGTTATCAGTGGGACCGCCCTATCCATGTGCTGAGCATGGGCGGAGACCTGAACATGGGCATAAAGGAATATCTGATGTACGAGGGCTTCAGCTACCGTTTCGTACCGGTCAAAACCGGAAGCAAGCGGTCCGACCCGGGCCTTGCCGATGTCGACGAGCTTACGCATCTGATGAATGACGTGTTCCGCTGGGACAGCGTCGCTGCGGATAACTATTTCGTTGATTACCAGAATCTTTATACGTTCTGCGGTGTGATGAGCTACCGCGACCTGTTCTTCCAGACCGCGCGCCTGCTGAACAAGGCCGGACGTCATAAGGAGGCGGAGGCGATGCTGGACAAGGCCATGAAGGTCATGAAGCCGCAGCAGTACCCTCTGGACATGTGCATGCTGTCTCTTGGCAACGAGCTCGCGGTGTCCGGAATGATAGACCAGTATTATTTTGCCGGAGCACCTGAAAAGGCAAGGGCCCTGGCCGAAGAATTCACCTCATCCCTGGAGAAATCCCTGATTTTCTTCTCGCAGTTCTATACTTATGCGAAGCAGGAGTTCGAGACTACCGCCACTTACCTTTATTATGTATGCGATGACATACTCAGGAAGCACGGCGATGACGCTCTTGCGGACCGTATAATAGGACGGGTTGAGGACACTATGGGAGAATAAACGCTAACTTAACTTTAAAACAATACGACTATGGCAAACAAGTATGCAGGTACCCAGACCGAGAAAAACTTGGAGGCGGCTTTCGCCGGCGAGTCACAGGCTCGCAATAAGTACACTTATTTCGCGTCTAAAGCAAAGAAAGAAGGCTACGAGCAGATCGCGGCTCTCTTCCTGGAGACTGCGGATAACGAGAAAGAACACGCAAAGCTCTGGTTCAAGGAGCTTAACGGCATCGGCACCACCGCCGAGAACCTCGCTCATGCGGCGGACGGCGAGAATTACGAGTGGACCGATATGTATGACGGCTTCGCAAAGACTGCGGAGGAAGAGGGCTTCCACGAGCTCGCGGAGCTTTTTCGCGGCGTGGCTGTTATCGAGAAACGTCATGAGGAGCGCTACCGTCAGCTTCTGAAGAATGTAGAGACGGCCCAGGTATTCGAGAGGTCCGAGGTCAAGGTATGGGAGTGCCGCAACTGCGGCCACATCACCGTAGGCACGAAGGCTCCTGAGATCTGCCCTGTCTGCGCGCATCCTCAGGCTTATTTCGAACTCCACAAGACAAATATCTAAGTCTCTGTCTGCTTATGGAAATGGCGCGAACCGGCCGGTTCGCGCCATTTCGCTTTTATTCACATAAGTCCCGTGCAGGATATGCGGGGCATGATGCCAAACGGACGGCATCATGCCCCGTGGGCATTCATCCTCGTAGGACAATCAGGAGATGATTGCAAGTTTCTGCCTGATGGAACGTATGCCTTCCGTTATGCGCCGCTGCATGTCCGGACGCGGATTGCGCCATCCGTTTGCGTAATGGCTCAACTGCTGGACATTTATGCCGGTTGCATCGGCCAGCGCCTTGCGCGTAATGAATGATTCGGAATAACGAAGCTGGGCCCTGGTGGTAAGATGCCAGTCCGCTTCCCATTCTCCGGCAAATTCAGCAGGGATTGCATCTCCGTCCTCTTTCATCCATTCGATATGCTGCCTTAGTGCATCAAGCATATCTGCCTTTACATCATCTATGGTCCTGCCTGTGGCAATGCAGGCGATATCTTCATTTTCAGGGCATGATGCGTAATTGTGCCCGTCCCAGTCAATTTTTATTCCAACTTTCACCATAAGACATTTTATTATGGCAGACGGTTATTTCCAGCCTGCCTGTTTAAATATGCTGTTTAACAATTCCTGGCTTAATGTATCACTCGGTTTTCCTCTTACCGTCACCTTTCCGCTTTTGTCAGGATGTGTAAACTGCCTGTGGTCACCTTTCCAATTCTTTATTTGCCATCCATCCTGCTCAAGGAGCCTGATAATCTGACTGACTTTATACCGCCTCATATCTCCACTGCTTAGGTAATGCAAAGGTATATAATTTTATATCATTTACCAAATATTTCTGTCATTGCCGCAGGTGCGGAATTTAAACATGATCCTCAAGTCTGACGATTTCAGTGGTACGGCACCTCGGATATCGGCCATGATTTGCAGAAAAACATGGACATCCAGACCATATGCCCTGAAATGTTTTTGCATGAGATAATCAAGTTATTGTATTTGAGCGAGTTGGTAAAGGATACGGGCATATCGTCTTAGCCGCTCTCAATATGAACGCCGATTTCAGGGAAGGTCACATTTGCAACTGAATATTCAGATACCTAACCACAAACCTGAACTTATCTATGTTTTTTTAATGACATAAATACAGCTCTGTGGTTCTTTTGGGCACAAACCTCTTGTCGGCCATACCGACAGCTTCGATTTTTTGGCTGTCTGTAATCTTAGCGTATATCTGCGTAGTGCGGTTATATCACCGTGGGCACGAAAGCTCCGGAGATCTGCCCTGTCTGCGCGCATCCTCAGACTTACTTCGAACTCCACAAGACAAATATCTAAGTCTCTGTCTTGATGGCAGAACATCTAAACAATACAATATGCATTTGCTCGGATGCTTACTAAAGGAATAACCACTTACGCCGAAATTGTTGATCAGGAATGAAGTTTCCACATTCAGTAAGCTAAATCAACGCGCAACCATAAATAAAGAAGGTCACGCGTTGTAAAAAAAGGTTCTTGTCAGAATCTCATTGTAAGGGACAGACCGGCGGCCGTGGTATAGTTTCCGTGTGCAATAGGAGCGGGACATACCCAAGGCGAAAGGTTGAACCCCACATTTGATGCAAAACTTCTCATGTCACGTGCATACATATTCTTGATTTTCATTACATTCGCGGCATCCACCATAGACCATATCCATGTAGTGAGCGCTCCGACATTGCCAAGAATAATCATTGTCGGGCTTCCTACAACAAATAGACCAATATTCGACACAATATAACATCCGACTTGTGCACCAAGGAAAGCGGCACCTCTTCCACCTTCACCCATTGTCATTTGGCCTAATCCGGTCAAAAGAAAATTCCAGCACCAGCCTGCTGAATTATACGGATCGCCAACCCGACGTCCGTCCCATGAAGATGCACTATAGATTCCCTTAAGGTCCCTGTACTTCATATTGGGACGAAGTTCGTCTACAGATATCGCGTATAGACCGTTTGCAGCTTGGTAGTAACCTCCATAATAATTGTAAGTCACTTTGGCAGGAGATGATTTGATTATCTCACGCATACCGTTTTGATACGTAATCATCAGGATGTCTGATTTTTCAAGAGTAAAGACCGGTCCGTCTGGGTTATCGAGATGCTTGTATTTGATTTCATTTTTTAACACTTCGAGAACCCTGACTCTCAAATCCTCGCCGGTTTTTAGGGTAACGATATCCTGGGCGGACATTATACCCGTTATACACATGCAAAACATTAGCAGCGCAACTAATCTAATTAATTTTTTCATAATTCAATAACGATACTGATTAGAACTCAAAACCGACATGAAAATCCAATATTGAGCATGCTGTATATGGATATGTATTTGTATTTGCACGGGACCCGTTATAACTGTCATAATTATAATACAGATAATCCGTTATTCTTGTTTTTGCAAACATCAGTATTTTACTTTCCAGTCCCAAAAGCATCCTGTATTTTCCCACATTCAGGCCGACACCTATCCCCGGCCTGATCATTGGGGCATTATAATTAGTAGTGAAATAGTAAATACGCTCTTCATAAACATCTCCGATATTACTTTGATATGCAACATCTCTATAACTAACATCTCTACTACAGAAATTGAATCCTGCGTCTAAGGTTATATATGGAGAAATTTTACGATCAAGAATATCATATCTTATATTTAAATATAACGGATAGTTTAAAGATACTCCAGAACGTATTCCAAATCCTTTAGATATATTTATATCAATACCTATACCTGTTGCAAGATGTTTGTTAAACCGGTAACCATTGATCACGGAAATACTATTGGATAACATATCACCGGTTAATAAGGGTATACAACTGGTTATTCTCATGGAGATCTCTCCAAAGTATCCTTTTTTGCCCAAATTCATATGTTCTCGTACTATCATATCATTTTGGACGATTCTCGCACGTTCGCTTATCGTATATTCACGTACAAAACTATCGCTGTCCACCTTACTTACAGACACAAGATCTTCCTTGTATACTATCCTTGTCATGCCATTGCTTAAAACAATGCGAATATAGTCGTCATTGCTCTCTATTATTTTTCCTATATATTCCGAGCCGTTTTTACATCTGAGGACATCGGCAAATGATTGGCCAACTGCGGTCAGGCATAGCAGAACAGAGCAGGTTAGTATTATCAATCGTTTCATATGTTATCTGAATTCTATAATCTGACCACTGACTGTAACATCTACTTCAACTACTATGATATAGTTTCTGATCTTTACATCTACTGTCTTGTTTATGATTGCCTGTGGGCCTCTTAAATCTGCATTGCGAATCATATCAGCAGTTGCATTTTCAGTAACGGCTCTTCGTGAAAGTCCTCCGATGCCGAATACATAGGTAGCAGATGCCGTTCCGATACTTTCTCCTACAATACGATAATTGTTTTCCGTTAAGGTAACATTTGTAAGAATTGCATCTGCGTTAAGTCCATTTGAATGAACAGCGGCTCCACAGCCGGTTAAACAAAGCGAAACAATTGCCGCCATTGCCAGATAAAGAATACCTTCTTTCATAATTGTTATAAATTATAAATAAGTTAATAAATAATAGTTTCTTTAGATACGAGGATCATTATTTTCCGGTAAAAATCATAAAAGTTCTTTGAGTATATTGTGAGTTAGGTAGTTATGGCGTTTTTTGGGGAGGGGATTATCTTTGCCAGACTAATGTAGAATGGCATATAAATAAAGGGAGATACGTGTTCTCTCAGCTTTTAGTGGAAACACATGATTAAAGAGAATAAAATCTTCACCCCGCCGAAAAGTATAATCTATTTCATGATTATATCTGCGGGAATTAGTTTGTAGACAATTGCAAACAGGAAAACAGAAAAGAATTGACTTTTTTAAATAATTCATTCTGGTCATTCAAATCGATAATGTTCTTCACTCCGTGAAAGAGATGACAACGAAGTCGGTATATGATGCTAAAGCATGCTTTTAGTTGCTCGCTTTCAGTATTCTCATTTCCGAAAAGAACTTTCTTGACTTCCTCTTTTTCTGCATTGTTGCGAAATTTTAATGAATCGAATTTAGCGTTTGTTGTTCCATCAGAAGAAACGTATCTTGTCTTAAAGAACTGTATTGTCTCGCCAAGAGTGATTTTGTCACAAGGAACTGATTTAATGTTGTTGTTAAAACTGCGAGAATAATTTGTTTTAAAGAATTTTCCTTCAATTATGTTCCATAGTAACATGAAATCAAAGTACTCTTTAAATCGGTTGTCAGAAATATCAACTTGATAAGTTGACAGAACCCAGTTTTGAATAAGATTTCTTTCCATAAGATGGTTGTCGTATTGTGCCCGTAAACATCCCCAACCCGGACGGATACAAAAAAAGACGTGGGAGTTATACTCTTGCTCATCCTGCATCAGGCCTTCGCTGCCATCGTAAAGGATAAGCAACGTAGCTAGCCCACGTCAGGGTGATATACAGTAATCTCCACGCCGGAATAACGACGCAGATGACCGGATAGTCATCACCAGTGGACGCTCCCGTTGCGCTATCTTCCTTACGATATAAATCAAAGTTGCGAAGTTTGATGCAGAAGATAAACGTTAAGTAACGTCTTTATATGTCTTTTTGCCCACCCACCCATGCAACCAGTATCCCATAACTGAATTTGTATTCAGCTTTTCCAAGAACTGGATGCTGGGCTAGCTAAGCGACAGCAAATATATGGGAAATATTCCATATATGCAATATCTGTAACAGTCCCGTGCACATCCTGCACGGGACTGATGCTGTCCCTCCGTCGGCGCCCGGTGCACCCGGAATTTGGGGACGAGAAATATTTAAAGACTTTGTAAGATTATTGTTGAATAATATTTCAATCTTCAAAGATTGTTTTTATCTTTGCAAAAAGACTATTCAATATGGAACTGCAGGTTGATAACATTTACCAGATCTCAAACAGACTTATTTCTCATGTGAACTTGAAATATAAGCGTTCTCTGTATTCACGGATCAATTGGGATAACCGCCTGATTGGAATAAAAGGACCTAAAGGAGTCGGCAAGACCACGCTCATGCTTCAGCATATAAAGGAGGCCTTTGCTGACCTAAGAGAAGTTCTGTATGTGTCGATGGATAATATCTGGTTTGCGAACAACACACTCGAAGATCTTGTGCAATATCATTATACCCATGGCGGCAAGGCAATCTTCCTTGACGAGATCCACAAGTATAAGGGCTGGCAGACATCGGTCAAGAACATATACGACAGTTATCCTGATTTAAAGATCGTTTACAGCGGATCATCTATCCTGAAGCTGAAAGCAGCCGATCCTGATTTGTCAAGGCGCTTGCGTTCCTACGATCTCTATGGTCTGTCGTTCCGTGAATTTCTTGAGTATAAAGGTCTTCTTGAATACAGGATCCTTTCATTGGATGAAATTCTGGCCGATCACGTAAACATCTGCCTTGACATCACGGGCAGAATCAAGATATTGCCGGAATTCGAGGAATATTGCCATCAGGGATACTTTCCATATTTCAAAGAGGAAGGGGATGGATTCGGCGAGAGGCTGAAGGAAGCTGTACTCCAAACGATAGACTGGGATATTCCAGCAGTTGAGAACGTGGAGTACTCAACCTGCATGAAGTTAAAGAAACTTCTGATGATACTGGCATCACAGGTCCCGTTCATACCGAAAATGAATGAGCTGTATCAGCAGCTGGAGACAAACCGGGAGCAGGGGCTGAAACTGTTAACCTTGCTGAATGATGCACAGCTGATTGGGACCATGAGCAAGAAGGCCAAAGCTTTCAAGCACTTGAGCAGTCCTGACAAGATGTTCCTGGACAATCCGAATATGCTGTATGCGCTTAGCGAGAGAGTGGAAACCGGTACGGCAAGAGAAACATTCTTCAGAAGGCAGCTATCCTGCGTGGCCGGACTATCCCTCCCCGAGAAAGGCGATTTCAAGGTGGATGACAAGTATCTCTTTGAGATAGGAGGCCCTAAGAAATCATTTGAACAGATCAGGGATATGCCGGACAGTTTTGTAGCTGCTGACGGCATCGAAACCGGCCACGGCAACAAGATTCCGCTCTGGATATTTGGATTTCTATATTAGTAAAAGCAATAAAAAATCAAGCCGGTCAGTCTGACCGGCTTGATTTTGTGTCGGGATACTCCGACTCGAACGGAGGACCCTCTGGTCCCAAACCAGATGCGCTAGCCAACTGCGCCACATCCCGAATTCCCTCAATTGGGATTGCAAATATACGGCGAATTTTTGAGTTTGCAAATTTTTTTTGATATTTTTGTGTCATGATAAAGGCAAGCGGAATAAAAAAATCATTTGGGGATCTGGAGGTCCTCAAAGGTGTCGATATAAGTGTAAAGGCAGGTGAGATAACGGCCATTGCCGGAGCTTCCGGCGCAGGAAAGACGACATTGCTCCAGATACTCGGGACTCTCGATTCTCCGGATGAAGGCCAGGTCCTGATAGACGGGGTGAACCCTTTCACAATGAAAGACAAGGCCCTTTCCGCTTTCCGGAATGCGCGTATAGGCTTCGTGTTCCAGTTTCATCACCTGCTGCCGGAATTTTCCGCGCTTGAAAACGTGATGATACCGTCTTTGATAGCCGGCAAAAGCGAGGCGGAGGCAAGGCAAAGGGCGATAGGGCTTCTGGATGAAGTGGGCCTTTCGGACCGCGGCTCGCATAAGCCTTCCCAGCTTTCCGGCGGCGAACAGCAGAGGGTGGCAATCGCCCGCGCCCTGGCGAACGCACCTGCGGTCCTGCTGGCTGACGAGCCTACAGGCAATCTGGATTCGGCTACCAAAGACGGCATCCACAGGCTTTTCTTCGACCTTCGTGAACGCTACGGCCAGACGATAGTCATAATAACCCATGACGAGGCGCTGGCCGCGATGTGTGACAGGGCCCTTGTTATGAAAGACGGCCGCTTCGTAACAGCGGATTAGCCTTAGTCCAATGAAAGACAGCGTATTCCGCTTCAAGCGATTCTCGGTCCGTAACGAGCGTTCGGGCCTGAAGGTGGGCACGGACGGCGTTCTGCTCGGCGCGGCGTGTCCGCTGCCTCCATACGTATCCCATGATTCCGCAACGGATGCCGCCCTCGGGAATCATTCCCGGAGCACCAGGATTCTGGATGTCGGTACCGGTACTGGGCTGATAGCCCTTATGCTCGCCCAAAGAATAACTCAGAAGGGGACAGGCGATGTGATGCCGGCTCTGCCTGCAAACGGAGCTGCGGATTCCGTATGCAGGGACGCGGGTTTGTCTGAAACGGACTTTCCCGGAACCGGATTCCCCAAAATCAAGACGACCGGGTTTGAGATAACAGGCATCGAAATCGACAAGGATGCCGCCGGGGAAGCGGCGCAGAATTTTGCCGGATCGCCGTGGGCGGACAGCCTGAAAGCGGTGAATGTGGCCCTGCAGGATTTTGACGGCGCCGGGGGAGGCTGGGATCTGATAGTGAGCAATCCGCCGTTTTTTGAGAACAGCCTGCGCGCTCCCGTGCAGGCCAGGTCCAATGCCCGGCATACGGACACTCTCTCGTACCGCGACATAATAGCGTTCGCCTCGCGCAATCTCAATGAGGACGGCATGGCGGCCATGATACTTCCGGCTTCGGAAGAAATCCCTCTCCTGCGCTATGCGGCCTCTTTTGGCCTCCGGCCAGCTTATATACTGAGCATACGCACCACGGCAGCCAAAGCCCCGAAACGCATTGTCGTCGTGCTCGGCCGCAGCTTGCCTGCGCAGCTCTCAGGCAGTATCCCTGTTGCGGAAAAAGGGCAACGCCCTCGCCCGCTCCTTAAAAGGGAGGAACTTGTAATGATGGAGGAAGGAAAGTACACGCCGGCTTTCCGTGCCCTTACAGAGGACTTTTATTTGAATGTCTGAGCCGACAAAAAAGGCTCCGGGTACAAAAAAAGCAGTCCCCGCACGGTGCGGGGACTGCTTTTTGTACTTCACATGACGGGCCTATTCGAGTTTCAGGACCGCCATGAACGCGCTCTGAGGCACTTCCACCGTGCCGATCTGACGCATACGCTTCTTGCCCTGCTTCTGTTTTTCGAGCAGTTTGCGCTTACGCGTGATATCGCCGCCGTAACATTTCGCGGTAACGTCCTTGCGCACGGCCTTGACTGTCTCGCGGGCTATGATTTTCGCGCCGACGGCTGCCTGTATCGCTATGTCGAACTGCTGTCTCGGGATCAGCTCTTTCAGCTTCTCGCATATCTTGCGGCCGAAATCGTAGGCATGGTCCGCATGGATCAGCGTGCTCAGCGCATCTGCAGCCTCGCCGTTCAGGAGTATGTCCAGTTTCACGAGACGCGCGTCGCGGTATCCTATAAGATGATAATCGAATGACGCATAGCCTTTCGAGATGGATTTGAGCTTGTCGTAAAAATCGAACACGATCTCCGAAAGAGGCATCTCGTATGTGAGTTCCACACGGTCCGCGCTGATATAATGCTGGCTCTTGAGAATGCCGCGCTTGTCCAGACACAGCTTCATTATAGGACCGTAGAACTCTGTGCGCGAGATGATCTGAGCCTGGATATACGGCTCCTCGATTTTCGATATCAGGGTCTGTGCCGGAAGTCCGGACGGGTTGTGCACCTCGATGCAGGCTCCCTGTGTGGTGTACACCTTGTATGAAACGTTCGGAACCGTGGTGATGACATCCATGCCGAATTCGCGGAACAGCCTTTCCTGCACGATTTCCATGTGCAGCAGTCCGAGGAATCCGCAGCGGAATCCGAATCCGAGCGCCAGCGAACTCTCGGGCTCGAAGGTGAGCGAAGCGTCGTTGAGCTGGAGCTTTTCGAGCGAGGCGCGAAGGTCCTCGTACTGGTCCGAATCCACCGGATACACTCCGGCGAAGACCATGGGCTTCACATCCTCGAAACCGGCTATGGCCTCCCGGCACGGGGCCGCCACGTGGGTTATGGTATCGCCCACCTTCACCTCGGCCGAATTCTTTATGCCCGAGATGATATAACCCACATCTCCGGCCCTGAGCTCGTCGCGGGGCGAGAGCTTGAGCTTGAGCACCCCCACCTCGTCGGCATCGTACTC
>CAYLQE010000029.1:0-26716 GCA_964385835.1 uncultured Muribaculaceae bacterium | reverse complement strand
CGTCGATGATACCACGGGTGTCGCGGATAGAGATACGTTTGCCTGTACCGTTCCAGCCTGTGTTCACGAGGTAAGCCTTCGCGTTGTTCGCAACCATCTTCTTTACAAGCTCCTCAGCGTATTTTGTGGGGTGGAGCTCAAGGAATGCCTGGCCGAAGCAAGCGGAGAATGTAGGAGTAGGCTCTGTGATGCCGCGCTCTGTACCTGCGAGTTTTGCAGTGAAGCCCGAGAGGAAGTAGTACTGAGTCTGCTCAGGAGTAAGGATGGATACAGGAGGCAGCACGCCGAATGCGTCAGCGGAAAGGAAGATCACGTTCTTCGCAGCTGGTGCGGATGAGCCTGGCTGGATGTTCGTGATGTGGTCGATAGGGTAGGAAACACGTGTGTTCTCTGTAACCGATTTGTCGTTGAAGTCGATCTTGCCGTTCTCGTCAACAGTTACGTTCTCGAGCAGGGCGTTGCGTTTGATGGCTCCGTAGATATCAGGCTCGTGCTCCTTGCTCAGGCCGATAACCTTAGCGTAGCAGCCGCCTTCGAAGTTGAACACTCCGTTGTCGTCCCAGCCGTGCTCGTCATCGCCGATAAGACGGCGCTTAGGATCTGTTGAAAGGGTGGTCTTGCCTGTACCTGAAAGGCCGAAGAAGATAGCTGTGTTCTCGCCGTTCATGTCGCAGTTTGCGGAGCAGTGCATTGAAGCGATGCCCTGGAGAGGCAGATAGTAGTTCATCATCGAGAACATGCCTTTCTTCATCTCGCCGCCGTACCATGTGTTTACGATAACCTGCTCGCGTGAGGTAACGTTGAATGCAACGCAAGTCTCTGAGTTGAGGCCGAGCTCCTTGTAGTTCTCCACTTTAGCCTTTGAAGCGTTGTAGATAACGAAGTTAGGCTCGAAGTTCGCGAGTTCCTCCTCTGTAGGACGGATGAACATGTTGGTTACGAAGTGTGCCTGCCATGCAACCTCAACGATGAAACGGACTGCCATGCGGGTGTCCGGATTGGCGCCGCAGAATGCGTCCACCACGTAAAGGTTCTTGTTGCAAAGCTCTTTTACGGCAATCTCCTTAACTGTTTTCCACACCTCTTCAGACATAGGGTGGTTGTCGTTCTTGTACTCCTCTGAAGTCCACCATACGGTGTCTTTGGAAGTCTCGTCCATAACGATGTACTTGTCTTTAGGAGAACGGCCGGTGTAGATGCCTGTCATTACGTTAACGGCATCAAGCTCGGTGTTCTTGCCTGCCTCGTAACCTTCGAGACCGGCTTTTGTCTCCTCCTCGAAAAGCTGTTCGTAGGATGGGTTGTGTGCGATCACCGTAGAACCGGTGATACCGTACTTGCTAAGATCAATTGTAGCCATTTTGTTTCAGTTTATATTTTATAATATCTCTTCTTAAGAGTGCAAATATCTCTTTCTGCAAGGTATCTCTTTCCAAGAGTGCACAAATTTAGCAAAATTTCTCCGAATATGAAACAACTAAATGACGTACGGAGGCATTTCTTCGGCGTCGATCTTCTCACGTATCCTGTCCGTCATGCCGTCCGCTCCGTCGCATACGTCGCATATTCCGCATGCACGGCTGTCCGTCTCCCCGAAATATTCAGCAAGCTGCCTGCTCCTGCACTTTCCGCCATCATGCACGAAGCTGACCATGGCCTCCATGCGTTTCTGCGCGGTCCGCGCCAGCCCTGAGTACAGCCCGGCGTTCAGGTTCACGTTCTTAGGATGCAGCCTGTCATAATGCAGGTATATGACATCCGATACCGCAGACGGAATATACCTTATAATATGTCTTATGCTCATCTGATACAGGATGCGGTGAAGCTGTTCCCTGGTGATGCCGGCACGGCCGCACACGTATTTCTCGTCCACGACGCAAGGAAAGGAGAACAGTCCTTCGCAGCGGCGCATCAGCAGCTCGAGCACCTCACGGCTCTTTTCCGAGTCCAGTTCTATGTCGTAGAGTTCGCCGCGGTCCGCGGTCACCATTACCCTCGTCGGTATCTCCACCTCCTCGGCCATGCTCCAGAAACCGCAGCGGTCGAGATATTTTATGGCGTAATAAGCCTGTGAGCGGTTAAGCCCGTACTGATTGCAGAAATCCGCGAGGCTGAAGCGCAGCTGTCTGCCCATGCCGCTCTCATATCCTATGCCGTAGAAAGCGTGCACCTTGTGATATATGTCCTCAATGAAGCCGAGGTCCGGGAATGAAAGGGAATGCATCCGCTTGAGACGGGTGCAGTCATCCTCGTTCCAGAACATCACCGCAGTACTCCGTTTGCCGTCCCTGCCGGCGCGCCCCGCCTCCTGGAAATACGATTCCATGCTGTCCGGTATGCCGAAATGCAGCACGAAACGGACATCAGGCTTGTCTATGCCCATGCCGAAAGCGTTCGTGCACACCATCACCCTTATGGCTCCGTCTATCCATTTCTTCTGCCTGGCGGCGCGCTCCGCCGTGCTCAGTCCGGCGTGATAGAAATCAGCGCTTATGCCGTTGGCCCTCAGGAATGCCGCCAGGTCTTCCGTAGCCTTGCGGTTGCGCACGTAAACGATGCCGGTGCCTTCGTTCGCAAGGCAGTATCGCAGGATTCCGCCCCTTTTGTCAAGGACTTCCATGCAGCGGTAGGCCAGATTGTCACGCACGAAACTGCTCCGGATCATGCAAGGCTGCCTGAATTCCAGCCTTTTCATTATGTCTTCGGCGACTTCCGGCGTGGCTGTGGCCGTGAGAGCCAGTACAGGCACGTCCGGCAGGGCCTTGCGCAGCGCGGCGATTTGCAGGTAGTCGGGCCTGAAATCATAGCCCCACTGGCTGATGCAGTGCGCCTCGTCCACTACTATATAATTGACGTTCAGCTCTCTGAGCCAGCTTTTGAAGAGCTCGGTATGCAGCCTCTCTGGAGAAAGATACAGAAACTTGAAGTCTCCGTATGCGGCGTTGTTCAGGGCTGTGTCCACCTCGCCGCGGCTCATGCCGGCATGGATCGCAAGGGCCTTGATGCCTCTGCTCTCAAGTCCGCGCACCTGGTCTTTCATCAGTGCGATAAGGGGCGTGACCACCAGCGCCAGGCCGTCTTTCATCATTGCAGGCAGCTGGAAGCATACCGATTTGCCGCCTCCGGTCGGGAGTATTCCCAATACGTCCCTGCCGTCAAGGGCGGTGTTTATGATCTCCTCCTGACACGGCCTGAAGCTGCCGTAGCCCCAGTATCTTTTCAGGACTGCAAGTGTATGTTCCCTTCCCTCCATTGCAATATTGCTTCTAATCCAGTACCAGCCCGTCGTATGCCGGGATTATCTCGATATCATGGCCTTCATAGCTCTTGTTCTCGCATGCCACGCGTCCGGCGAGCTCCACGTATGTGCCCATGGCATGGCTCAGGTGAGTGAGGAAGCATTTCCTTATGCCGGCCCTGTCGCATGCCTTTTTTGCGAAATCCACGGCTTCCTCAAGGCAGAAATGCGAATAATGCTTCGCCCCGATCTTCACGCAGTTGACCGTCACGTATTCGGCACCCCTGAGCTTTTCCCACTGGCTGTCCGGAAACTCAGCCACATCCGTAAGGTATACGATCTGCGAGAACCGGAAGCCCAGGATAGGGTAGCTCCGGTGCTTGTCGTGAAATACCCGTACAGGAACTATATCGGTGCTCAGCTCCTTTACCGGCTCTCCTGAGGCGGTATGCACATATCCGTGGCCCGGCTCCCACTGCAGCACCGGGTCGTTGAAATGTGTCGTGACAGTCAGCTTGTTTTCATTGAGTATATGGTGTATCTTCCATTCCGGCACCCCTGGATATTTGTTTTCAGCGAAAGCGTACGGATATTCGGATTTCAGCGATTCGGTCACGTAAGGCTCGCAGTATATATGCGAATCCTTGTGCTCGAAGTAATTGAACGCGCGCAAGTCGTCCAGCCCTCCCGTATGGTCCTTGTGGTTGTGGGTGAGCAGCACGGCGTCTATGTGGCTGACTTTCGCGCGGAGCATCTGCTGACGGAAATCCGGTCCGGCGTCGACGATTATGCGCATGCCGTCCGTTTCCACCATGACCGAGGCACGCAGCCTCTTGTCACGCGGATCACCGCTCGCGCACACATGGCATCCGCATGCGATCATCGGCACTCCCTGAGAAGTGCCGGAGCCCAAGAATGTAAGTTTAGCCCTTCCCATTAGAGTTCCACATCTATAATGCTGTTTATCAGTTCTTTTCTGTAAGGCATCTCTACGCGGATATAGTTCTCGCTCCAGCCTGTGGCCATGCCGTCCTTTGTCCTCTGCTCGAAAAGCACCTTGGAATGCAGCCCTTTGTTCGCCTGCAGGAACTCTTCGTGAAGCTGCGAACACAATTCTTCCAGCATCTTCACCCTTCCGGTCTTTATGCTGTCCTGCACCTGGTCTTTTCTTTCTGCCGCCGGTGTCCCAGGCCTTCTGGAGTAGGGGAATATATGTATGAACGCCGGTTTTACGGTGTCTTTCAGAAAATTAAAGGTCTCCATGAACAGAGCGTCGCTCTCTCCCGGAAAGCCGGCGATCACGTCGATGCCGAAAAACACTTTCTGCCCTCCCGGTTTCTCCAGTTTCTTTCTTATATAGCCGATCTTAGCCGCGAAGTCCGCGGTGCGGTAGCGGCGTCCCATACCCTCGAGCACGGTGTCGCATCCGCTCTGCAGCGGAATATGGAAATGCGGCAGGATCTTGCTGCCGCCTTCTGCGATCCAGTCTATAATCTCTTCCGTGAGAAGATTCGGCTCTATTGACGATATCCTGTAGCGTTCTATTCCATCCACCTTGCTGAGGGCCTTGAGCAGCCCGAAAAAGGTTTCGCCTGTGCTTTTGCCGAAATCGCCCGTATTGACTCCGGTAATGACTATTTCTTTTATTCCGTCGGCAGCGATTGCCTCCGCCTTCCTTACGATTTCCGCGATCGGCTCGTTCCTGCTGTTTCCCCTGGCGTAAGGTACGGTGCAATAATGGCATTTGTAGTCGCATCCGTCCTGCACCTTGAGAAAACTCCTCGTCCTCTCTCCTGTGCTGTACGCCCCGAAATAACTGTCATCGCAGCCGTGGTCTCCGACCGCCCCTGTTTCAGCGGCACAAGCGGTTTCTGCGTCGTGTCCTGTCGCAAACTTGTTTGGGCGGGGCTGAGGGCGCAGACCGAAGGTCCTGTTAGCCTCTTCGCGGCTGGATTCCGGACAGGAATTTACCGCACCCTCTCCGCGGCAGGACCCAAGGCCGATGATATAATCAGTAACTTGCGACTTCTCGCCGGCCCCGAACACGCGCAGCACGCCGTCCAGCGCCTCTATGTCCTTTCTTCGGAGCTCGGCTGAACATCCTGTAACGATTATTCCGGCATCAGGAGACATGCGGTGCAGCTTGCGTATGATGTTGCGCGACTTCTTGTCGGAATGCTCCGTTACGGAGCATGTGTTTACAAGGTAAATGTCCGCCTGGCCGCCGCTCCACGATACGGTCTCCCAGCCTGCGGCGGACAGTTTCCGCCCGTATGTGCTGGTCTCCGCATAATTGAGCTTGCATCCCAATGTGATATATGCGATCTTATTCATCTTTCTTCCACTTCATTTCAATCCTGCTCCAGCTGCACGGACCGTCCACAGGAGGTTTTTTCTTGCTTATCGTCAGGGTGATTTCCGACAGCTGCGGAAAATCACGCTTCAGGGCTTCCATCGTTCTCCACGCTATGTTCTCAAGCAGATTGCTGCGCACGGCCATCTGTGCGGCGATAACGCGGTAGATCTCGCCGTAATTCACCGCATCCTCGAGATTGTCGCTCTGTCCGGCCCCGCTTTCGTATGAGGCGCGCAGGTCCGCCATGAAAATGTTTCCGTTGGCCTTCTCGTCCTCACGGCATCCGTGATACGCGAAGAACTCCATATCCTCTAAGATAATAGTATAAACACACATGGCCTTTTTCCGATTACAGGTATGTTTTTCTTCCACCGTGCCACGGTCATCGTGCGGACGCTCTCATCCTCAGCGGTTATATTGACCGCGACGCACAGCCTGGTATCGCCGTTGCAGCATTCCAGAATGTCCGCCAGCATCGCATCATTGCGATAAGGGGTCTCTATGAAAATCTGGCTCTGGTTAAGGCGTGCGCTCGTTTTCTCGAGTTCCTGCAAGGCCTTGCGCCGTTCCGGAGCCTTGACGGGCAGGTATCCGCGGAACGCGAAGCTCTGGCCGTTCAGCCCCGAGGCCATAAGCGACATCATGAGCGACGAAGGTCCGGCCATCGGTACCACCCGTATGCCTTTGCCGTGGCATATTTCCACCAGCGCGGCCCCTGGATCGGCGACGGCAGGAAGTCCGGCCTCGCTCAGCAGACCCACGCTGCGTCCGTCCTCGAATATCTTTGCCAGCTCGTTTAGCTCCTGCTGCGTCGTGTGTTCGTTCAGCTCATGAAGCTCAAGACTCTCCACATGTCCGCGTTTGCCCGCGGCGCTGAGGAATCTTCTTGCCGTGCGGATCTCTTCCACGACGAAACAGTCAAGCCCTGCGATGATGTCGAGCTCTTTCTGTGGCAGGACATCGGTCAGCGGACCGTCGCAAAGGGGAGTGGGGAGAAGATATAAAACGCCTTTATTCATCGAGTATGATTGTTTTCTGTACTTTGACTTTGTTTGCCTCGGCCTGCCGCAGTGCCTCGCGCTGCGCCTTGTTTGAACTGATTTTCCTGAACCATTCGGACCATGTGTCGAATTCCTGCTGCCATGACAGACCGATGCCGTTGCGCTGGCCGTTGTCCAGGAAGTTGGAATACTGGTCCGCCGAATGCGAGAATGCCTTTATGCGCAACGCTCCGTTGCGCGTCACCTTGTACTGCACGTCGAAGTCGCCGAAAAATACGCCGGCATTCGTGGCTACATTCTGCCTGTTTCCGAAGTTTCCTCCGATAATCACGCGGTTGTTGAAAAGCTGGGTGCTGAGCGCCACATCGAAAAGGTTCGCCCCGTTGTCTGTGTACTGGTAGTTCAGTCCGAGGTCCAGAGGAATGTCCAGTTTGTTGAAGATGTTGTTCACCTGGTTCGCCATTGCTTCCGATATGTTGCTGAACAGCAGGGAACTGTTGTTCACGATGCCGCTCTGCTCGTCAGGGAGGAAGTTGTTTGATATCAGCAGAGAAAGGAACTGTTTCTGCACCTTGTCCTCCGTGCTAAGCGCGCTCTCGACCTGTGTCTTGATGCTCGGGTTCAGGTCCGGAATCTGGATCTTGAACCTGATGTCGGGATTGCGCAGGCTGTTCGTAACGTTGATTCCGCAGAAGACCGAACGCCGGTTGCCGTAGCCTTCGTCATCGGCAATAAGCGAACTGATGGAGGCCTTGGTCTCGTAATACGCGTTTATGTCGACGATGCTGTCGAACACGTCGCCCTGGAAACGTATCGAGCTGCCGCTTTCCACCTGGAACTGCTTGCGCACCACGTTGCTTGCGCTCACCTCCACCTTGCCCTCCGTGAGGATATAGTCGCCCAGTATGGAATAGTCTCCTGTTGCCGTGTTCACGAAAATGTCCACCACTCCGTTGCCGACGCCCTGCGCTCCGGAGGAGAACTGGTTGTATCCGAAGTCCAGGTAGGCTGTGAACGAAGGGTCTGCCTCCGCATGGAGGTCGAGCTTGAATTCCGAGTTCCTGCGCTTTCTGTCGCGTATCTGCATGAGCATGTGCTCATAAGGGTCGATGACCGACGTTTTCGGATCCACGAAGGTCAGGAGATTGCTCCTTGCCGCGTTTTCCGTATCGGAAGTGGAGAAGTGTATGTCCGAGTTGCCTGTCGCGCGCATGTCGGCCGCGAGGGTAAGTCCGGTGAACGGACCTTTGACCGTCGCCGAGCCTGATCCGAAGATATTGCCGTAGAAAAACGCGTCCTCCTTGTCCTTAGGTATGTTCATGAGTTCCACGTTCTCGGCCTCCATGCCGACATTCATGTACATCTTCCGGCCTCTGTCCCAGTCCAGCCCGCCGTGAGCGGTGATTCCTGAGCCGAAACGGTCCGTGCCCGATACCTCGTCCAGATGGATTCCGCTGTTGTCCAGATGAAGCGTGCCGTTGATGAAATAAGGCACGCAGGTATATGCTACCAGCAGCTTGGCGTCATCCACGCGCGCATCGCGGCTGCTGATGTCCAGCTCGTCTATCCTGCCGTTGGCAAAGAACATGCCGCTGAGCTTGCCCTTCATTTCCTCGAAAACCGAAGGTATGAAACGCTGCGCGAAGTCGAAAGGGTAATTGTCCAGCGAGATGCTGGCGTTGAGATTCCTGGATGACGGATTGTATATCGCGTTGGCCTGCAGCGCATCTGTCCCCTCTATGCGCTGGTTAGCGCTGATATAGAAATGGCCCAGGTTCCCGTCATAGTCGCATGCAGCCGTGAAGCGTCCCAGGAACGCGTCGCCCACCCGTATGTCGTTCAGCTGGATATTCACGTCTATGTCGGGAATGCCGTTGACGAAAGGCGACTGTACAGCCGCATCGGCATCCAGCCGTCCGGAAAGGTTGAAGCTGAAGTCTTCTATGAAATTGTTGATAAAGGAAATGTCCAGATTGTGGATTTTGGCGAGCATCACGTCATTCCTGTTGTCCGATATCTTTCCGTTCACGCTTATCCACTGGTCGTTGCATCCGATTGTCAGGTCATCCACGAAAATCTTCCTGCCCTGTATCTGCGCGAATGATTCGTTTATCTTCCATGTGTCTCCGTTCACGTAAACCTCGGAAGGCTTTATGTCGAATGCGTAGCGCCTGTGCCTGCCGAGAGTCACATCCGCCGAAACGTCCCCATGGGCATGCTTCGGACCGTCATTGACGAACTTGAAGTTCACTTTCGCCACGCTGTCCACGTAGCATACGGTAAGATTGTTGTTGTTCAGGGTGAAGCCGGCGGCGCGTATCTCTTCGGCTTCCAGATTCGCATCCAGATCTTTCAGCGTGCCCGTGACCTTGCATCTGAGGTCGCGTATGTAGTTCTCTTTCAGGGCAAGACGGTGCGACCGGATGTCTCCGTCTATGTTGCCGTCGGCATCCATGCTCGCCTTCAGCCTTGTGCCGCTGTCTATATATGCGCCAGGCATCAGATAGGCAAGGATGTTCGTGGCGTTGTAGGTGTTGAACTCCGCCGTAAGCTCCTTCGTGTTGCCGCGGAACGAACCTGAGAATTCCTCGCTTTCGACCGATACGTCATAGATTCCGTTCCTTTTCTCCGTGCTCAGGGTTATGTCGCTGACGCGCTGCGTACCCTCGCTGTTCGTAAGGCGTATGCCCGTAAGCGTCGCATTTGCGGTAAGCATGCTGAAATCGCGGTCCATGTGGCCGTAGAGATTCATCGCCACCTCGGATTTGTCGCGTTTGTCGATATTCAGCGCGTTCAGGTCGGCCTTGCGTATGTTGAAAGAACCGTTGTATGCGTATTTTTCGGTCCATACGGTAAAATCGGCGTCGCAATTGGCGTCCTCAGAGTGTATGTCCGCGTTCAGCTGGTCTCCAAGCAGATATGCGGAGCCGCTTATGCCGTGGTATGCGTAATCCTTGACGCTTATCTCCTTTATGTCGATCTTCTGGAGGCCGGCTTCGAGAGGCTCTCCGTCGTATGGCAGCCTGAGACTGAAATCCGAACTCAGGGTTGCCGGGCCGAACAGCTTGTTTTCCAGCAGTATGCCGAGGTCCAGGTTATCCGAAGAGATGCTTCCTTCCGCGGAGATCGCCCTATTCCGCAGGATGTTCTTTATATCAGCATTGACCGTACAGCCGCCGTAAGCCTTTCCCTGCCGTATGTCCAGGGAACATGTCATGTCGTATATGCTTCCTCTTACCTTCAGGTCCGCATCATACAGTTTGCCGCTGCCGAATCGTCCGATATCCGGCAGCGATGCACCGGGCGCTATCGCGTGCAGCAGTCTGGCGACATCCTTTGTCGTGAACCTGACATCGGAGGCATCTGCCGAGATGGTCATGTCCCTGTATTCGGGCAGCTTTCCTATGCGGCCGCTGATATATGCGGATATGCTGCTGTTATCGACCCATACCTTGGCATTGCGCGGCTGGAGGTCGCATACCGGTCCGCTGCACTGGCCCGTAAGGCATACGAACGTGCCTGTGTCCGGATTCAGTGGCGGGATAAAACGTGACATGGTGCTCAGGGACAGACGGCTGTCCTTGACGTCGATATTCATGTGGACGCGGTTCACGTAATCCGTGAAGTCCTCGTTGTGGCCCAGCATTTGATAGTCCACCTCGGCAAAAGAGCCGGTGGAGTCCTCAAGGCGTATGTCGTAAATTCTCGAGTTTCCCTTACCGCTTATTGTCTTTGCAGCGAAGTGCGTCACCACCCATCCGCATTTCTCGCGCAGCGACATGTGTTTCAGATCCGCATAGAAAAGGCCGTGGCTCATGCGGAAATCGTCTGCCTCCGCATTCAGGTCAAACACCTGCAGGTCGTCCCAGTCTATCGCGGTGGACGGCCAGTTGCGCCTTTCATGCGTGAAATTCTGCATCGTCGCGCGGCTGCCGGTGATCTCCATGCGGCGGATATGGAAGATATCCTTCTCCTTAGGCTCTCTCTTCGGGTCGGATCTTCTGAAATGGAACATCCTGTTCAGATTGGTCGCATATTCCGGGTCCTTGTCTTCTATCACGAGGCAGAAGAGCGCGTTGTCCAGCTTCACACGGTCGATTATGAAATCCTCATGGCCCGGACCTATCAGGCTCAGCAGGGAAAAGCGGGCGCTGAGATTACCGACATACAGGAGCGTATCCCTGGCCTGCGCATACGACGGGGCGCGGTCGACTACCGCGAGGTCCTTTACTACCAGGGAGGTGAACGGCTTCAGGTAGATCTTGCCTATGCTGATGTCCGCATCGAATTTTTCGTTCAGGCCGTCCACGGCTTTGGATATTACGAAGCGCTGCACGGGAGGAAGCTGTACCGTCAGGTATGCCAAGGCAAGCAGAAGCACCAGTGCCAGTGCCGCATATTTGAATATTTTCCAGACTCTTCCCTGCATGCGTGTATGCGTATGTATATCCTGACAAATTTATGAAAATTCTGCGGAATTTTTGCTAATTTTGCATCCCAAGAATCTGTTTTTGGATTTTAGGGCGCGTTTATTCATTTAACATTATGGCGCATATCATTCTCGGCATAGAATCATCCTGCGACGACACCTCGGCGGCGATCATTTCGGACGGCGTTCTCCTCAGCAACGTGATAGCGTCCCAGGATGTCCACAAGGCATACGGCGGTGTGATCCCCGAGCTTGCATCCCGTGCCCATCAGGCAAATATCGTACCTGTCGTAAGCGAGGCGCTCAGCCGCGCCGGAGTGCGCGGGACGGAACTCTCGGCCATAGCGTTCACGCGCGGGCCCGGACTTATGGGTTCGCTGCTCGTCGGCACCTCTTTCGCCAAGGCCCTGAGCATAGCTCTGGACTGCCCTCTCGTGGAAGTCAATCACCTGCATGGACACCTGCTCGCGGGTTTCGTACAGCAGAAGGACATGGAATTCCGTCATCCTTCGTTTCCATACCTGTGCCTGCTCGTCAGCGGAGGGAACTCGCAGATCGTACGCGTGGACTCGCCTCTTGAATTCACTATTCTCGGGCAGACCATAGACGATGCGGTGGGCGAGGCGTTCGACAAGTGCAGCAAGATGATGGGGCTCGGATATCCCGGAGGCCCTGTGGTGGACAGGCTTGCGAAACAGGGCGATCCCGGGCGGTTCAGGTTCGCGAAGCCGCATATTCCCGGCTATGACTATTCTTTCAGCGGAATAAAGACTTCACTGCTGTATTTCGTGCGTGACGAGATGGCCAGAGACCCTGAATTCATGGAGAAGAACAAGGAGGACATCTGCGCGTCTTTCCAGCGCTGTCTTATAGATATCCTGATGGACAAGCTGGTAAAGGCAGCCAAGGATACAGGTATCAGGGAAATCACCATAGGAGGCGGAGTATCCGCCAATTCGGAGCTTCGCGCCCGCATCACCGATGAAGGACGCATGCGTGGATGGAATACGTATCTGCCTGAATTCAAATTCACTACCGACAATGCGGCAATGATAGCCATTGCCGGATATTACCGTTTTCTGGCCGGCGAGCGGACGGGCCTTGATGTCGCGCCTGCGGCGCGTGCCGCCGGGCTGTAGGCCGCCTGCGGACCGTCCTGACAACCTCGGACAACCATTTTGACAAACGTTTCAAGCATCTGCTTATATACAGACATGAAAGAGATAGAGATCGTAGTGCCGCTGGGCAAGGAGCCGAATCATGAAGAAGTGACCGCAGCGGCGGCAAAGGCATTGGGAGTAAAACCTGCAATGGTAGGCGAGTGCCGCGTGATCAGGCGTAGCATAGATGCCCGCAAGGAGCCGGTATACAGATACAGAATGGAGGTGTGCAGGGCAGGCGAGACCGGTCATGAGCCATATTCGGCGGCTCCGTATCAGGATGTGCGCAATGCGCGTCCCGTGATTGTCGTAGGCAGCGGACCGGCAGGCATGTTCGCCGCGCTGCATCTGCTGCAGAAAGGCCTCAGGCCTGTGATACTCGAACGCGGCCGCGACGTGCATGCCCGCAAGAGGGATATCGCGGCCCTCAGTACCGGCGCCCTTGTGAATGAGGACGGTACGCCGCACGTCAATCCGGATTCGAATTATTGCTTCGGCGAGGGCGGCGCGGGCACATTCTCCGACGGCAAGCTGTATACAAGAAGCAGCAAGCGCGGAGATATCCGCGAGGTCCTGCACCAGCTTGTGACTTTCGGCGCGGACGAATCAATCCTGATAGACGCTCATCCGCATATCGGTTCCGACAGACTGCCGGCCATAGTGGAGAAGATACGTCTTTGCATAGAGGAGCACGGCGGAGAGTACCATTTCGATACCCGTGTCACGGATATTGAGAAGACAGGAAAAGGCTTCAAGGTCAGCACTTTGAAATCTTCCGACCCTAACGCCGCCGGCGAAGTGTTCACTGCGGATAACGTGATTCTTGCAACCGGACATTCCGCCCGCGACATCTACCGTCTTTTTGAAAGCAAAGGATGGGCCCTGGAGGCAAAAGGCTTTGCCTTAGGCGTCCGCGCGGAGCATCCGCAGTCTCTGATCAACCGCATACAGTACAGCGGCAGGTATCAGCCGTATATGCCTGTCGCCGAATACAGTTTCGTCACGCAGGTGGAGGGCCGCGGCGTATTCAGCTTCTGCATGTGCCCCGGCGGTCTTCTGGTGCCTTCCATGACGGAAGACGGGACAGTCGTCCTGAACGGAATGAGCAACAGCGGCCGTACCGGCAAGACAGCGAACAGCGGCGTCGTAGTGAGCATCGAGCCTCAGGATTTTCCTGAATATATGGCAAAAGGACCTTTGGGACTTATGTATTTCCAGAGCGAGGTTGAGAAGTCCATGTACCGTTTTACCGGAAGTTTCAAGGCTCCGGGACAGCGTATGATGGATTTCTGCCGTCGCATTGAGAGCAAGGACCTCCCCAAGAGCACCTATAACCCCGGTGTGATGCCGGCTCCTCTGCACGAATTGCTGCCGGAGAGCGTATCATGGCGCCTGAAACTCGCATTCCCTTATGTAGGGAACAAGCTTATGCACGGCTATTATACCAACGATGCCCTGCTTCTGGGCGTGGAAAGCCGCACGAGCAGTCCGGTCCGTATACCGAGAGACCCGGAGACACTTGAATATATAAGTGTTCCGGGTCTGTACCCATGCGGCGAAGGTGCCGGTTATAGCGGAGGTATCGTATCATCCGCACTTGACGGCATACGCTGCGCCGACAAGATCAGCCTTTAAATATTAGAAACGGTAGCGCAGGGCGAGACCGAGGCCGATGTATGTGCCTGAAGTGCCGAATGCAGCGCCTCCGTCCCTTTTCGTCTCCACTTTGCCGTCAGGACCGGTTGTAGCAACTTTGGTTGTATAGAACTCAGGACCGAATACAGGACGGTACTCGAGCGCGATGGTGAGAGGGAACTCGAACTCATACTCGATGCCTACCTGTGCTGCGATGCCGAAACCGAAGACTGTGGTTGTTGTCTTATACTCGAATCCGTCTGCGTAATTGCCCGATTTGTCGGTGTGTCCGCCGAAATTGACGCCTGCACCGGCACCGAGATACCAGTTCCAGTTGCCGTAATATGTCCAAGGAATGACAGCGTTGAACGGGTTGATGAAGTTGTATGTGCCGGTAAGGCCATAATAGTTGAAACCCCATGCCACATCGAGATCGGCTGTTACGAACGCGTTCTCAGCCTTCATGAAATCCATGTTTGGAACATAGTGCTGATATGAGAGGTTGATGCCTGAACCGAGACGCACGCCGACAGAACGAGGCTGCGCGAAAGCTGCTGAAGCCGCAAGGACGATGGCAGCGATGATTGCGATAGATTTTTTCATGACTTTTTTAGATAAGTTTATTCTGAACCAAAGTTACGAAATTATATCAAAACAATATAAAAAGCCGCCGTTCCGGGCTACTTTTTATAGATATTGCGAAAAACGTCTCTTACTCGGCCTTCTCTGCCGGAGTCTCGTCGATTACAGTCA
Source organism: uncultured Muribaculaceae bacterium (assembly GCA_964385835.1). Classification (GTDB taxonomy): domain Bacteria; phylum Bacteroidota; class Bacteroidia; order Bacteroidales; family UBA932; genus Cryptobacteroides. The sequence continues at coordinate 12,144 of CAYLQE010000029.1, read as the reverse complement.
CCTTGACTGTACCTGCGATATCCTTGTAGCAGCGTACCTTCGCCTCGAAAGTACCGAGCTCCTTGATGGAAGGAACGGTGATGTCTTTCTTGTCTGCGGTCACACCCTTGGCCTCGAGAGCCTCGGCGATCTGCGCTGAGGTAACCGAACCGTAGATTTTGCCTTTCTCGCCGACCTTGACAGCGATTGTAACCTCTACTTCAGATACTTTTGCTGCGAGAGCCTGTGCGTCTGCAACGAGTTTTGCCTCTTTGTGAGCCTGCTGGCGAAGATTCTCGGCGAGAACCTTCTTTGCAGAAGGGGTTGCAAGAATCGCGAAGCCCTGCGGAATAAGGTAGTTGACAGCATAACCTGTCTTAACGTTCACGATGTCGTTCTTGTATCCAAGATTCTGGACATCTTTCTTAAGAATAATCTCCATGTGCTGTCCTCCAATTATTTCAAAAGGTCTGTTACGTAAGGAAGAAGTGCGAGGTGGCGTGCGCGTTTTACTGCCTGAGCCACTTTGCGCTGGAATTTGAGGGAAGTGCCTGTGATACGGCGAGGAAGAATCTTGCCCTGCTCGTTAAGGAACTTCTTCAGGAATTCTGCGTCCTTGTAATCTACATATTTGATGCCTGCTTTCTTGAAGCGGCAGTATTTTTTCTTGCGGACGTCAACTTTTGGAGGGTTGAGGTAGCGGATTTCGTTGTTCTGTGCCATGGTTTATTCCTCCTTCTTGTTGTTTTTGTTTCTGCGTTTTTCTGCGTATGCTACGGCGTTCTTGTCCATAGCGAATGTGAGGAAGCGGATGATGCGCTCGTCACGACGATACTGGGTCTCGAGCCTTGCGATAAGCTGGGTGTCAGCCTTGAACTCGATCAGGTAATAAAAACCTGTGGTTTTTTTGTTGATTGGGTAAGCCAGCTGTTTCAGGCCCCAATTCTCTTCAGACACAATCTCACCACCGCGGTCGGTGATGTACTTTGTGTACTTGGCAGCCGCTTCCTTCATCTGGGTCTCAGACAAAACGGGAGTTGCAATGAAAACGGTCTCGTACTGTTTAATCATGTGTGTATTGGTTAATAAATAAAACGGTCCAATCTGCAACTGCGCAGAAAGGACCGCAAAATTACGAAATTTTATTTGAAAATGCAAATCAACTCCATTTCTTCCTGATGTTTGGTTTCATATCATGTTGATCTAATCATTACGTAATCAACGTAACGTAATTGTCGTAATAAAATACAGAATAGCCAAAGAATCCGATAAATAATTTACAAACTGCAATATTTATAAATGGAACTTGATGATTATACGAGTCAACCTTGACTAACATGTTAAAGTAATCGTCCGGAACTTTTACCGGACAGCAATGATTGTTAATAATATAAATTTATCTCTTGCAACCTGTCCGGTATTCTTTACAGGTCTTCGATAATACGGTGTAGTAATTATTCTTCTATAATTGTCCAGCCATCAGGGATACCGCACTCTGAACGGCTCCATGTTGCATCCTTATTTTTTACAAACGTACCTGTCGAGGAAACGTTCCAAAGCCATTCTGCTGTATCAAATGAAGCTACTAGATCAAATGATGAAGTATTTATAAAAAGGGCTTTTACATAATTCAGTTTGCTACAATCCCGGAACATACCCATATAACACGCAAATGCTAAGTTAGTTGCAGGAAGTTCAGGGGCTTCAGTCAGACTCGTGCAACCCTCGAACATAGAACGATAACACATACTAGCCAAGTTAGTTGCAGGAAGATCAGGAACTTTAGTCAGATTCGTGCAATTAGTGAACATACGTTCATAACACGCCCCATCTAAATTAGTCGCAGGAAGAACAGGGGCTTCAGTCAGACTCGTACACTCAGCGAACATGTATTCATAACACGCATATGCTAAATTAGTTGCAGGAAGAACAGGGGCTTTAGTCAGACTCGTACACCCCCCCCGAACATACCACAATAACAATTATCAGCCAAGTTAGTCGCAGGAAGAACAGGGGCTTCAGTCAGACTCGTGCACCCATTGAACATACACCAATAACAATTATCAGCCAAGTTAGTCGCAGGAAGAACAGGGGCTTTAGTCAGACTCGTACACCCCTCGAACATATCCGAATAACATCTATCAGCCAAGTTAGTTGCAGGGAGTATAAGGTATGATGCATCAATAAGTTTGTCACAACCACAAAATAGTTCACAAAATGCACAAGATAATAGATTATTTCTTTGACAGGTGCGATCCAACAATGACATTATGTTTCCGGATACGCTTATATTGCCGTTTCCTCGTGCCGAGATATAATATAGAGATCCATCACTGTATGCATCTTCGCCCGAGAAAGTATAATTTCCTTGTTCGCCTGCCCTGAATTGTAATGTCTCGCCGTCAAACAGATCAATTTCAATACCGACACTATATTGGGCCCATTTCTTATCTCCTTTCCTGTATTCAAGGTAAATATCTTGTGGAGACTCTTTTTTCATTATAGCAACGGATGTGTTGCCAATGGATGTTATTGTAAATGGTGTTGTAATATACGACGGATCCGGAGCTATTATGTCAGAACAAGATGATACAATAACCAATACGGTAATAATTAAAAATGCTCGTTTCATCAAATAATTCATTTTCCTAAAATGTTATTAAAGTTGCTTTGATAAATACTATGTTAAAAATAAAAGAACTATATAATTTTTAACTACTTACAGTGACAATGGCCCGTTTGGAGGAGTCGTACGGCACCATTCGAACCGCTTTGAACAAGAGCCGGAAGAAGTGATAAAACAATGGAAAGTAATGCCTGGAAAATTTGGATAAGTGCTTGGTTTTTCGTAGCTTAGGCTTTGCATATAATAAGTTGCGACTAATGAAAACCAAGCCCCTTACCAACTCATAGAGTTAATTCCGAAGTCCCTCTCCGACCAGACAGAATTAAGCAAATTTTCCAAACTTTCTTCATCGAGACCATGGAACTTGTTCTCACACATAAGTGGTGCCTCAACTTCACCGCAATGGCGAGGTTAGGCAAGTCATGCGAAAGCAGGTCCCGCCAGAACTTCAAGAGGCTGTTCGATTGGCTTGCATTCAACAGTACGTTCCTGGGTCAGATGAAAACGAACTGTTGTTAATTGATTTTCTCTTTATAATAATTAATAGCATAAATTACAAGAACGAAAATCTGAATTATAGATGCCGCGACTCCGAAGGCGGTGCTGATCCATAATAGGATCTGAAGATCATACAGTTCTGCAAATCCGATAGCAATAAAGGCAAAAGCTAATGAAACATTGGACTTGCTTGTTTTGGAGGGAAAAATGGAATAAGTTTTTGAATTGTCGTTGGACATAGTGATAATAATGTCACCGCATCAACTCCACTGCGGTGGTCTAATTTTAAAAAGGAAGTGTGGAGTTGTCGCTTATTCAAATAGAGGTTCTGACAAAACCTTAGCACAAATAAGCAAATCTCCACACTTAGCGGTATATATAGAAAGATATATAGCCACATAAATGAAGAGTGTCTGTCTTGCTTACTCTCGTGCTAATTTTTGAAATTGTCAGATTTCTATTTGAGAGTAAACGCGAAACACTTCCACGTTACAATATGTCTGTTACCTATCCGATAACGGCACAAAGATAATGAAATTTTTCTAAAAGACAGAACACTCTTGTGAGATTTGCTATTTTTCGATGCAAATTTATGAAAAAATATTCAGACGTAATAAATATTACAGGAACATCGTCATGTATACGGGGATATAGTCAATCCCTTGTTCGCGTTTCAGGTCTTTGGTGTAGATGATATACTTGTTCTGTACTCTGTCAGAGAACTTTGTACAGAAAACATCCAGCGATGTATGCGATTTGTAGCCGGAAGATTTCACCTCAATGGGCGATACTTTATATTCGTCGGCAATCAGGAAGTCGATTTCGTAATACTTCTTTCCGTCGGAAGTCGGTATCGTATGGTAAAACAGCTGCTTGCCTGATGCACGCAGCATCTGGGCGATGACATTCTCATATACATAGCCCAGGTTTGTTCCGAGTTTGTCGTTCAGCAGTTTTTCATAGATTATGTTATCCGTGAAATCCTTGTCTTTGAAAGCCAGCGTGACAAACATGCCGGTGTCGGACGCATATATCTTGAACCGCTCGTTATCCATTGTCAGGGCCAATCCTATATTCGGGTCATTTGAATGATAGGCGACATTTGCAGCCATACAGTCATTCATCATCTTGATCGTGGCTGTAACCCGGTCGGCTCTTTCGCCGGATATGGCCGATGAGATCTGATATCGCGAAGCGTTTTTGCTCAACTGTGCAGGTATGGCATCGTAAAGTGCGGTGGCTCGGCCGGTATCATCAAGTTTCCAAAAATCTTCCTCATATAACGATATGATATCCCTTTTTACCAAATCGACGGCTGCGAGATTGTTTGTCCTGATATATTCCGCAACGGCTTTTGGCATGCCTCCTACCAGCATATACAGACGGAAATCGCGCATCATTCTGCGGTGGACGGCATCTCCTAACGGAATGCGTTTCTCGAATGCCGTGCGCAGAAGCTGAATTGTGGCCGTGTCACCCAATGCCCAGCGGAATTCTTCATAATCCATTGGGAACATGTCGACCCTCGTTTCTTCGCTTGGCAGCAATATCTCCTGACTGCTTTTGTGGACGGTAATCAGCGAACCGGTTTCGATGTAGTCGTACCGGCGGTCTTTCACCAGATGTTTGATAGCCTGGCGTGCCAGAGGGGCTTTTTGTATCTCATCGAATATGATTGCCGATTTGCGCTCGACTAATTGTACATGATAAATAAGCTGGAGTCGCAGAAAGATATAGTTCAAATCGGAAATGTCCTTGAACAGGTCGTGTACTTCCTGCGGTGCAATTGCAAAGTCGATCAGGATGTAGGACTCGTATTCATTGCGGGCGAACTCCTCAGCAAGCGTAGACTTGCCGATTCGTCTTGCTCCCTGTATCAGAATGGCGGATTCTCCGTTGCGCTCTCTCTTCCATTTGAGCAACCGGTCGTACATCTTGCGTCTGAACAATAATGCGTTTTTCTCCATAGTCATTGATTTACAGTGCGAATATAAGGTTTTTGTCAATTTCCGCCAAATGTTTTATGGCGGTTTTGTCAATTTCCGCCAAATGTTTTATGGCAGTTCTGTCAATTTCCGCCAAATGTTGCCGCTTTGTGTGTGACCGGAAAGCCGATTTGGCCATCCCTTGTGCCGGATCGGAAAGCCGATATTGCACAGGGCCGGAAAGCCGATGTTGTACAGGATGCGGAATGCAGATGCTGTTGCAAAGTATGTGGAGCGGCAGTATTGCATTTAAAAAAATCAATGCCCCGAAATGCGGCATGGCAGTTCGGGACATCGGTTTGCAAGCAATTTTAAAATGCAACGTATCCGGTTGCAATTGCGATTATTTTGTGGCGGCCTCGATTTTTTTGAGGAGCGCGAACATGATTAGCGCGCTTACAAGGCAGAGGGCGATGAGGATGCCCCAGTTCGCCATGAGAGGAATCTTGTTCCAGAGCATTGACGGGATGGAACTGAGATAGTTGCCGATAGCGGTAGCGGCGAACCAGCAGCCCATCATAAGGCCTTTGTATTTCGGAGGCGCGACCTTTGAAACGAAGCTGATGCCCATAGGGGAGAGCAGGAGTTCCGCGAAAGTCAGCGTAAGGTATGTGCCGATCAGCCAGTTAGGGCTGAGGATGTTCTGCGTGCGGGTCTCGCCGAGCTCGCTCGGAGACATCAGGCCTACAGAGCCTATGGTGATGACCAGGAATCCGAGGGCGGCCACAAGCATGCCGAGGGCAATCTTTTTCGGAGCGGAAGGCTCTTTGCCTTTGGCAGCGAGGGCGCCGAAAAGGGCGATCGAGACAGGAGTGAGGGCCACTACGAAGAACGGATTGAATTGCTGGAAATCAGAAGGCTGGATGCTGAGAGGGCTGTCCATTCCGGCGTACAGGGCGTAAGCGCCTCCCCACAGCAAGAGCGTTGCAGCGCCGCTGATGTATTTTCCTTTGGCAGTCTCGCTCTGGAAAGTGGAGAAGAGGGTGTATACCGATACGGCGATCAGGGCCAGACTCCAGATATTGAAGCCTATGCGCACAGGACCGTCGATGCTCATCATGGTGTATTTCTTTGCGAAGAATGTGAGGGCGGAGCCGTTCTGGTGGAATGCCATCCAGAAGAAGATGACAACCGCGAACACGAGGAAGAGCGCGATCATGCGGCTCTTTGTCTGCTCCGGAGTAAGCTCCTGGACGGTTTCAGGAGAAGCCTCCTTGGCCTGTTTCGCATTCACGTCGGCGTGTTTCCACCAGCTGCGTGTGGCGAAATAAATCGCTACAGAGAGCACGAGTGATACGCAGGCCACGCCGAAGCAAAGACCGTATGCGCCCGAGAGCGCCTCGAGATACTCTGGAGTGAAGTTTGAAGCGTCGTATGTGAAGCCTGACTGCTCCAGTTTCCAGTTCGTGACGGCTTTCGCCATGGCAGGGGCGAACATCGCGCCGATATTGATAGCCATGTAAAAGAGGCTGAACGCGCTGTCACGCTTGTCCGCATATTTGGAGTCATCGTAAAGATTGCCTACGAGCACCTGGAGATTGCCTTTGAAAAGGCCGGTGCCGGTGGCGATGAGGGCCAGGCCGCCGAACATGGTGAGCTTGCCTGTAAGACCGGCATCCGTAGGGAGTGCCATTGCCAGGTAGCCGAGGAACATTACGGCGATGCCAAGGGTTACGCATTTGCCATAGCCGATTTTATCCGCTATGATACCGCCGATAAGCGGCATGAAGTACACTGCAGCAAGGAAAATGGCGTAAACCTGTCCTGATGCAGCCTCGTTCCAGCCGAATTTCGCCTGCATGAAGAGGGCGAAAATGGCCAGCATGGTGTAATAGCCGAAACGCTCGCCGGTGTTTGCCAGCGCCAGTGCGAACAGGCCTTTGGGTTGATTTTTGAACATAAATATTAAAGGTTGTAATTAATTCAGTATTGCTTCGGCCAGTTTTTCAAGGGCCGGTATGTCCTCCGCCTTAAGCGAGGACTTGATCGTCACCACAGGCTCCGCCACAGTGACGTTCTTCATCGGCTCCAGGAGGGCTTTCATCGCACGTGCTGCGGAAGGCGCCCAGCTGCCGTTCTCGACTATGCCGACCGTCCTGTTCTGATAGGCTTTCTGGCCCAGCTTCCACAGGAAGCAGTGCATCGGAGGGAATACGTCGCCGTCGTATGACGAGGCGCAGACAATCATCCTGCCCATGCGGAATGCGTCTTCTATGACTTCCGCCATGTCGTCGCGGCAGAGGTCTGCGACAACCACTTTGGCTGCGCCCTTGTCACGCAGGATTCCGGCGAGCTTTCCGGCGGCTGCGGCAGTGTTGCCGTGAATGGATGCGTGAGCCACCAGCACTCCGTCCGTTTCAACTCCGTACGAACTCCATATTCCGTAAAGCCTTAGCGCCTCGGCAAGTTTTCCGCCGTCGAGCACAGGACCGTGAAGAGGGCAGACCGTCTGTATGTCGAGGGCTGAGATCTTTTTCAGGACCGTGGATACAGGGATGCCGTATTTTCCGCAGATATTGAAATAGTAGCGTCTCGCTTCGCAAGCCCAGTCATCCGGATCGGCGTCCATTACGCCGAACTTGCCGAATGCATCGGCGGAGAAAAGGAGTTTTTCCTGAGGACACCAGGCCATCATCACCTCGGGCCAGTGGACCATCGGTGCTGCGATTAAACTCAGGCTGTGTCCGCCGAGCTCCAGCGTGTCACCCTCCTTTACAGCCAGCGTCGCGCCCGTGTCCATGCCTTCGTTGAACTGCTCCAGCAGTGCGAGGGCCTTTGCGGATGCCACGATAACGGCCTCAGGGTATGCGGCGCGGAATGCGGCTATCGAGCCTGAATGGTCCGGCTCCATGTGCTGGATCACCAGATAGTCAGGCTTGCGCCCCTGCAGGGCGTCCCCGAGCTTTTTCATCCATTCTCCGGTCACGCGCGCATCGACCGTATCCATAACCGCGGTCTTTTCGTCCTGAATAACGAACGAATTGTAGCACATTCCTTCGGGAGTCACATACTGGCTCTCGAACAGATCAAGGGCCGCATCGTCGCAGCCTATGTATTTTATCGCATCGGAATACATGATATGTTTTTCTTCAAGAAAACAAAGATACGGAAAATTTTAATAATAGCGGCAAACACTCCTGCCCGGATGCCTGTTATGGTATGAAAACGTGCATACCGGCGCAAAAAATGGTCTGCCAAAAGCCAGTGCGGTTCTCTGAGAATTGAAAATAGGGCCGTCCTTGCCGGAAACAAGAAAAAGAGACTTGACCAGATTACATCGGTCAAGTCTCTTCAGTGAGTCCCGTATGACGGTTTTCCGCTACTCTACATTAAAGATAATCTGAGAGATCTTGTAATAGTTGTTCGCGTCAGAATCAATCTTCAGCCTGTAGTACAGGTTTTCTCCCTTGACGTCTTTAAGGTTGATCATTACTTCAGGCTTGCTGAGTGTTATCACGCCGCCAGTGACGACTTGCGAATTGTACTGTTTGAAGACGATCGTCTTAGGATCGGTGAAATCCTTATTGTCAGAGACAAGCAGCTCACCTTCGATCAGCAGAGTGTTGTTTGCATTGACGTTGTCGATCTTGATCGTTACGGACTTGATTGTCTGGGCAATCAGGTCTGTAGTGATAGTCGACTCGAACGCAATGTTTTTTGAGTTGCCGGTCTGTGCGTACAGCCATCTACCTGAGTCATTAAGGCAGTCGTACAATGTGGTCGTGATGCCTCCTGAAACGTTGGTCCATGTCTTGCCTTTTCCACCGCTGCCTATCATTGTGTTCAGACCGTCGAACTTGTGGAGGTAGTAGTTCTCTACCGTAATGCCGTAGTTTGTTGTCTTGCCGTTGTATGAGACGAGGACAGTCTGGCTGCCTGTTCCATATGTTCCGAGGCCGTCTGTACCGATAGTATTGTTTCCTATTGTAAAGAGAAGGCCATCGTTGATTTCCTCTTTGTCCTTTCCTCTGTACAGCGCATAGACTGCAGGCTTGACGAATTTGTCTCCATAATAATATTCGGTAGTCTTTTCGTCAGCGACTTCAATGCCGGCAAGTATGGATGTCTTTCCACCGATTGAATAAAGATATGTATTATAAGTGCCGTTTACCTTTTCTTTATAGTAAACTACAACATCTGTGTTCAGCGGCAGCTCAACTCCATTGGCGAATCCCTTGTCTCCAAGGTCATTGCCGTCGGTTATCTCCAAATCTGTACCGTCTGTAATAATGTAGGTCATTTTGTCGCCATTCGCTTCGAATTCCTTAACTTTTCCTGTTACATATTTGCCGGTAAGATCCGCATTGCGATCAATAAGATATTTCGCCTCGTCTACAGGATAAGGATCCTTAAGGGAACCTACATGAACCAAAGTTTTATTCAGTGTTTTTACCGTAATGGTCTTCTCGGACGATCCCGCGTAACGGCTTGTTGCTTCAGCCTGTACAGTTATCGTGTAATCCTTATCAGTACCAAGATCGTCAAAAGTAACCTCGTTTGTGCTTACTTTCTTTTCCGTATCGCCTAATTTACAGATGTATTTTTCAGCGTTTGCGACTTTGTCCCATACGACCGTTATCGAGTTTTCTGTAACGACACCTTCCCTCAATACTGGATCTTTCAATGTAGGTTTGCCGAATTTCACATCCGTTGCAGTCGCGGTTGCGGAACTGATGTTTGTCAATGAGTTTTCTGCGGCTATAGCGACAACTGAAACATTGTAGTATTCATCATCGCCATCGAATGTGTAAGATATCTCTGTGGTATTTACCTTTGTATCGCCGACTGTAACATCGTATGAATCGGCACCGCTGACATTAGACCATGTAAGAGTTTTTGATCCATCTGCAGGAACTGTAATTGCCGGAGTTTTGAGCGGCTCCCTCGCGTCAATCACGATTCTTATGATCTTTGTCTTGGATGCCACCTTGAGAACAGACGGCTGAATGTCATCCGTACCGAAAGTGACGACTGTCTCGACCTCATTTGTTCCGTTGCTGTTGATTTCTGCCTCTTTCTTTTCTCCGCTGTTGTTTTCGAATATCAGTTTGGTACCCATTGTCGTAACGACCTTGATGCTCTTGATTCTCACTGCCAGTTCAGGCAGCTTGACATAGTATTCCGCAGGTTTTGACATCTCCATGCAAACCTTGCTTGCACCGCAAAGGATCTCCCATGATGCGCTGTTGTCCTGGGTATATGTGAACGGAACGTCGGTTACCCAACCGTTGCTGAAGTACTGCAGCAGGTCGTCTGTGATGTCAAGTGTGGCGTAAAGCAGGGTTCCTGAGTTCGCCCTCTGGATAACGGTGATATCTTTAGTCAGATTATTACCGTCTGACAGCGTGATCTTGCCATCTCTTGAATACTTGTCGTTTTCGGCTACATTGAAAGACAGAATACCGTCTTTAGCCTCAAAACCGGTGATCCAACCAACATTCGATTCGCATGACAGCTCGTCAAATCCGAAGAATGTTACAGGAATCTCAACCTTGTCTGCGGCAGCTGGCAGGATCAGCGAGCTCTGGGCGTTGATGGTGTGTTTTACGGTTGCAGGCTGAATCTGCACGTCTTTCTTATCGCCGGAGAATGAAACTGCGCCATTGTCTACAGAAACATAGTTGCTTCCTTTTGAGATGAAATATTTTTCTCCCTCTTGTGTTATCGAGAACTCTGTAGCTTCCTCTGCACTGTCTGTAAGCTGAAGCGATGTCTCGACGGCTTTAACGTATTTTACAGGGTACAGGGATGAAATCCTGTATGTGTTTTTCTTTTCGTTGAATTCGATCGTCCATGCGCTTGACTGTTCTACTTCAGCGGATGCGCCGGTTAATGCAAGGCTGCCGTTCTCCGCAGACAGTACTGAAGATCCATTTCCGATAGTATAATATTTGGTAGCCTCATATTCAGGAAGTACATTGTCGAAATCCTTAACGGAAACGGTAACATTATTCTTTTCATTATCTGCGAATGAAACCTGGAAACTTGTGAACTCGGCAGTCTTGAAAACAAGTGCCTTTGCGAGGCTGACCTCTCTTGTGAAAATAAAGTGCTCGGTCTCGACAGCAATGGTGAGGGTGCCATTGACTTCACCTGGCCATGCGGTGAAGTATGCGTATGCGCTTTTGCCGGTTTTATAGTCCAGTGGGTCCTCCTCGTCATAGTCGAGGATAATCTCGTTGCTGTCGCCGAATTCCTCAGGTACGTCGATGCTTATGCCCTTGAATCCGAATGTTGATTTGCCGCTGATCTTATCACCGTCGGTAGTGATAGTTACCTTGTAAATCGGCTCGTTGGCAAATTGCGGATAATCCGCCGGATATGGAAGATCCTTGATCTTCATTTTGCCGACTGCGATGACACGTGCGAAATTGAAAGCGATATTGCTTGTCTGCGCGGCAAAGCATTTAGGCCTTGCGACAAGGAGATCTGCCTTGGGACCGAAGCTTGTGGCTGTAGGCTTCTGCTCCGGATCCAGATTGACCGTGATTGCTTTCAGGTTGTTATTATCATCTGACTCGTACGAATATAATGCTGTATTCGGATAGATGGAATAGTAGTAAACTTTCGTCAGATTTGCCAGACCATTGAATTTGATAGGGAAGCTGATTTTTCCAGCTGCGTCTATAACGCCATCGGATGAATCGTTTTTAGTAAGGCTTGTTCTGCCTTTGGTCGTAGTCGCAACCTCGATTACGGAGAGTTTCTCGCCCTCGCCCCATTTTACGATACTGCCATCTAGATATGTTTTCGTTCCCGGCTCAACTTCAGCGGTAATGGAAATCTCGACAGTCTCGGCTGCCGGTGTGTTGTCCACTATCTCTTTATGCTGGCATGAAACAAGGAGGGACGCCATGCCGGCAACCGCTCCAAAGATTTTTACTGTGTTCTTCATATCTGCCTCTGATTTTTTAAATATCATCGCCGTCACCATCGCCGCCGCCAATTTCACCGCCTTCACCTTCTCCTGTCCAGCCGGTGTTTGGACTGCCACACAGCATGCGCTTCGCTTCGAAAGCGTAGAGCTTGCATAACGGAGCTGAATACCGCTCCTCA
>CAYLQE010000028.1:0-28554 GCA_964385835.1 uncultured Muribaculaceae bacterium | reverse complement strand
CATGAGATGGCTAAGGACGAGGCACGCCACGGCGCAGGCTTCCAGGGCCTTTTCAACCGTTATTTCAAGAAATAGCCTGACGCGGGATGTACACTTTCAATGCGGCGGAAACCGCCGAAGCGCTGATCCGCTGGACAAGGGATTATTTCAATGAGGCCGGAGAGGACTCCACCGCGATACTCGGAATGAGCGGCGGCAAGGATTCCACGATAGCCGCAGCGGTATTGTGCAGGGCCTTGGGGCCCGGCAGGGTGATAGGAGTATCCATGCCTCAGGGCGGACAGTCCCTTAACGAAGCGGACCAGATATGCGGATACCTCGGCATGAAAATGTACACCGTCAACATCGGGCAGGCATTCGACGGCCTGCTGCAGGGCATAAGCGACGGACAGGCGGGACTGACCAATGCGAGCGTGCAGAATATCCCGCCGCGTCTCCGCATGGCCGTGCTTTACGCCATAGGGCAGTCGAACAATTCAAGGGTGGTGAATACCTGCAACCTTTCCGAAGACTACATAGGGTACGCCACGAAATTCGGAGACGGGGCGGGCGACTTCTCGCTGTTCGCAAACCTCACTGTCACCGAGGTGCTCGCTATCGGGGATTATCTCGGACTGCCTTATCAATGGGTGCACAAAGTTCCTGATGACGGACTGCCGCACAGCTGTCCCGACGAGGAGAAGATCGGGTTCACATACGCCGAGCTGGATATCTATATCCGCACCGGAACAAGGCCCGAGGGATTCGTGCATGGAAATCCTCAGGAGGGACTGAAAGCCGACAAGATAGACAGGATGCACCGCGCGAACCTGCACAAGCTCCTGCCTATGCCATCTTTCAAATAAACTTATACTAACGGCAATGGAGACCGGTCAAAAGTGATTTTTGGCCGGTTTCTTTTTTGTGTCCGCCGGCATGAAGATATTTGAGTTCATGCGCAAAACCACGTCCCATCTCCATAATAAAATCATGAAGATGACCGATAAATGCCAAGTGCGACCGCTGTCGGTTCAGAGGTCCAGCGCCGCGCATAAGCGCACGCCGCTGCACGTCCGGCCATAATCCAAATTTCGCGTTCGATATATAAATATACCAGAATTTACAAAAAAATATTATTTTTTGTTTGATTTAATATATTTTTTACTTATCTTTGCATCATAAATTTAAAAGTATGGATCAAAAACACTCGACTCAACAGGTCGCCCAGACCATCAAAGACATCCTCAAGAAGAACGGGATACAGCTGAATGACTTCGCGCATGAGATCGGCGCTACTCCAAACCAGCTCTACGCAGTGCTCAACGGAGAAAAGGAAATCAATGCTGCATGGGCCATCAAGTTCAATATGGCTCTTGGCGTAGAAATCATGTATTGCATGAACGGCACCCTGCCTGTCATGGACCCAAACTATGAGTTCGACAAACTGCTCTTTGCAGCCTCTGCATACAAAGAGGCCGTCGAAGCCGAAGACAAACTCCGTGATGAGTTCGAATTGAACCAGGAGAGTTTGAGCCCTGCAGAGAAAGTGGCCTTCACTAAAGCAATCGCCGAGGCCCACAAGAACAAAATGAAAGAATCCGCGCAGCTCGCCATCCTTCTCAAGAAGGGGTGGAATGAGGATGGAGACGATGATGAATCACAACCCAATAATATCCCCAAACCCATGTCAAAACTGAAACTTCACGAAGCCATTGAGCTCGTAATAAAAGAGGCCGGCAAGCCACTTACATTCACAGAAATTGCAAAAGAAATCAATAAGAGGAGCCTGTATTCACGCAAGGACGGAGAACATGTTCCTGCCAGCCAAATCAGCGCACGTATCAATAACTATCCAGCCTGGTTTACTGTCAATCGTGACGAGAGCCCGGCGAAAGTATCACTCGTAACTAAAAAATAACCGATATGGATCTAAAACTAATCAAGTGTCTTGACCTTTACATGGACACAAACCACCTCACAGAAATCGGTGCTCCTGAAGCAGCTGAGGTATTGGACAGAGAAGGACTTCTCAAGAATAGCAAACACGGGTTTCCTCTCAGAAAAAAATTGAGGGATGGAAAGTTTGAGCAATATGCCTACCAGATTGGTAGCACCTGGCATATCAAACGAAGTGATATCCCATGGCCAACAACAAAAAAAATAGAATCGCCATGTTCCAGTATGATGAACTTACAGAAGCTGGATTCTCCGGCTTCAAGACAGTAAAACAGATGCTCAATGGTGGACTCTCCTCTGTGACAGAGTCCGAGGGTATCTATATGATTCTCTATCTCTGTCCTTCCAACGACATGCCGGAGTTCCTTTCCGTCGGTACCGGTGGCTTCTTCAATGGTAAGAATCCTAACGTTTCAATAGCTGAACTTCAGGATAATTGGGTAGCAGGTACTCCTGTTGTGTATATAGGTAAGGCAACACGTCTCAAGAAACGCTTGACTCAGTATATGAAGTTTGGCCAGGGTGCAAATGTCGGTCACTACGGCGGCCGCTACATCTGGCAAATTCCCAACTCTGAAAACCTGGTAGTATGTTGGAAGCCTACACAAGAAAATCCCAGGACTGTAGAAGCGAACCTGATCCAGCAGTTCGTTACTGAGTTCGGCAAGCGCCCGTTCGCAAACCTTCGCGACTAATACTATGGACAATCCCATAGACAAAATAGTTGCATACTTCAAGAACTTGACCCAGGAAGACCTCATCGTCTTCCTGGTCATTCTTTCGCCGGCCATTATCACCGCCATTCTCATGCTCATTGGTGAAACCGGCATGCGCGAAACTCAACTCCGGATAGAGAACCGTCCCACTGTGACATGGAAGGAAATCATGACTCCAGAACAACGCAGGCAGACCGGCCTTGACCGCTTCGATGAAATGGAATACAATCGCAAGACAACGGCCAAGAAGAAATCCGGCTTCAATCCGGAAGCGGGCAGCAAAAGCAGAACCGACTTTGACAAAGAAGACTTCTACGACATTGTCGATTATCATGATGGTCTTGATGGGGAATATTCAGACATCGACTACCACGACATAGAAGACTACTACGGCGACTGATTCAGTCGCTGTTTGGTATCAAGACCTACAAAATCCGCTCTGCCCTGGCATAGCATTATGCTCAATTCCCAGCACCGTACTATAATAAATCATGACGGTCTGGCTGATGCTTTCAGCCGGCCCCGTTGCTTTTTAATGACTCATCTTTTTCAGGATCAGCTGTACGGTCTTGCCGGAGGCGGTACCGATGAGGGTTCCGATGAGCGCGCCTGCCGTAATGTCCAGCAGGAAATGCCGTCCTACCATTACTCGGCTGATGGAAACGAGCACCGCCCACGATATGATGAACAGGCCGTAGCAGCGCACCCAGCGTTTTACGCCAGCGCTCACGCGCTTGCGGCGCAGCGAGGCTGAGGTATCCGGCTTTCCGAGGCCCAGGGCTTCCGCCTTGAAGCACAACGCGGAGCCGACGGCAAAGGCGAAACAGTTGTTCGCGTGTCCGCTCGGGAAGCTCCAGCCCCCGCCGGTCTCAAGAATGTGCAGACCGGAAGCTATCATGCCTTCGTCATTGCACGGGCGCACACGCTCCGCCAGAGCCTTGACAAGGTTGTTCAGCTGGTCGCTCAGCGCGAAGGCCAGAATAAGAACGGCCACCGCGACAAGTCCCTTTTTCCAGCCCAGACGCCATATCAGAAGAGCGGCTATGGCGATATACATCGGAATCCATATCTTGATAAAGGACATGAAAGCCCAGAACGTATCGGCGCACCCGCCGCCCTGCGCATTTATCCACAGCGTCGCCGCGCGGTCCCAGTCCACAATTGCATTTAACCAGTCCATTTTCAGTATCTCCTATTTGTTAAGCAGTTTCCAGATAAGGTCCTTGAGTTCCGTGATGCCCTTGCCGGTCACGGCGGATATGAACACGTGCGGAATATCTTCCGGAAGCGTCGGTTCTATCTCGGCCTGCATCTGGTCATCTATCATATCGCACTTGGTGACCGCCAGCATACGGTCTTTCACCAACAGTTCCGGATTGAATTCGCGGAGCTCGTTCAGAAGCACCCGGTAGTCGGCGGCGATGTCATCGCTGTCGGCAGGTATCATGAAGAGCAGGGCCGAGTTGCGCTCGATGTGGCGCAGGAAGCGCAGGCCTATTCCCCTGCCCTCGTGGGCGCCTTCGATGATTCCCGGAATATCGGCCATAGCGAATGATTTTTCGTCACGGTATCGCACGATGCCGAGCGACGGCTCCAGAGTAGTGAACGGATAATCGGCGATCTTGGGCTTCGCCGCGCTTATCGCGGACAGGAGCGTGGATTTGCCGGCGTTCGGGAATCCTACCAGACCAACGTCGGCAAGGATTTTCAGCTCCAGGATGAACCATCCCTCTGTCCCGGGCTCGCCCGGCTGCGCATAACGCGGCGTCTGGTTGGTAGGGCTCTTGAAATTGTCGTTGCCCAGGCCTCCGCGGCCTCCTTTGCAGAGCACCTTGTATTCGCCCGGCTCGGTCATCTCGAAAAGGGTCTCGCCTGTCTCGGCGTCTCGCGCGACGGTCCCTACCGGAACTTCCAGTATTATGTCGTCAGCGTTCTTTCCGTGCATGAGCGCGCCGCTACCGGCCTCTCCGTCTTCGGCATGGATATGCTTGCGGTATTTTAGGGTTATGAGGGTCCATATCTGCGGATTGGCATGAAGGATGATGCTGCCTCCGTTGCCTCCGTCACCGCCGTCCGGACCGCCTTTAGGAATGTATTTCTCCCTGCGCAGGTGCGTGCTGCCGGGTCCGCCGTTACCGCTGCGGCAGAATATCTTGACGTAGTCTATGAAATTTGTCTGTGGCATAATCTTGAATATAGGAATGCAAAGATAGTGATATTTTATAAAATCCGTGCCTGCATTCCACACTGCAGCGACGGTCTCTGGCATAATGGACTGCCGGGCACAAAATATTCCTCGCTCAGCAATTCATTGCTGAGCGGATTGTATGTTCCGTAAAGAATCTCGTTAACGTCATCACCGGGATACATTGTCATGGCGTCTATTCCTGTTTCTTCTCAAGTTCTTCTTCAAGGATACGGATGCGGGCTTTGAGTTCCTCAACAGAAGGGAGTTGCTCCTGAAGTTTCTTGACATTGTCGTATGAGGCTACGCCCATAGGTGTCGTGATGCCGTTGAATGCATACTGGACCTCTGTTTCGTCTTTGTTGCTGCAGATCAGAAGGCCGATAGTCGGGTTCTGGGCAGGGGTCTTGATGAGGTCATCTACGGCATTGACGTAGAAGTTCAGCTTTCCGGCAAACTCCGGCTGGAATGGTACGGCCTTGAGTTCGATGACCACATAGCAGTTGAGGGGGATGTGGAAGAAGAGCATGTCGAGCTTGCGGGTCTTGCCTGCGATAATGAGCTGCTTCTGTCTGCCCATATATGCGAATCCTGTTCCTAATTCAAGGAGGAAACGTGTGAGATGCTTCTCAAGTTCGGTCTCGAGGGCTTCTTCTTTGTAGCCATCTTCCAGAGATATGAATCCGAAATCGTAGGTATCTTTGGTTATTGCCTGTGCCAGCTCACTTTGCGGAGAAGGCAGTTTGTCTGCAAAATTGGTGATGGCTCCTCCGATGTTTTCGTAGTAATGTCCCTTGATACAGTTCATCAGGGTGTTGCGGCTCCAGCCTTCGGTTACACACTTCTTTATATAGAAGAGGGCTTCTTCGATAGTTTTGCATTTTGCTATGATTTCCGCATGGTGCCCCCAGGGAACGTATGCTAAGATTGGCGGAAAGTCAGCATTGTCAAATTCTCCCACAAGTTGTGGTAGTTTTATATTTACCTGGCTTCCAGCGCTTTGTAATTCTCCCACAAGCTGTGAGAGTTTTGTGTCAGCTGGTATTTCTCGCCCAAGATGAGCGAGTTTCTCGGCCTGACTGGCGTAGAAAAGATACCATTGTTTCATGCGCCAGAGATTAGTGGTGCTGAATCCCTTTGATTCCGGGAATGCTGCCTGAAGGTCAAGGCTGAGCTGTTCAACGACTCCTGCGCCCCATTGTTCTTCAGCCTTACGAATTACAAGATCCCGACCCAACTGCCAGTTGAAGAGCATCTGCTCGGCATTGACCTTAACTGCTGTTTTGATCTGGGCACTACGGTAGCGTGACTTTATTTCATTGAGCCACTGTACGTAATTACTGTCAATCTGCACATCGTGTATTTTCACGACTCTTGGTTTTTCGTCTTTCATATTGCGAATATAGTGAATTCTTGCGATAGGGTTAGATTTTGGGATGAGATTGACTGCCTTGCGCTTGTTCTTGTCTACGATTCTGGCGTAGATCTGGGTTGTGCTGGTATTGCAGTGGCCGAGGAGTTTGGAGACGGTGTATAGGTCTGCTCCGCAGATCAGTGTGAGGGTTGCTCTGTCCAGAGGGGCGGGAATTCCAAAAACAGACCGGTTATTATGGCAAAAATCAAAACAGTTTGCTATATTTGACATAATAATGGAGACAACGGACGATTTTTCAGGACAGAGAATATGATGAAGACAGGTCTTGTATTGGAAGGAGGCGGCATGCGAGGCATGTATACGGCAGGAGTGCTGGACGCGCTGATGGACAAAGGCATCAGGGCCGATGTAATCTGCGGGACCTCGGCAGGCGTGACTTTCGGCATCAACATGCCGTCGGGCCAGCGCGGCAGGGTGTTGCGGTACAATACGGCTTATGCCTCCGACAAACGGTATATCAGCCTCAGGTCCCTGCTCCTGACAGGCAACGTGGTGAACACGGAATTCGCATACGACATGCTCCCGAACATCCTGGACCCTTTCGATTACGATGCGTTCATGCGCTCGGGAACGGAATTCTTCGCAACGGTCACCAACGTCAATACGGGCCTGCCCGAATACATAAGGATAACGGACTGCCGCAAACAGATGGATGCCATCCGCGCATCGGCATCGCTCCCGTTCCTGTCCAGAAAGGTGTATCTGGACGGTGTGCCTTACCTCGACGGCGGAATATCGGACAACATCCCTCTCGGCAAATGCCTTGAACAGGGATGCGACAGAATCATAGTCGTACTTACCCACCCCAAAGGCTACGTGAAGAACGAGAGGCTCTATGCCATAGGCAAGATATTTTACTGGAAGGACAGGCAGCTGCAGGAGGCCCTGCGCGTAAGGAACGACAGATACAATGAGCGTATCCGCCAGATAGAGGAACTGGAAGCCGAAGGCAGGATAAGCGTCTTCAGGCCGAGCAGGGAAACGGACGTGGCACGTCTGGAGAGAAATCCGGAGAAACTCAGGGCCCTGTATGAGCTTGGCTTCTCCGATGTCCTGTCTTCTTCCATACAGGCACAGTAAAATCCGACATTTGCATTTATAGATGAACAGATTCAGGACAATCATTCTTGCAGGCGCACTGCTGTGCGCGGCATGCGTCAGGCCCATAGAACCCCCTGCCGGGCCGGTAACGGAGCAGACCGTGGACAAGGGGCCGGATTATGTCTACGACCTCGATGCATTGCCGGAAATCCATATCAGCGTGACTCCCGGCGAGTGGAACGCCCTGCTGGCGGCCTACGACGCCGACATGTACACGGACCGGTACATAGAGTGTGACGTCACATTTGACAAAGCGGACGGCAAGGCAGGCGGAAAGCATGAATTCGCAAACGCAGGCCTGCGCCTGAAAGGCAACACTTCGCGCCGCCGGCCCGAAGGCAGCCCGGGCCAGGCGCACGCGGCCGGAGCGTCACGCTGGCATCACTGCCACTTCATGATCAACCTGCACAAATTCGTCAAAGATGACGAGCATCAGATAGGCACGGTGCGCAAGATCCACCTCAAATGGTTCAAGGACGACCCCTGCTACGCACGCGAGGTCTACTGCTTCGACCTGTTCCGCCGCTTCGGGATATGGACCGCTCCGCGCAGTTCCTACTGCCGTCTGTGGATAAAGGTAGACGGAGACGCGAATGAAGCATATTACGGAGTCTACCAGATGCTCGAGACAATAGATGACAGGTTCGTCGGACGCCGCTACAAAGACGGACATTTCCCGTCCAAGGACGGCAACCTGTGGAAGTGCCGCTACGGCGCGTCGCTCGCCTCTGCCGATGACCGGGAGTTCGCCAACGACGGCGGTCCGCGCAGCTGCCGTTACGAACTGAAGACCAACACGGAATCGTTCGACGCGGCAAAGGAACAGCTCAAAGACTTCATACTCAAGCTAAACGGAAAACAGGGCGAGAGTTTCCGCACGTGGATCACGCAGGTGTGCGATGTCGAACTGCTGCTGAGGACCTACGCCGTAAACGTGGCTGTCGGCATGTGGGACGACTACTGGAACAACAGCAACAACTTCTACATCTACTTCACCACCGCCGACAAATACGACTACCGCTTCTATCTGCTGCCGTACGACTACGACAACACGCTCGGCACGTCGCTGCAATGCGGTGCGCAGAGCGATTCGGGACGTCAGAATCCGCTGGAGTGGGGAGTATCGGGAAATCCTCTGATACGCAAAATACTGCAATACGACGAGTTTCGCGCCATATACGTTGCCGCGCTGCGGGAACTGACGGGTGACGGCTATATCGCAGCGACGCCGAGCATTGAGCGCATCAAGGCATGGCAGGCGATGGTGGGGCCGTTCGTCAGGAACGACACGGGAGAGGACTGTTCGGTATACGACGCTCCTGCATCATGGGGCAACCACCCCGAATACCGTCTCACGGAGAGCGGTCCGAACAATTTCTTCACGGTGAAAGCCGCTTCTATAAACAATATGCGCTGAATACCGCCGCGGAACTTACCGGGCAGGAAAACCCGCTAACGGAGGCCGGAAGCCATGCCCTCCTCGAACCACCTAAGGTAATAAGGCAGGATATACGTCCAGTACGGCCAGTGGTGCTGTCCCGGGCTGTACATGGCTATGCACTTCTGGCCGAGCTCATGGCAGCGGCTCTCGAACATGCGGGAAGCCGGCACGAAAGTGAGATCCTCCGAGCCGCAGGTGACGATGACGATCTTTCCATGCCTGTGGGGATTCCCCAGAGCGGCGAGTCTCTCGACGCGGTGCACGGCCGAGAATTCATCGCAGGCCTCGATATTGTCCCTGCCGAGTATTTCGGGGATAAGCATCTTGCTTCCTGCTGTATAACGCAGATCCAGCACGCCGCTCATTGAGCCGGCTCCCCTGAAGCATTCCGGATGGTCAAGGAAAATGTTCATGGCGCCGTGGCCGCCCATCGACAGTCCGGCGATAAAGGTCTTTTCAGGGTCGAGCCCGTATTTCCGCGACATGAAAGGATAACACTCCTCCCAAAAGAAAGTACGCCACTGCATCTTGTCCTTGTCGGCATTGTCCAGATACCAGCTGCCGTAAAAACCGTCCGGGCAGATTATGCGCCACCCGGTGCTGTCGCAAAGGGCCTGGAGGTCCATATTCCGGCACCAGTCATGCCAGTTTCCGCTGTAGCCGTGCAGCAGGAACAGCGTAGGCATGGAAGCCTGCGGAACGGAATACAGCTTCGAAGGCATATACACAGCGACCGTATCGTCGCAATGCAGGTTCGGGGAATGGAATACTTCGATACAGGGTTTTTCCGCCTTTATGGTATCCGCCCAGGGGCCGGCGGCTTCAAGAGACAGAACGGCGCAGAACGCGCATGCGAGAATGATGGCCAAACGTTTCATAAATCAAAAAGCCGTCCTGAAACGGCTGCAAAATAACGGGTTTTCAGAATTTGTCCTTGCATTTGCCCCAGATCCACGTCTCGATAGGAGTCGGGATAAGCCAGAGCGCCGGAATCATCAGGCGGTCTATCAGTCCGGCACGCAGGAACATGCGCTTGCGGCCTGCCGCCTTGATGGCCTTGCTTACCAGCCACTGCGGCTTCTTGATGACGCCTATTTTCACGGCGAAAGTCATGAGATCGTCCCTCAGGCCGTACAGCGGAGTCGCTATGCCTGCCGGGCATACCGTAGTGATGCTCACTCCGTAAGGACGCAGCTCATGATAGAAAGATTTGCCGAAAGACTTAAGATACGCCTTGGAAGCGGAATACAACGTGATTCCGGGAACAGGCAGGTCGGCTGCCAGACTGGCCATGCTGATGATAGTGCCGTGGCCGCGCCTTTTCATGTCGTTTCCGAACAGGATGCAGAGCCTTGTAGGGGTCTCGACATGAAGCCCGATGAGCGCGTTCGCCTTCTCGTAATTATCTTCGGCAAGTTCGCCGAAAAAGAACATGCCGGCATTGCTCACAAGTATGTCGATCTGCATTCCCTCTTCCCGTGTCCATTGGAAAAGTTCGTCAGCGGCGCCTGAAACGGCAAGGTTCTGCACCCGCGTGACAACCTCTACAGGATATGCCGTCCGCAACGCCTGCGCCGCGGCAGAAAGTTCTTCCTCACGGTTGCTGACAAGCACGAGAGAGCAGCCGAGCGCCGCAAGCTGACGGGCGAATTCCAGTCCGAGTCCGGAACTGCCTCCGGTAATGAGAGCCGTACCTGAAATATTGGTCTTCACAAATATTTTTATGCAAACTTAGTAAATAAATTCCATTTCGTCAACCCATAGCCTGTTTGTCGAGCAGCCGGTGAAGAAATCGCCGTATTTGCTGGAGGCGCACGATATGATTATATGGGTAGGACGGCGGAAATAGTCGCGGTAGTCCAGAGGAATCTCGATCTTCTGCCATGGAAGGCTCTCGCTTGTAGAGAATTTGCCATAGGCTATGACGGCTTTGGAGTCCGGGTCGAACAGCGTGTTCATCTTGGTCGTGTTCACCTGCACGGGGCTTGTCTGCGTGCCTCCGTACACCCTGTAGTCCCAGTCGCCGAGAGCGACATACAGCTCCGCAGGGTCCGGGTCCCCTATCTCCACATCCTTGACGCTGCCGTCCTTGTGGTCTATCAGGCCGCACTCGGTCTTCACCCACAGCACCAGCTTGCGCGGGCGGGCGGTCCACGGGCGTCCGAAATTGACGATGCCGCCGTTAGTGCCCACCAGTCCGGCGAACTCGCCGCTGAATACATTACCCGCTGCGAACTTGACCACCACGTATTTAGACATCAGCTTTGCCGAGGTCCTGCTGCCGGTGCCTTCCGGAACATCCTCCGTATCCGGCGCGCAGATAACGCCCTCCTTGCCTACCGTGGTCGAACCGATATTGCCGCTGTCCCACCATTTGCTGCTCCACAAAGCGTCCGCAGGATCATAGAAACTGAAATATGAAGGGCTTTCAGCGTTGGAGTATACCTCGAAGCCGCCGTTCGGGATAATGTCCTCGTCCTCCGTCGTGACGGTCACGGTCTCGGTAACGTCCTCTCCGCTGTATGCATAGCATTCGTACGAAGTCAGCCTGTCAAGGTTGTCGATGCAGGCCGTGAAAGTGCCGCCGTCATGGATTATCATGTCCTTCCCTACCTCGTTCCACTCTTCTTCGCCAAGCTTGCGGTAGCGGAAGCCGTTGTCGCTGCCGTCCACGCCGTTCGCGCGAAGCCATGCGCATCTTGTCCATCCGCAATAACTGTCCCATGAAACGTTCACGAGGCTTTTCTCCGCATACACGTACCATCTCTCGGTACGGCCATGCGAGGTGACATCCACGGAGTCGCATCCGTTGAGCATGTTCCATTTCCTATCCGTAGTCCTGGAATAGCTCGTCACTCCTTCAGCGCCGAGCTTCATATCCTTGACGGTCACAGCCGACAGCCTGACTTTCTGGTTCACGTACACGACGATACGGCAGTTCTCCGGATCTATGGCCGAGGCTCCTATCTGCCCGTCCACCCTGAAACGTCTCTCTATATCCTGGTTCGCCCTGATGGACCACCTGTATTCGGTCTCGGGATAGTTGGTTATATTGAAGTTGAACGGACGTCCTTCCGACAGGTCCACGCCGCCGGGCATCACCGGAGTACGGTCCGAAACGCTGCGGGTCATTCCGTCAGGAGAAGATATCTCGAACTTCGTCACTTTCACATGGCGTATGTCGGTCTGCTCCTCCAGTTCCATCACGATGCTGTGGTTCACATGGTCCGTGACGATGCTCTTCACCCCCTCGGCATCCACCGTGACCTCCGGGTCTATCAGCGGATACGGAAGATTATTGGAAAGACAGCTGCATAAAAACGTCCCGGCAAAAGCGAGGCATATTGTTCCGATCTGGGTTCTCATAAGCTAAAAATGATATGTCACGCCGAACATAAGGTCCATAAGATTGAGGCCGACACCGCCGTTCCAGCGGTTGAGGCTGCCGGTTTTCTCACCGTCGCTGTAGCAGGCGGAAGAATTGTACGAGACATTGGCTATTCCGAACTGGACATGAAGCGACGCCATAGGCAGGATGTACAGGATGACTCCAGGCGAGAAATTCATGCGGATCCTGTTTCCTTTCGTATAGCTTTCATCACCGTCCTTGCCCGTCCGTGAAACGCTGTGCCTGTATTCCAGGGCGGTCTCGAGATACAATCCGGCGGTGCCTTTTCTGTCAAGGCCTATGTATCTGCGGTAGAATGCGGTGCCTCCCGCGTTCCTTGTATTGACATCCAGCTTTACGTTCTCTATCTCCAGAAGTCCCAGCAAGTCCAGGCTGAGATTGTCAGCGCCGCCCTCGATCACCGAATAGTTCAGGCGCAGGCCGGCGGAACGGTTGTCCGAGAACGCATAGGAATACTGCGGCGCGATTTTAAGATACGAGCCCCTGGCATCTATGTCGGTAACGGTAAGGAAGAAGTCCGAATTGTCGGAAGATATGTTCATATAGCTGATGCCCAGGCCTGTCATGTGTTCGCCCTTATACACCACGGTCCTCTCTTCGAAACCTTTCCTTTTCGCCTGGCATACGGTCTGGCCGGCACATAAAACTATCGCGGCCGCAATTATGAAGATTCTTTTACCCATAGCTTAGAAATATAAGAATGTCCCGACACTCAGAGACAGGAAGTTAATATCGAAATACGGCTTGAATGAGGTGTACGAGCCCTCATACACCTGGTTCTTTACGGAGCGGCTGCCGCTCATGCCGAAGCCGAGGACGCCGAGCTCCGCCTCTACCGCGAGATTGCGGGTTAAGAAGGCCATCATTCCGAAGTTCACGTCAGCGCCGAATTTCCAGTGTTTCTGGTACGTTCCCAGCTCGGCCATATCCTTTCTTTTGCTGAATTTGGAAGTGCCGGCCTCGCCTCCAACGACAAGATCGCCTATGATATTGAAGCGTCCGGAAGTGCCCATAGGTATGAAATATCGCGCGAATACGCTTGCCCCGCCGCTCTGCCTGAGCGATTGCAGATCCTCCACGCTGATAGGATTGTCCCCTATGGTAAAAGAGGTCTGTGCCTGCGGAAGGTCGAAAAGCCCTCTCTTGTAACCGGCCTTTACGCCGATTCCTATGTTATCGCATATCACGTACATGAAGCTCGGATGCACATCCACCGTATAGCCGTCGGTATTGATGCCGTCCATAACGGCCATGGAATAGTTGTTGCCCGAAAAATACGAGCCGCGCACGCTGCCGCCGAACATCCATGTACCTTTCTCCACCACTGCCGGAGCATCTTTTCCGGCCTTGGCGATGCCCCTCTCCGATTTCTGCGCGTATGCGCCCTGAAGGGTGGACAATATAAGTATAAATACTGTCAGTGAGGTTCTTGATTTCATAATCTATTCATAAAGAAGTTCCACATCGTCGACCCAGAGAACCGCCGAATCGCAGCCGGAGAAATAGTCTCCGTATTTGCTTGCCGCGAATGACAGTATTATGTGGGTCGGGAATACGTCTGTCTTATAGTATTCGAACGGAATGACAAGCTGGGTCCAGTCTCCGATGCCTGTGGTCTCGTAATAGCCGTATGCTATCGTCTCCGGCAGCTCGGCATAATTCCAGTATGTGTTCTTGTCCGCGGTATATACCTGCAGAGGGCAGTTCTTGCTGCCTTTGTACTTGGTATTCGGCCATGTGCCCAGAGCCACGATGAATGTGGCATAGTCCGGCTCTCCCGAATAGTCGCCGCGGTTGATTTCTCCGCCGTTGTATTTCGCCCACAGCCTCACCGCCGACGGACGGGCCGTGAACGGACGTCCGAAATTGACCTTTCCGTTCGTTCCCTCGGTACCTGCATATTCGCATGTGGAGATGCTGCCGGCCGCGAATTTCACCACCACGTACTGGCTCGCGCACCTGACGGAATATTCGCCCTCCATTTTGGTGCTGCTGTCAGGCACACAGACCGCCTGGGAAGCGCTGAGGGTCGTGGAACCGTGGTTTCCGTTATCCCACCACTTGGTCTTCCACAAAGCATCGGCAGGGTCGTAGAAGCTCTTGAATTTGCTGCTCTCGGCATTGGAGAACACTTCGAAGCCCGGATTCTCAGGCTGGGCGTCATCGCCTGTGACAAAGGTCATGGAATCGCCGGTCTGCACGCCGCCGATAAGGAGACGGTAGGTATATTCCGTATTCGGATCGAGATCTTTTATAACGGCCTTATATGTGCCAGGCTCCACACGGTCCGCATCTGTATCCGTCCACAAAACGCCGTCCTTGCTGTAAGAAAAGCGCACGGAGGTCCCGTCAGTTAACTCGCTCTCGTCCACTTCGGCATGCACGGTCGCCCTTTTCGCCCATATCTCATAAGGCCTTGATGCGGTAAGGCCGCTGGAAAGAGGCTCGAACACTATTATATCATCGATATCGTCCGTACTGCAATCGACCGTAATGTCGAAAACGGCGCCGCCGTCCCTTGACGTGAATTTTGGGACGAGCCTGTATACCGTGCCGCCGGAAGTCGAACTGATCTCACCGTTCTTGACAATGGTATCGCCTGTCCTCGCGCGCACGCCTTCGAAGCGCCAGAAAAGGGACGGCTCCACGTCGTCGGTCAGGAAATATGCCCTCGAACCGGAATTCGCCGCACCGTATACCGCGACATCCTCCCCCGCAAGGTCGAAACCTATCGTAAATGTGTAGCCCTCGCTGAAATTCGCCGCTACCGTAGGATCGAACTCAATCTCGGTAATCGTGTTGCAGACCTTGGCCTCGACGCTTACATCAGTCACCTTGTCCGTGCTGACGGTGAAATGCTCGGAACCTTTGTAGCTTTTCTGCTCCCAGCTTACTGCCGCGGGCTTCTCCTTTGAGAGTTCGCCGGCAACGACATCCACCCTGTATTCATCCGAGGCCAGGAAAATGCTTTCCGGCATATCCTTGTTCACGAAGCTGCGGACAAGGCCTGTAAAATCGGCTTTGTAGATCTTCACAAGTGCGTTGTCGCCGAGCTCCTGCCCGCTCATCGCAGCCTTTGTGGATCTGTCGAAATCCACATGAAGCCTCAGCTCGCCTTCTCCCTGGGGCTGGAGCCGCGCGGTGCACGAGGCACCCAGCAATACGGCCGCGCCGGCCATTATGGCATACAGTCTCTTCATGGCTCCCACTATATGTTATCCTGCGAAGGCACGTGCATCACCACAGGGATTGATTTTCTGGAGCCCTTCCTGTCTATCACGGTCATGACGAAGGTATGGGTGCCTGCGAACGCATTGATAGGCGTCTGTGCGTCGCTAAGGTCGAAATCAATCACTTCCTTGCCCCTCACCTCATCGCCGTACGGGAACGGAAGAATGTCCGTGAATACCGATACCGCGCCAGGAGTAGGATTCACGAGGTCGAGAACCGTCGAACCGTCATTTATCATCTTCACCGAGTCGGTAAAGAGAGGGTTGTCGGATTCTATG
Source organism: uncultured Muribaculaceae bacterium (assembly GCA_964385835.1). Taxonomy (GTDB): domain Bacteria; phylum Bacteroidota; class Bacteroidia; order Bacteroidales; family UBA932; genus Cryptobacteroides. The sequence goes on along the minus strand of CAYLQE010000028.1, from coordinate 12,823 downwards.
GCTACCGTAAACCTGTTCACCTTGTTAGGAACCAGCACCTGCATGGTAAGCACGAAAGGCTCCCCGTCCGCAGGAACGGTTATCGGTTCCGAGAGGTCATAGCTGCATGTGGACACCATCTCAATGCCGCCGTCTCCGACAGGAGCCTCAGGGTCGTCGCCCATAGTCTCCTCCTTTGCCATGATCCCGGAATCCAGCACGCCGTCATCGAGCAGGTCATCGATGCCTATTATAATGGTAGCGTTTCCTTCGTCTGTCTCCTTCTTGGTGAACACGATTTTATGATGCTGTCCGGCCTTGATTCCTTCGAACGCCCGGCTCATCTTGCTCGGCTTGCCGTCGAAAGAGCCGGAGAACTTCACGATCATGGTGCCGGCAGTAGTCTGGCTTGCAGCGAAATATCCGGTACGCGCCTCATAGGTCCTGTCCGCATTTATTACATAGTCCAAAGGATAGTCCTCGTCGACAGTTACCGTTACCTTGCCCTCGCCCGTTACGGATTCGAGGAACTCATCGCTGTATCCGATATCCACCAGGACCTGCATCAGGCCGCACTCGAGAACGCCCAGGGAAGTATCCTGCCCTGCCTGGATGTTGAATGAGGCCGCGGTGCCGTAAACCGGATGGTCGAAAGCCGCCGCGGGAACTTCGTCCTCCTGGCTGCGCACGACCATGGTATAGTCGCCGGCGTCCAGAAGTATGCTGCCGCCGAGCGCCTTGATCTCCGCCCATGTTTTTCTAAAGACTTCCTCATCCTGGGAATCGTAAACGATGACAGTGAAATCACCGGTGCCGTCCCCTGCCTTCGATGCGACCGTCACGGCCTCATGCTCGACAGTGATGTCTCCGAAAACAAGCCTGCCCTCGCCCTCGAGGTTCCGGAACTGCTTTTCCTTGCACGAGGAGAACAGGAGGACAGTGGCCATCATGTATATAAATGCCTTTCTCATAATTCTTTTGCTTAATCGTTAATATCCGTTTCTCCCAGATCCGCGATCTCCACCGTATCGTTGAATGAAATGCTGATCTTTCCGGAACCGACGTTCGCGGCATCGAGCCTTACGGTATAGCAGCTCTTGGGATTGATATCATCTTCGAACCATTTCTCAAAACTTTCTTTCCTGCCCTGGGGACCAGTCAGTACGCCCTTGATGCAGAAGCGGAACGCCTCCACGAAAAGCACGCTTCCGTCGGACACTTCAAAACTGTTGCCTGAGCCCGTTTCCACCGCGAGACCGGCATCTGAAAAATAGTTCCTGAAATTGTCCGTGCACTCGATCTTCACGACAGTGTTTGCAAGGGCGAGAGATAGGTTCACCTCGACCGTTTCCCTGCTGACTATAGTGAAATCGCGCTCTCCGTAAAAATATGCCGCCCGGGGCCCTTCCTCACCCTCCGTGCCGGCATAGGCCGACACCGTGTAGTCGCCGGTAAGATAGGATTCGCTCTGGTCCAGTCCGCCGAGCGTACCGGAGTATATCACGCTTTTGCCCGAATCCTTTATGGTTATCATAAGGTCCTCCGTTTCCGGAAGAGTGCAGAAATCCGATACCGCGGACTTTGTGCGGTCTGTAACGGTATCATCTATTGCGCTGACGCTCAGGGACAGACAGCCTCTGCCCGTAACGCCGGCATTCTTGCTGCAGGCAGGCAGGACAAGCACCGCCAGCGCCGCGAATATTACAGCTTTCGTTTTCATCTTACATTACTGACGCTTTACCCTTACCTTTACATTGTCCACATACAGCCATACGGTGCTGTTTCCTCCGAATTCTTTCTTGTCGCCCGGATTGTTCCTCCACGTGATGCGGTTCTCGCTTCCCGGTTCCATCTGCGGTATCGTTACGGCCATCGTGTTCGGAGTAAGGTCGAACGAGCCGTCACGGTCCGAGGTCCTGAAGCCTGAATCGCCGCTTATCTCGCTGTCTCCGCTCGCGCGCACTTCCGTGCCTTGAACGTATCCGACATAGAAAGTCTGGCCCACATAAGTATAGGAGCCGCTGGCAACGAAGCCTTTTTCATCCGTACCGTAGTCAAATATGACTTCTATGTCCACAGGAGAAGTTATCTCCGAAAGCGGCGCGGAATCCATACGTGCCCAGTAATGCGTGTCCCTGTTCAGCACGCCCTCGCGACGTCCGGCGATACGCACGCATTTGCCGGCCGAACCGCCAGCACGTCCACCGCTCCAGCCGTCAAGGAACGTGACGCTGAAATTGTTTCCGGCATCGCCCTGATAGCCGTTTGTAGCGGCATCATGGTTGCTGAAATCGGCAACGCCGTCGAAGTTCTCGAAGAGCAGATAAGGGGCAGTGACTTCCGCGCTCAGATGAAAGTCATCCTTGTTGTCCCCGTTCAGGGCTATGCGGCCCCTGCTGTTTACATGGTCGCTGATCATTTCCACCAGAATCTCCGAATCGAGAGTATCGTACAGTTCCTGGCTGAGGCTGTACCTGCATGTGAATACCGTATCGAAAGACAGGGTATCGCCTTTGGCAAGCTCTATGACGTTGCTGCCGCTGTCATTCCACGTAAGCCCCTGAGGACCAGTAAGGCGCATCTTGCGCACAGGCTCGCCCGCAAGATTGCCGGCAAGCCTTACGGAAAGATCCCTGGCGTCCTTTATCACTGGCCTTACGGCTACGGAAGTCACATGGCCGGCCTTGAAATCGCGGCCCGAAATGTCGACAGCGTTGAAGTCAGTCTTTATATTGATAGGGTTTGCGCTGAAAAGGAGCCTGTCTCCCGCAGAGCCTGAAAAAGGAAGAACCGCAGCATACGCATAGCTCCGCGAATCCTCCCTGCTTGGGTAAAGGGTAGCGGACAGGTTCATTTCGATCGTCTCTCTGCCGTCCGGAACATATTCCTCCGTCTCTCGGTCATAAAGGTCGCAGACACAGGTGCCTGTGGCGGCCTCCGGAAGGGTGACGGTAAAAGAAGACAAGCCGTCGGCGGCCTCGCTCTGGTCTTCCGGAATGAAGAAGCGGAACAGATGCAGCTTGTGGCTCATGTTCAGGGAAAGGGTGCTGTAGTCCTCTACGGATTTGAGAGTGTTGAGACGGCCGCCGTCCTCGGGTGCGGACATCATGAAATCCACGCCTGCTATAGTGCCGTCCTGCCTGGCAGGAATGGAGAATGAGACACGGCTTCCCTCCACTGAGTCCGGCGCGGGATAGCATGCCGTATATTTATAGGTACCCTCGGGCATCGGAGAGGCCAGTGCGGAGGTAAAATATGTTCTGCCTGAACCGCTTCCGGCATATACAGTGAATCTGGCCGCGTCAAGAGCAAGCTCTCCGGTGGCGTTATCCAGCGCCCAGAGGTAAATATTATCCCCTTTATTCCACACTATGGAGAGTCCGTTTTCGGAAACTTCTGTTTTTGTGCCTGAATTTTCTGTATAAAAACCCGTCTCACCTGCGGGAGGAAACGCTTCTTCAGGACTTGAAATACAGGCAGCCCTGTTGCACGAGGCCGAAAAAAAAACGGCGGCTGAACACAGTCCGGCAAGCTTTCCGAGCTTAACTCTGTATAACGGATCATTAAATCTCATAATACACAAAGTTAGTGAAAAAAGCTGATATTTTTATAAATTGGTCGGGATTTCTGCATCCTTGTTTTACAAAAGGTCGGAAGCGTTTTAAGTGCAGCCTCAACGGACAGAAAAAAAGAGGAAGCCGGAATTCCGGCCCCTCTTTATAAGCAATTATTACGGACTGTTCTTTCAGTCAACGGGATACGGTGCGGATTACTTTCCGTTAGGATGCGAGTAGTTGTACACGGCGTCGCTCCAGCCCAGATTTCCTCCCCTTGTGAAATCGATGTCGATTCCGTGAGGACCGCTGTCATGCAGGATCTTGCCGTCGCCCTCGTCGCATTTCCAGTATGCGAAGAGTCCGTCAGAATCTCCCGGGATATTGCGTGACATGCCGTCCTTGATGGAGCTAGGAGACAGGCACTTGCTCCACAGACGTATCTGCGCGAACTCGTTCTTCATATAGTTTCCGCAGCTCTGGCCGAAAGTGATACGGTTGAAAGTGAATGACTTCACGACATCGAGGCTCTTGTCCTCCACGCCGTCTTTGTAAAGCGTGAGCTTAGAACCGTCGTAAGTGTAGGCGATATGATACCATGTATCAGGATACCACCACTCGTTGCTGTCGAAGTATGCGCCGTCAAGCTGGCACTGGTATGTAGGGGCGATCTTTTTGACACCGTCCGCCCAGAAACGCAGCAGGATAGACGAAGAGCCTGTGTTGAAGCTGATAGGCGCTGCATTGTCAGGGAATATATAGCGTCTCTTGGCGATATTGCTTTCCCCTTCCCATGATGCCGCGTCAGGGAACGACCATGTCGTATTGTTGTCCACCCTGAACCAGAACTCGACAGTCCACTCGGTAACAGGCACGTCAGCGAAATCGGTAGCGAGCGTGCCGTTGCGGATGACAGCCGCTTTCTGCTTGTTAGGAGAAGTAAGGAGATAGATCATGTGGTCCGCGTTGCCGACGATATCCAGATCTCCGGACACCACCTTCATTCTAACGGCGATCGCGTATGTCTCCGCATTCGGAGTCGTATAAGGCTTTACGGCCAGTTCGACCGGAGACGCGGACACGCGTCCGGCGGGAATCACGGCGGACAGGGTTCCGAAAGTCATGAACTCCTCAGGTAGCATCTGATAAGAGGTGCCGTTAGCCTCGTTGTACTTTTCGATCAGGGATGCGTCAAGTTCGAAAGACACGGTCACATCCTTGTCAGTGGCCTTCGCCATTCTCGCCGTAAGGCTCTTCACGACCTCGCCGTCGTCCACCAGAAGTGTCTCGGTCTGCTGGTTGTGGGTATTTGTAGGGGACGCCTCGCTCAGATAGACACCGTTCTCTATCGGAGAATACACCTCATCGTTACAGCCGCTCAGCATGAAAGCGATGATTCCGGCAGACATATATGCAAATATTCTTGTCAGTTTCATGATAAATAATGTATTTCTGTTATTGTTCATGTTCAGAAGGGTTCACGGCCTGGATCGTGCTGCGCATGATAAGGTAATCGTTAATAGGACGGCAGAGGTCGAAGCGGTATGCACCGAAACCGCCTACCTTCGCGTCAATGCCCGGCCTGTAATAAATCGCCATGCCGCGCATTGAGAATGTCCTCACGCCGTCGCGGGTCGTGAATTCCGGGCCGCCGCTGGACTTGTTCGAGCCCTCGAAAGTCTCTGTCCATACGGTCTTCCTGAGAATCTCCGCCTCAGACTCCACCGCACCGAATTTCTTCACCAGAGAAGGAGTGCCGCCGACGCCTGAGCCCGCGAAGCGGTTGTCCAGGTCGCTGTCTCCCCTGCTGTTGTAGGACTGTATGATATAATAGTCGATCATAGGTCCTGTCTCCGCAAGAAGGCTCTGAGGTTCTCCGTCCACTGCAAGTATGCGGCCGGTGCCGGACTTAGGTCCGAAATTCTTCGACAGCTCGTCGATGAACACATGGATCGCTTCAGGGCTGCTGACGAGATTGCCACGCTCGCCCCAGTGATACTCATAGTCGAAATCGATTCCGTCATATCCCTGGCTGATAACGTATTCGCTCATCGCCGCCGCATATTTACGCACGGCGGCCTCGGCTGCCATAGAACCGTCATATTGGTTGTTTCCATGCTTGTACCAGCCCCAGTACCCTGCCATGGCGTCATTGTATGCGGAAGTTCCCGCTTCCATGCCCTCAGTAACCTCAGGAGGAGTCAGCCTGAAGCCTATATTCTTGAAGAACAGGCAGAAGAGGACTTTCGTACCTTTCTTGTGCACTGCCTCCAGATCAGATATCTGATCCTCCGTAAGAGGCTCGACGTATGTCTCCACCGGATTCCAGTGTGAGACAACATCCATCGAATCCGGTATTCCGCGCAGCTGGTTTAGCATATCAGCCCCTCTTCCAGTCCAGCCGCTGAACCAGCCGAAGCAGATCGTATGTTCGGATTTCTTGTACTCCCTCAGGGCCTGATAATAATCATCCCCGTGTATGTTTTCCGGCTCCCTGTATATCGTCTCCGGAGTGGTCCAGCTGCTGCAGCCGGCCAGGATTGACAGCGACAACGCCGCAAGGAGAGTGAATTCGCACTTTTTCATATTCATATAATCAGTTTGTCTTTAAATTAATAAGAACCGTTCGACTTCATTGCCCACCAGAGGTCGGTTCCGTTGGAATCCTTGCCGTTAGAGAGCATGTTAACCGCCGCCTCGACATTCTCCTGGTTCACATTGTACTCGCTTCTCGCGAAACGGAGCCTGCGCTGTCCGCGGGTTATATTGCAGTCAGGGTCTGCGCTTCTTGTTGCCTGGAATATCTTAGGATAGCCGGTGCGCCTGAAATCGGACCATCCGCTGAGAGGATCGAGGAAGAGGGCTATCCACTTCTGTGTAAGAACGCGCTCCAGCTTTTTCTCCGCCGATGCGGATTCGTCCCATCTGATCGTTATATCGGACATCGCCGGATGATTGTTTCCGGAATGGCCGGAAATCAGGTTGTCCGTGTATGCCGCAGGTCTGGACACTGCATCGGCAAGATAGTCATCCACGCCTGTCACGTCGAACTCATCGAAAGAAAGCCTTACGCCTTTCTCATAGAAATCCTTGGCAGTACCGCCCATGTTCCAGCCTTTCAGGACGCCTTCGGCACGAAGGAAAGCCGCCTCCGCCGCATACATCACGACCATAGGGGCCTGACGGTCCATAGCGCACCTGAGATTGCTGTAATTTGCATATATCGCGGTCTCGGGGATATCGGCCGAACCTGAACGGACGCCTACATATCCGCCTGCGGAAGTCTGCTTCTGCTCGGTGAAATATTTTTCGCGGCGAGGGTCGTTGTAGCCGTTCATGCATGACACAAGGCATGCGTTGGCCCTCACCTCGTTCCAGCCGGCAACGATATTGTATCCGTTAGGCTGGCCTCCGTTGGTGGTGTCCCACGAGCTGTCGGATACTGTCTCCATCACGCCTGCGGCCACTGCCTCCTCGGCCATCTGCCTTGCGAACTGAGGCTCGGCGCCTGAAATGCGCATCGCCATCCTGAGCTTGAGGGTGTTGGCGAACTTGAGCCACTTGGTGCAGTCGCCGCCGTAAAAGCGGTCCACCTTCGCAAGGTCAGGATTCACGCCGTCCGCCGACATGAGAGTCGAGATCACATCGTCAAGGTCGCTGAAAAGCGCATGCCATGCGGTCTTCTCATCATCATAGGCCACGGCGGTCGCGCCGGACTTCATCTGAGTGTAAGGGATAGGGCCCTGGAGCGAAACCATGGTCTGCATCGCGTAAACGCGGGTCAGCTGCGCTATGGCATAGATGACGCCCTGGCGGTCGGTCATGGTCTCGATGCGGAACAGGCTTGAATAGATATTGTTGTAGTGGTTGCCCCATGTTCCGTCGTTGAATCCGTCAACTGCATTGTAATATGCGAAAATGGAAGTTCCGCGGCTCCAGTTGTTCGGAGCGGTCACATGTCCGCTGAAACATGCCCAGAAGGTATTGTTGTACTGGCATTCGTTCTGCTGAGGGGAAGCGTATACGTTGAACATTCCTGACAGCAGGGACGCGGGAGACACCGTAGGCGGCTCATAAGGATTCGTATTGTACTCCTCGAACTTTGCCGTACATGAGGCCGTCAGCGAAAGAACAGCCAGTGCAGCGATATATTTTATAAATCTGTTTTTCATTCTGTCAAAACTTTATAATTGATACTACAGGCCGTTAGAACTGCAATTTAACATTGAATCCCAGGTTTCTCGTGCTCGGCAGCATATAGGCGTCAAAACCCTGATAGAAGTTGGATCCCGCTGAAGTGGTGAGTTCAGGATCGAACGGAGCCTTGCAATAGATCATGGCAAGATTCTTTCCTACAAGGCCGACAGTAAGGCCCATCCTGTCCTTGAACCATTTAGATGGGAAGGCATAGCTCAGCGACAGCTCGCCGAGGCGTACATTAGTAGCGCTGTAGGTATAATATGCGGAAGCGCCCTGAATGGTCTGGTAGTAGTGCTGGGCCGTAACCATAGTCTGGTTGATCTTTATGCCTCCGTTGTCGCGGGCGGCTGCACTTGCCTCGGAAACGCCCGCCGCATCAAGGATGGACTGGGTCGCGCTCATGGCGATGCCGCCCAGACGTGCGGTGAATGTCATGCCGAGATTCAGGCCCTTGTAGCCGAAATTGAAGGTGAGGCCCATATTCGCTTTCGGAAGTATCGAGCCGAGGTAGATTTCCTTGTTCTCCATGGCGAGGCCTGTCGCTGCGTCATTCAGGATATATCCGTTGAGATCGCGCTTGAGCACCCTCTGTGTATAGACGTCGCCCATGCTTCCGCCAGGACGCAGGATAAGGCGCGCATCGAGAGGTCCGTATGTACATACAGGAAGCTCAGGAAGATAGAAGAGCTCGCCGGTCGCATAGTTCTCGACTCCGTCCGCAAGTTCGACTATCTCATTGCGGTTGTAAGTCAGGGTATAGCCTGCGTCGAAAGTGAAGTCTCCCCAGCGGTGGTCATAGCCGATCGAGAGCTCGACACCCTCGTTCATTACGTTACCGCTCTGGATAGGGATGCTTGAATATCCTGAGGACTGCGAGAGCTCGGCGAAGAATGTCTGGTTGAAGGTATTGGAGTGGTAGTATGTCGCCTTGATGCTCAGGTCATCGAAGAATACGGCGTCCAGACCGACTTCCCATGATTTAGTCCTTTCAGGTTTCAGTTTGGTGTTCGGATAGCGTGTTGAAGTGGTCCATGACTGGCTCTGCTCGTCATAAGGATAAGTCACGGAGGTCAGGAACCTGTCGTAAGCGTTGCCCACTTCGGTATATGAACCGCGGACTTTCAGCAGGGAGAGCCATTTCGGAGCGTCGAACATGCTTGAAATCACGGCGGAAAGGCCTACTGACGGATAGAAGAACGATTTGTAGTCTGAGTACGCGAGTCTCGAATCCCAGTCGTTTCGTCCGGTCGCGGTAAGGTAAAGCATGGATTTCCAGCCGATCTCGGCACTTGCGAAAACGGCCTGCGTCTGGTCGTGCCATCCCGACTGCTTAGGCTTCCATGACTGCTGGAAGTCGATATTGTGGACAGCGAAGAAGTTGAATTCCTTCAGTCCTCCGTCATATCCGAGAGTCTCGTAACTGCTGTCGTTGATCGAAGCGCCGACATTCACATTGACCGAGAAGTCGCCGATTGTCTTGTTCGCGGTAGCGATAACGTCGGCATAGGTGTTCTTGGAGGTCGAGATTACGTCCGAGTAAGAGCCGCGGTCGCCGGTGGAAAGGTTGCCGGTAGAAGCGTATGTCTTGTTGGTGAACCTGTTGGAGTAGTTGTCCACTTTCACGCGTCCTGCGATGTCGAGCCAGTCGAGAATCTGGTATTTGAGGGAGCCGTTTATCATGTAACGGTTCTTCTTGTTCTCGCGCACCTGCCTGTTCTGTATCCAGTAAGGGTTGGCAAGGCCGCTGGTGGTTCCGCCGTATGGCCAGAACTGCTCCATGACGCCGTATGTACCGTTGTAGCGTTCGAACATCCTGACTGCGTCGAAATTCTCGCTGCGTGGGAATCTGTAAAGTCCCGGAAGCGGGTTGTTGTAGAATCCCTGCGATACCATGTTCTTGTCATCCTGAAGGATATAGCTTGCGCCGAAATCCAGGGTCATCCTGTCCTGCAGGAATCTGGTAGTGTTGCGGACAGTGAAGTTATAGCGGTCGTATCCGCTGTTTGGAAGTATGTTCGTGGAATTTGTCGTCGCAGCGGAAATGTATGTCTGGTTTTTGGAATTTCCGGTAGACAGCGATACCGTGTTCATCACATTCGCTCCGGTGCGGAAGAAATCACGTGGATTGTAGCTGCTCTGAACAGGCGCTCCCCAGCTGTCGAGCTCGTTAGGAAGGTTGCCGTAGCGGCTCTGCATCTGAGGCATCATGTATGCGGTAGAGAAAGTGGTGTTGTTCGATACGGTAACCGAAGTCCTGCCTTCGCTGCCTTTCTTGGTGGTGATGAGGACCACGCCGGCCGCTGCAGCGTTTCCGTAAAGCGCCGCAGCCGAAGGGCCTGTAAGCATGGTGATGGTCTCGATATCGTCAGGGTTGATATCAGCCACGCCGTCGGTGCCCGGCTGGGATGAGAAGATGCTGGCATCGGTGCCGCCGTTCATCATGTTGTACATAGGCACGCCGTCTATCACGTACAGCGCGAGGTTGGAAGAATTTATGGATTTCACGCCGCGCATGACCACACGTGAGGCGCCGCCTGCGGCGCTTGACGAGTTGATCGTGACGCCGGCGACCTTTCCGGTCAGCGAAGACACGAAGTTCGCGTCCCTGACGGACATGATCTTGTCCGCGGACACTTCCTGCACATTGTAGCTCAGGGCTTTCTCGGATCTTTTGATGCCGAGGGCCGTAACCACGACCTCATCGAGGTATTCGGCGGAATCCTTCAGGGTGAAATCGATCCTCGCCTGACCTGCGTATACAGTTTCCTGTGTCTCGTATCCGAGAGCGGAAACGACAATGACGTCACCGGGCCTTACTCCGCCCAGGGTATAGTTTCCGTCCATTGAGGATGTGACTCCTCCTATGCCGCCCTTGATCATTACGGTAGCTCCGATGACAGGGCCGGAGGCATCGGACACGGTTCCGCTGACCGCTCCCGTTCTTTCCTGCGCCATGGCATCCGGAAGTGTCAGAAAATTCAATGCCGAAATTGCGGACAACGCAAACAGGCAATTGAACAAAAGTTGTTTGAATGCTTGTATCATAAATATGGAATAAATAGTTATAAATACATAGGTTTTCCTTTTTAAAGATAAGGTTTTATTATGATAAAACGGCAATATTCCATTGTTTTCAAGCGAAAAAAGTATAAAAAACGGCTTTTTGTCAGACGAAAGTCTGCGCGGACCGGCAATTCCGGCCCGCGCAGACTTTCATGGACGTCACCGTGACCCGAAGGCCGGCCGCCCCTTATATTTCAAGAAGTCCGGCCAGTTCTTCCGCACAATGGCCGGGGATTATCACATGATGGTTGCCTATAGGATTCTTCAGGAAATAGTCCGTCGAGTCCAGATGCAGCACGACCTGGGTGCGGCAGAGATCATCTTCGCAAAGGTTCTTCACAAGGGTGCCTTCTTCCGCGAAATAGCGTCCGAGATCACCCGACACCTTGAAGACAGTAACCGGGCCCTCAGCGACCTTTCCCCGGATGCCCACGCCTATTCCTGACTCGAAATGCGTGTCATACGTGAAGCTGTCCACCATGTTGAACGGGATGGTGCAGTGTGCGAATACCACCTCGCCTGTCTCCGGATTGATCCTTGACGGATTGGCCTGAAATCCGGATACGCCTGTCAGCGCGTCGGAAATCATCATAGAGAGCAAGGCCGGCACGTCGCCCTCGCATGAGCAAGGAATACCCTCGGAGTTAAGTTTCGCAAGAGCGAGGCAACCGGTATTCCTGACAGCCGTCAGGAGGTCGAAACATCTGAGCGTGAGGCCGTCAAGCGAGTGCCTGGCGATCAGTTCCCTGAGCGCATGATAAACGGCGGCGGCAGTGGCGGAGGAAGCCTTGACCTCCTCTGATGCAGACAAAATCTGCGGCCCGCATGTTTCCAGGGCGAGCCCGCTGCCGATATCCGTCTTTTCGATTACGGCAATAAGCTCCGCGATATCGATATCCACGAGTTCGATTCCGGCTTTCCGCTTTACGGCGTCATAATCAGCCGCGCTTGAAATCAGCCAGTCGGACGGGCGGCCTATGATGCCGAGACGTTTTCCGGAAAGTTTCTTGCGTGCCCTTTCGATTTTCAGCAGGCTTAAGATGCGCGAGCGTATGTAGGAAGGATCTCCGTGTATGATCTCGCCCTTGATCCCGTTCTGGCGCAGATAGGACAATATCTCCATTGAGGCCGCGAGGGAATTGCTCTTTCCGGATGTAAGCAGGTAAACTGGCTGGCGGCTTCCGGTAACCTTGCCGAGCACGGACTTGAAAATGTTCTCGGTTCCTCCGGTCCTTACATATATAAGGGACAGGGTGTCAGTGCCGTAATCGCCGAAATCGGCTCCTTTGAGAGAATATTCAATGCCCAGGCTTCCAAGAAATTCAGCCGTGACGTGCGCGACAGACTGCTCGTCATGCAGCTCCGATGTGATTGTGTATACCGATATCATATAATAATTAGGATTTGTTTCAATGTCATCCGGACTTTCAGTCCGGTCTCAATGCAAAGATAACCGCATTACCGGAAAGTACAAAAAAGCCTGTCTTGATATTTCAAGCGAGAATGAAAATATGATATCAGATTTCCAGATCAGACCATTTCAAAAGTTCTCCGGCCGAAGTTTTCATGTTCCGTTCCCCGTTGTATATTGCAAAGCATTGTTCCGGGCCGGCTCCGTGAGTTCATGCGCCTATTAACAGCCGTTCAGGTTTACTCGGCGTTGTTCTTGAGCCACTCGCTGCGGACCTTGTCCGGCAGATGAGTAACCTTGAAGTCAGAGAAAACGGCCTTGAATCCGTTGCCGTCGGGACTTGCAGCGAACATTCCGATCTTAAGAGGGCAGTTGGCCTTCATCCACGCGTTGCGCATCATGAAATATTCCTTGTCATCGAACGAATAGAAGATCTCGATGGCGTCCAGACGGCGCACCGCCTTGATCCAGATTGCATCTACGGGACGGTCGAGGGCGATCACGCTCCAGTCGGAAGTGGTATGGGTAACGACCGTGCTGAGGTTGTATTTGCCGTCCACGAATTCGATGCCGGTCTTGATGTAATTCTCATGGTCGATGCGTATCATCATGCCGG
>CAYLQE010000027.1:0-30053 GCA_964385835.1 uncultured Muribaculaceae bacterium | reverse complement strand
TTTCCATTGTGCAAGTAAGGAATAATAAATCAGTGTTTCCGAATGTCTTTGTTCCGTTGTGACCTTCCAACAATAACACCCTTTGAATCTCTGGAAATTTATCCGTTAATCTTGTCATAATCTGACCAACAATCTCATCTGCTTGCAATCTCTTCTGCAATGCCAATTCGTTTTCCTCTGCAATCCGTTCTTTTTCTGTTGTGAATCTTCGTTCAACAATCTTATCCAGACGAATGGGATTTATTACTAATGTATAGACAACCACAAAAACCATCATTGCTCCGAATGATAGAAAGAAACCATTCTTTTTGAATGCTCGGATGAATTTGGATGCAACATCTGAAATTGAGGTTAATACGGTATTATACCAATTTATATCATTGTTTTTCATTTTGCCTTATCAGTTGTTTTCTATTGATAAAGATGAAAATTGTTATGATTTCAGAAAATCCAAGTCTTGTTTCAACTTTACAATCTCATCAGCGTTGTTTCTGATTGATGCTTCCATTATCAGAATATTTGCATCAATTGCATCAATAAGTTTTTTATTATCCGATATAAGTTTTTCAATGTTGGTAAATTGTTTTTTGATTTGTGCAATCTCATTAGCGTTGTTTCTGATTGATGTTTCCATTAGACTCATATTATAATCCATCACATCAATTGAATCAGCATTCTTTTTTATGTTATCGGTATTTGTCTTAATATTGTTTGTATTGTTTTCAACCTCTGAAATTAAGCAAAATTTTTCTCCTTCGTGTTTATCGTGGGAATGATTAACATAAAGGTGCTTGTTAACTGTGACATTTTCACCTTCCAAGTTACCGCCTTTTACATTTCCATATAATGTGCCTGTTATTTCTTCCTCATCATCGTCAAGTTGCGGATTCTCGTTTACTTCCTCATCATCAACATCTGAATCTTCGTCAACATCTAAAAATATATCACCATAAATGCGCATTGTGCCATTTATATCATTACCTCTGAAACGTTGCCCCCATAATTCGCAATCAATCGAATTTGCATCAGTTGGAGCAACTTCAACGTGTGAACCGCTTGAAATAACTGTTGTGTTTCTTGCGTCACCATCTGATTTGATTAAATTATATTTTATTATCTGACCCATCTCATTCTTTCTCTATTAACTTTATTTTCTGTTTTTCCATTCTGTAATCAGTTTCTATATTATAAGCGATATAATCACCTGTCAATAGGCTTGAAGTGTATAAACCATTTAATTTGCAAGTTCCGCTTTTTAAATCACATTCATATATTTTCTTTGGTTTTTCGTACTGATTCATCAGTTTGAAAATAAGATGTTCTTCACCCCTCATTCCTTCGGTTGCTAATTTTCCACTACTATCAATCCAAGTTTTTTCCAATGAATAAAGAGCCTTGTTAAACAATTTATCAACAAAATTTCCATCTGACTTCAAAACGCTTCCATAAGAGTTTTCCTTGTTGTCAAATGTATGTACCTTAAAGTTTATTTCATCAAGTTCTTGAATTGAGTTATTCTCCAATACGTTTGAATAAATTGTATCAGTTTCATTAACTCCGCTATATGTGGGGTCTCCTGTAATTGATTTAAACTTTAATCCCTTGATTGCATAGAAAACACTTGGCCATCTGCATTTTTGTTGTTTATCTCCGTTGTTGTAGTCCTTTCTACTTTTCCACAATCTTTGTTGGTGAGGTCTGTATATTGTTAGTATTGGCTTTCCTGATACATTGCCGTTTTGTGGCATTTTAATCATACAACCTTCTTCAGATGTTCCGAATCTCCAATTAACGGTGTTAGTAATGGGGAGGAATGTCATTATTGTCTTCTGTACCTTCCAAGCATCAATCGTGTCCTTTTTCTTTTTGCTTTCATTATCTCTATCGGATGCTTTCATATAGTTCAACGGAAAACCGCATTTTGAAGATTGCCAATCTTCACCGTTCCACCATTGATTACCCCATTGTATTGATGCTGTTATAAACATATCCTCGGGAGGGTAAATCCAATTTGTTTTGTCTACCTTAAAATCACCCTTCTCGGCTGGATATGCATCATCAGTCCCTCCACCTCCAATGCAATGAAAAAAAATATCACCTTGAATGATTGCGGCCGATTTATCACTACCTTGTGAAAATTCTCCTTCACATTGCATTTGAAACATCGGATATTTCATATTTTCATCCATTACATCCAAAGGTCTGGATGGACTTTTTTCATAGTTGGCATTCCAAGATGAAGGTAAAGATATAAATATTGCATCGTTCCAACTGATTGAATTAATATTTGCGGTCTGTGCCAATTTATCCAAAAATTCACTTGTTGTAACATTAGGGTTATTTCTATGAGCATTATAATATTCGTTAACCAATTTAATATATTTGCTTGATTTTTTATCCGTACTCACTAACTTTGTAAAGTATTTAACCAAACAACAAGAATTATAATATTTTTGGATTGAATAAGTCATATCTTTCTGGAATTTTGAACTAATATCATTCCAATTATTATCATAAACCCAAAACTTACAATTGGGATGATTATAATACTTTACTGCTGAAAAGTCGGTGTAAGTGTTTTTCCCACCTCCGTGAGCCGCTTCATCATTATGAGCATCCATCCACACAGCCAAAAGTGCGTTAGGGTCTTCATCATCTTGGATTGTTTCAAAAAAAGCAGCGTCTACTGGGTTGATACCCAATTGTTGTGCTGTTGCGTCACTACAAGTAATATTTATTTGTCTCTGTGTAATATCTCCGATTGTATCATCAACGGTGTAAGTATCTGCTTTTACAGAAACTTTATTATAAACATTATCCATTGATACAGTTGCATCACTTGATAAATGGTCTGTTCCAACAATCTTGTGAGTATGTTTTAAACTTATTCTTGTCGGTGTTGCTGTTAATATATAATCTTCCCCATTCTGATTGTATTTAGTTAGGTCATATTTGTAGTAATAGGGATTTTTTGATTTTATTGCATCGTAATCAATCATAAAAACATCCTCTCCTTCTTGATACATCACATAACCCAAATATTGACATATCTGATTCAATACATCAAGACAACTCCAAGCAACATCATCATCCAAAACTGCATCTTCAGATTTCTTATCAAAAAAGTTCATTGTGGAAACTGAAAGTTTATCCAGAATTGTTTCCGTTCCACTGCTTGAATTTAATTGCAAGTTGTCAGACACATAAAGATGTTTTGGATTGATGTATTTTATTAAGATATTGCATATTATTTGAAGGAATGATTTGATACTTTTATCACTTGATTTATATAAAACATCCTCCAATGTAGAAAGTGCATCCACCGCCTCCAATTCAATTACTTCTTTTGGGAGAGCAAAGCCGTTATTATACAGACAGGGCGTTAAATATCCCATCCATTCCACTTTATTTTCTGTGGTATTGGTAAAAACTACTTTCGTTCCTTGTGGGTTTTCTGTGTATAAATCAAAAATGGGATTTTCAACAACAATTGAAATTGTTGCTTCACTTCCTTTAATAGCGGAATAAATATGTTTTTCCTCACTGCTCATTGCAACATTAAAAGGGTCTCCGCTAAATGTTAATGTATATTTGCCATTACCCTTTTCGGTAATTATTTCAACTTTATAATCAATGCCATTTATTGATGTGAACTCTGCAACAAAAGAACTCATAATTTTTATTTTGATTTTCTATTATATAAAGATTAATGAGAGTGTATCATATATAAGATTATGATATACCCCCATTAACATCATATCGTTATTTTATCCTTGACATTTTGGAATCGTAATTTTTCAGACATCCCTTTAATGAGGAACCACTGATTGAGAAATTGACATCACCCTTTAAAATTGATTGTCTTGGTTGTGCTATAACTGAATTATTCATTGAATCATATAGATTCTTTTGTTGAGACTTATTCAATATCATTTCCCCACTATTTACGCGAGCGAGCAATCTGTCACCTGTAAATGATGAACCTCCGACAATACCGCCACATTCAAATTTTGGCAATGATGCAAATACCCCTACCAATGTTGCAACGATTGATGCAATTGCGGCTATATTTGCAGGGAACGGCATTGAAGCGGCTGAGGCTGTACCACTCGCCATTGCCTCTGCTTCTTTCGCAGTAATCAATGAAACAATCTGAGGGATGATTTGCCCTATTGCTGATATTGATTGACCTGCAAAGTTCATCACCTCCCCTGTTGTTCCACTGATTGCAGACCCCAATGAGCCAAATACATTCCCAATTGATGATGTTACATCTCCAACGGATTGCATTTGTTCCTTGTATCGTATAAGATTCTCCTCTGCGGTCGTTAGTGTTCCATCATCGTTGAATGTTAAATTAATCGGTTTCAATCCCAACGATTCAAGTTGTTTATTAATTTCAGAAAGTTGTGATTTAACCTCATCCTTTCCAATCAATTTTAAATGATAGTTTTCTTGTATTTCCCTAACCATTGATTTTGCATTTGAAAGTGATTGTTTCTTATCCTCTACCGTACCTCTTTCAAATTTCTTATCAGATTTATGAACCGTGGGAGAATTAGTTTTTAAACCAAGTTCAATTTCCTTTGATTCTTGTTCTTTTCTCAATGATTCCAATTCTGATTGCAGTTTCCTCATTGATTCTGGATTTATCTTTGTATCAAGTGCAAGATTGATTTCATTTTCCTTTTCCTTGATACGTTTTTTTATATTATTTAAAGAGCCATCCTCAATTTTTCTTTCTTGGTTTTTATCAACAGCCAATCCCAATTGAATCTTTCTTGTTTCAACCTCTTTTTTCCATTTGTCAACCTCATCCTTACATTTGGTTATGGCTTCTTTATCGGTTATCGGTGTAATCTTTAGTTTGTTTTGCCAAGCCTGTAATTTCTTTTCCGCAACGTCTAAACTTCCATCATCAACACTAACCAAATAATCAATCTTATCATTCTTGGTATTCTTTGCATTTTTTGATTTGTTTTTAGGAGAGGAAATATTGGGAGTATTGGATGGAGTTGATGATGTACCCTTGGAATTATTATCTTCGTTTTGTATTTCCGAGCCATCAACCTTGATTACAACCTTGTGTTTATCCAATCCCAACCATTCCATTGTTTTGTTCCAAGCCTTTTGAATCTTTACAATCAATTCTTGAAATTTCTTGTATATGGTATTGAATGCCTTCACAATTGATTGAACAAATCTGTTATCAGATAATCTTGAAGTTGTTTCATCCCATTTGTTTTTAATGTAGTTTGTGGCATTTCTGACAGTTTCAACCATTGTATTCCAACATTTAGCAAAAATTGCCACAACGATTTCAATTGCAATCCCCAATTTCTTGACAGTATCAACCAAATTCTCCCATATCAATCTAAAAAAGGATAAATCATCACCAATCCCTTCAAACAAAGAGAATGAATCAATGACATCACTAACAACCCCTACCATTTCACCAAGTGCCTTCAATATGATTTCAATTTCTTCCCCCAATGTCTGCATAAAAGCACTTTCTCCCAACACCAAAAGAAATGCTTCCCATTGAGATTTTAATCGTTCAATTGTTTTCAACATTCCTTTTTGATTGGTCTCCATTTGTTCATAAGCGGTTGAAGTACCCCTTAATGATTGGGAATATGAATCAAATTGTTCCCTTGCATCAATCAATGATTTCAACATTGTGATATTAGATTCTCCAACAAGATTCTTCATTTGTGCATCATCCATTTCAGCCTTTGAGAGGTTTTCCAATGCTTTGCTCATTCCGACAACGGAGGGCATAAAATCACTGTTCCCACTCATTGAAAGTTTTAATAAAGTTGATGCAAGTTGTGAGCCAGCAACATCAGCACTTGAAAATTTAGGAGCAATTGATTCCACCATTGAAGCAAGTTCCACATAATCCATTCCAGCACTTGAAGCGGCCGTACCACTCTTTTCAAATGCCTTATTAAGATAAGCAACATCGGCTGAACCTTGTTGAGATGCGGCCGCCAATGTGTTGATTATATCGGTTGCTTCACTTGCACTCGCTCCCATTTGGTTCATTACCCCTGTAATTGCTTTTGCTGAATCCTCAACACTGATTTCAGCGGCCTCACTCAATACATTAGCGGCCTCTGTCACTTGTAAAAGTGCATCTTTATCTTTCAATAATTCTGGTGCTTGTGACCCAATCAGTTTCATTGAGTCTACAATCTCACTTGCGGAACTACTAAAATTTTTTGACAAGTCAATGGCTGATTTACCAACCTCCTTAATTTCACTATCTGAAAGACCTGTCAACGCTTGCAAAGAATTTAAATGCGTTTCAAATTCTGCGGTTGCTTTACCTGCTTGAATCATTGTTGTTCCTACTGCTGTAATCCCCACTGTGACAGGATTAATCATTGAACTAACAGTACCCAATGCAGACGCAACACCACCCATTCCAGACTTGTTTAATAAATCCGTTCCAATTCCTTTTATATCAAAATTTGAAGAATTTGAAGAAGAAGAATCCCCAACATTCCTTGTATCGTTTTGAATCCTTTTAAGCATATCATCATATTGCTTTGCAGAGTCTGAAAGGCGTTTCCACATCTGCAAACCTTCATCAGTTGCATCAATACCACTTACCGCCATTTGCTCCATTGCTTTCCTAATATCCCTAAGTTTCTTTTTTAGGGGGTCTGTACTTGCAGTAATATCATCGAATTTCTTTTGTATGCTCTTTAATTTGGAAGCATCCGATTGAATCCCATTTACCGCTTGCCTTGCACTGTCTAAGGATTTTTGCAAACCTTTGGAATCTCCATCAAGATGTACCACAAGTGAATTTTTAGCCATATAATTTGTAAATATTTCTAATAATAAAGATAAATGGTTGCATCGGCATGATGCAACCATAATTATTTTTCAGATGCAAACATTCTTGCATATACCTCCGCTTGTTTGGATAATATTTTTATTTCCTCTTCTGTGATTATTTTATCCGTTTTTGCTGATTCTCCATCCCAAGGAAATGTTATAATATCTTCCATTTTGAGTTTCTTGGTAGAATTGGTCTGCGCAATCAAATATGAGATTAATCGTGATTGTTCCCAATTGTCCTTGTGTTTGTAATATGAATAATTCATTAGGGAATTTATCTCATATATCTGCATTTCATCCATCACATATTTTGCATCAATTCCAAGATTCAAAACTAAGATTGCATATATTTCGGAGACTGTCAATCTTTTTTTTTGCCATCATCACCTTCCTCATCAGATTCAAATAACTTATCAATTTCATTTTGATTTGTAAGAATCTTTGATATTTGCATCAAGATTGTGGGGTCATTATCCAATTCATTAATAAAATCATCCCAACTCATAAAGTCTGGATTATTCGCTAATAATAGACAATAGAAATAAAGATAATTATCAAGCGTCGATTTAATTTCAAATTGTCTGCCTGTTATTTGTTCCCATAGGAATAAGGCTCTAATTGTCTGTTTAAGTTTGTAATCTGTTTCTTTTATTTTAATCGTCATAGTATAAAAAAATTATCCTTATATACATAAAGATTATGAATACAAGGATAATTAAAACCATTTTAAAATTTATTCTTTTATGGTTGCTGATTTTACTGCCTTTGCAACTGTGGATAATTCATTAACTGATTGAGTTGTCACGCTTTTTTTTTAACCGGCTCTAATGCTCCAACGCCTTTCATTGTGATTGACATTGTTGAATTTTCAGCATTGGGAAAATTACAAGATACAGATGTAATGATTGCCTTCCCCTTATATCCATTATCAGCGGCCGCTGTCCATCCACTTGTCGGAACTTCAAATGATTCACCATCCTTTGCAACAGTTGATTTCTGTGCCATTACAACATCAACTGGCTCGCGCTTCAACGCCATTTCAAGAATATCATTATACCCAAGACCTGCTGTCGGATTGCCAATGAAATTCTCACTTGATACTTCCCATTCTACTAATCCAGCAGTACCCTCATAGAAACTACCACCATTTACATCCTTATGGGAACAGTCTACCATATTGATATTAACGGAAAGGGTGTGGCTTGTTGCAAAACCAATTGATTTAGATGATGCAAAAAGCATAATATTCTCACCCTTTATGATTTGATTTGCCATATATTCTAATCTATTTAAAATAATTATTTTAATCTATATATAAAGATTAATATAAATCAGTTTCAATCTATCATTTCAATTCTGAAAGACATTACTTGTAAATATGCTTCCCCATTGTAATCTTCCGAACTATCCACTAATGAAATATCTGATATATTTAGTTTTTCATCCATTGCGGTTGTATATGTGCCTTTGATATGCTCCAGATACATTTTTATATTGATTGCTTTCTCAATACCCTCCGAATAGGTATCAGTAACAATCACAATCTCAATCGTTGCGGTTTCAGATACATTGAATATATCTTTTGTGTTTTCAACTTGGAGGTTTGTTCGTTTATATACTGCAAAGGGGTATGTGGCATTTTGGGGAGCAACACAAGGATATATATTGA
Source organism: uncultured Muribaculaceae bacterium (assembly GCA_964385835.1). Classification (GTDB taxonomy): domain Bacteria; phylum Bacteroidota; class Bacteroidia; order Bacteroidales; family UBA932; genus Cryptobacteroides. The sequence goes on along the minus strand of CAYLQE010000027.1, from coordinate 21,532 downwards.
TAATGTCTGATAATTCATCGTGAATAACCTTCCCAATTTTCAAACTTGCGGAACGTATTTTTTTCATCTGTTCAATTTGTTTAGTTCATCAATTATTGTTGTTTCGATTGCAGAAATTACATCCCTTTCATTCTGTTGCCTTGCATCAGCAAAGAAATGAAGGGGTTTAATTTTTCCTCTGTATTCTCCCTTTTTATATGTTCTATGATGGTCTTTATCTTTCTTATGGTGTTTTTTCAAATATCTGCCATCAGTTCCTTGTTCAAAAAAAACATTTAAGTAATGTGACATAATGGAAACAATAATCTTGGAGTAAGCATTGTCTTTTATAACCTTGATTGAATCCACCATTGTTTTATTTGCCCTTCCCTTCGTTGATTGTGCCTTTGGCATTTTCTGCAATAATCTTTCTTTGGTTGCTGATTGCAACGCCTTTCCACCCTTTTCCAATCCCTTCATCAATATCTGTTTTTGAAAGTCTGAATTTAGGTTATCAAACAGTTTCTTTACTTGGGAGGAATCTATTGTTACATTATTCATTCATTATCTGACAATTTAATTTTATCAACTGATATTCTCGCGAATGCTCAATTGAATTTATTCTATATGGTTTGTTGTGGAAAATCACCCTGTCAGTTTCATCTACTTTGTGATATTTGCGGATGATGAATTGAACTGAATAAGATGTTAGGATTTCATTATTTTCAATCGTTGTTGAACCATTCTGATAAATAACTTGTGCCTTTGTAGAATATTTCTTTTTATAGCGATTATCCAGAATCTCTCCAAGTTCATTTTCAACCATTATCGGTGATTCAATCGTTATCGTTTCGTTTAATTTCCCTGCTATCATTGGAGTATTATATTAGGATGTTATTTATTAAAATGGCTCTTTGTAATTCCTGTTAAGGTCTGCTAAAAAATCAAAGTTATGCGTGAGTTGCCCTATTGATTGAAATGCAAATGTTTCTCGTTGTGCATACCAAGAACCAATCAGTAAAAGAATCGAATGTATCACATCCTCTGGGAGTCCTCCTGTGTAAGGATTGATTAGATGGGAAAGATGTTTCACATTCAATCTTTTTGAAACTGCATCCTCGGCACTTTTAATCAGATGAATCAAATAATCATCATCCTTGGTATAGTATTCATCAATATTAAGATGTTTTTTACAAGTTACTAAATCAATATACATTGTGATAATATTTTCTATTTATAAAGATTAAAAAAATGGTTGCACCGTATTGATGCAACCATTCAGAAAACATATATATAGACTTATTAAAATAAGAGAATCAATTATTTCAAGATACGTTTAACAAAGGCTTCTGGTCTACGTTCAACATAATCAAAATAAGCATTAACGGTGAGGATTACCTGACCTTTTGCGGCCGCTGTATATGGGTCAACGACTATATCAATTGCACCAAATGCACCGATAATCAGTTCTTTCCAATCGCCAAGGATTACACCCTTGTTGACAACTGAACTTGTTGATTCTGCATCAATGCCAAGAACTGCATTGTTCTCAAAGATAAATTTACCGCTTCCCTTATCCATTGAAGTTGTGCGAAGAACTGCTTTTGCAGTTGGGGAGACAACATATTTATAATCACCATAAACATTTGCACTTTCAAGAACTGCTTCCATATTTACCGCATCATCATAAACAAATGCGTTTGTGTCTGCTGTTACATCATAAAGCATTCCCTTCGGTGTTACTGCATCACCTGCACCATTGCCAAGAATTGTCTTTTGGAGTTTTTCCGCAATACAATTGATAAGGTCATTTCTAAGAAGAGCCTCAGCACTGTCACTTGACTGAATGAGGAATTGTCTTGAAATTGGTAATGTTGCAGTTAAACGTTTCGGAGAAAGTTTAACTGATGTAAATTTACCACTGCCATCATTTGCGTCACCAACCTCTGATTCCCAAGAACAATTTGCACCACTGTAAACAGGAATTTCAACGTTGCCTTGAAGGCTCATAAATTGTGCGCCAACCTCTGAAAGTACCATCTTATCACGAAGAGCGCCAACAATCTCAAATGTATCAGTTGGAATTGCTTCTTTACCCTGTTCCGCAACGGTTGCGAGAATGCCATTAGGAGTTGCGACTGCATCAACATCAGCACGTTTTTCAAGTGCAAGAACAATCTGCCCATTAGTCTCCACATTTGCAGTATTAGCGGCCTTTCTACCTTCCTTAATCACTTGGAGTGAAACCTCATCAAGATTTCTGTTATTTACTACGTCATTTATAGTTTTAATCAATGAAAACTTATTCATAATATTATGATTTACTGTTTTATTATAAAGATTATTTGGTTTGATATTTCTATCTTCTTTGGATTCATCATCAGAATCTTCCTTTTCTTCCTCATCATTTTCAGATGATTCATCTGATTCAGTTTCATCTTCCTTTTCGGATTGTTCATCATCCTTGGAAGGTTCATTTACATCATCATCGCGATTTTCCTCATCATCGCATTCAGATGATTTGATTTCATTTTCTTCTTGTTCCTGTGTTTCTTTATCTTCCATTTCTTCCAATTCTTGAAGTCCTCTTTTATTTACAACTATGGTTTCATCATACGCTGGATTATACACAATTGAAATATCATATAATTTGTCTATGCTGTCAATTGTTCGGAGAATCGTTCCATCAGTTTCCTTGCTCCATCTATCCTCTCTAACGGTAAAAGCAAATGAACATTTGGAAATGTCACCCCTACGGAGACCTTCTAAAACCTCATCACCCAATGCGGTATGTGGTGCTTCAAATCTATACTTTACACCTCTTTCATCAATACTGATTGAAAGGCTACCATTGCCATTTTTGGAACGAGCCAAAATACCTCGTTCCTTGTTATGGTCTAAAAGAAATAGAATATCAGAATTTTTGATTGTTTCATTAGTGATTGCAGTTTTTGAAATGATTTCTTTAAAACCTCCCAAATCTTGGGAAAGACTATTGAAAACAATCCCATAACCTTCTATTGTTCTGCTTTCATCCGAAACAGAAAAATTATCGCCATTCCTTATTTCCTTCATTGTCGTTTATCTTATACTGTAATATATAAATAAAGATTATGTTTTAATTTTTAAAATGATAGGGGATGTATCATCATTTAATTATGATACATCCTCCTCATTATTTATGCTGTTATTTCTTTCGCAAACATTTGGTTATGCCATTTGTCCATATAAAAAAAATAACAATCTATGATAAAAGAGTAACATCCATCGGAAGTTATAGAAATAACTGATGTGGTTCCGTTGAATTTCAGCGCACTAAAATTATTTAACTTAATAATGTCTCCAACTTTTAGCACATCTGATGAAACACTTTTTCCCAATGAATCTGTTAATGTTTTTCCGCTCAATGTGTATTCAGCAGGGAATCTGGGAATTTCTACCGATACCCATCTTGTTGCGTTATTCGCATCATCATATTCAACGCTTATAGTACTTTGTTTCTCATCGTAAAATATACCACTGATTATTGTGATTTTATTCAGCAATTTCTTGTCATTGGCACTCATTAATCCATTTGCAGTGGTGGTTGCAACAGATGTGGTTGTGGCATTAGTTCCATCATTACCCTTATCACCCTTGTCACCTTTGTCACCCTTGTCACCCTTTGCGCCTTTCAAATTTTTGAAGGCAAACGCAAGTGTGGGAGCGGCTGTAGTTCCACCTTTTGTCACTGTCACACTCGGAGTGCCAACGTTAGCATCAACGCTTGCGGATGCTGTGATTGTTGGAGTTGCTCCAACATCGCCCTTGTCACCCTTTGCTCCTGTGTCACCCTTTGCTCCTGTTGCACCTGTCGCACCCGTTGCTCCAGTGTCACCCTTGTCACCCTTCGCACCTTTTAGATTCTTGAAGGCAAATGCAAAGGTTGGGTCAGTCGTTGAGCCACTCTTTGTCACGGTCACAGTCGGAGTTCCAACATTAGAATCAACCGTTGCGGATGCTGTGATTGTAGGAGTTGCTCCTGTGTCTCCTTTCGCACCTGTATCACCCTTTGCTCCTGTGTCACCCTTCGCTCCTGTTGCTCCTTTAAGGTAGTTAAAAACAAGTTCGTTTGTTCCATTGATAGTAACGGATGGTATTCCAACAGCATTGATATTTGTTCCAGATTTAGCAACAATATTTTCTAAATAATTACCCTTTGGTTGGTATGTTGCCGAGGCTGAACTTATTGTTAGATAATCGCTGTGTGTATGGTCTCCATATGCGGCTGTTGTGTGAGATGTACCAAAACCAGGAAACGATACAATTGAACTTGGAGCATAATTGCCTTTGGGTTGGAATTTTCCATCACATTCAGCCTTATTATAATATTCTTCCAATGACTGATGTGTTGTCAAATAGTTACCTTTAGGTTGGTATGTGGTGGAAGCATCTGTTTTTGTTAGATACTTTTCTTCTACAAGATTTGTTATTGCAGATTTTGCATCATTTACCAAATTTGTTGCATTAGTGGTGGATGTATCAATTGCTTCTCCTTTTGCTTTAGCAATTGCAGAAGTGACATCGTTACTTTTTGCATAAGAGGATTTTATCACTGCAACATCCGATTCAACATCATCCAAGCGTCCATCAGTTTCTGTGTATTGGTTTTCTCTTGTTACCTTTTCATTATTCAATGCTACGATTGTGTTATCGAGAGAATCAGAAACATCATCAATTGCTTTTTGAAGTTTATCGTCTTCTGTTGTCCTTGTATTTGCTTCATTCTCAATCTTGGTGTTTAGTTTATTAACCTCACTAACAACATTGGAATTAATAGTTTCCACTGAATTATCAATCTTGGTTTCTAATCTGGAAACTTCGCTAACAACTTTGGAATCTAACTTATCAATATCATTATTAAGATTTGTCTCCAATCCATACAGTTCCAATTTGGTAGCATAACGAGATAAATCTGTTCTTGTGCTGTTGATTTCCTCTACTGCATCAGCAAGTTCCTTTTTAGTGGAATATTTTGCATCTGCTTCAAGTTTATGAACACCGAATGAAGAGTTTATCTTATCAATTTCATTATTAACAGATGTTTCGAGATTTGCAATTGAATTGTTGATTGCTGTTTCTTTGGAATCAATATCATTCTTGGTGTATACATCATTACTGTTTGCCTTTTGTGAGATGGTATCAACGATTCCCGAAACAACGTCATCATTATTGCTCAATGCTTCCGCGATTTCTTTAAGTGTGTCAAGTGCCTCTGGTGCTCCATTGATTACTTGTGCAATTCTATTATCAACTGATTCATTTGTTGCATATAATTTTAATCTGTCTGCAATCTCATCACTTGCATAGTGTTTTGCATCTTCTACAGCGTGAGCAAGCGAGCCAACAGTTTCTTTATTTCCGTTGATTACATCAATTTTGCTATTCAGTAATTTTTCAGCATTCTCTGCTCTTGTTTTTTCAGTGAGCAGATTACTTTCAATTTCAGAATCCTTTGCAGATGATTCAGCCTGTAATTTGCTTAATGCAGAATCAACTGAAGTAAGAGATTCATTAATTCCATTAATAGTACTTTGAAGGGATGAAATGCCATCAGAATTAATTTTTTCAGCATTTTTCGCTCTGGTGATTTCAGAATGAATTGCATCATTTAAAGAACTGATGGAACTTGTTACTCCATCCATATCAATTGAATCAATCTTGTCAGACAAGAACTTTTCACTTGCCTTTGCTCTTGTAATCTCATCATTGATTGATGTTGATAATGCGTTCTCAATTGCTTTTGCCCTTATCACCTCTGCATCAAGATTGTTTTGAAGCATTGCTTCGGCACTGGTTGCCCTGTCTACCTCTGCGGAAAGATTTAAATTGGTTTCTCCCAAGTTAATGGAATTAATCCTGTCATTAATTTCTTTTTCAACTTGTTTTGCTCTATTTACCTCAGTTGATATTGCAATTGTATTTGCATCAACTCTTGATTCCAATTCCACATCCTTTGCTGTTAGTTCATTATCTTTTTCTGTTGCTCGGAGAATTTCAGCACCAATCTTTTCTTGAACATTAGATAATGATGTTTGCAATGCAGAAATATTGGATTCCAATTCTACATCTTTAGCAGAACTGTCAGCAATGTCAGCAATTAATTTTGCATTGATTTCATCATATTTTGAATTAACCTTTTCAATTTCAGAAACAATCTTATCATTAAGTGTCTTGTCCTGTGCTTTTCTTGCAGTTTCTTCCGCGATAATTGCAGATTCTATTGAAGTAGCATTTGCTTCTATACTTGAAACCTTTACAATCAAATCGTCAATTCTTCCATTGATAGTTGCATCTGAATTATCTGATTTTGTTTCAAGTACCGATATGAAATTATTTAATGCCGTTTCCTTGTAATCAATTTCATTTTTGGAATATACATCAGAACTGTTTGCCTTTCCAGACAATACACCGTTGATTGCGTTGATTGCATCAGAATCTTGATTAAGTGCATTTGCAAGTTCGCCTAATGTGTCAAGTTTTTCTGGTGCTGTTCCGACAATATCACTGATTTTCTTATCTACATCCGCATTTGTTGCATAATTCTTTAAAGTATCAGACAATTCAGAATCCTTTTGAAGAGATAATTTGGCAATCTCTGCATCTGTATATTCTTTGGAATCTTGCAATGATTTCTTGATTGAACCGTTGGTTTCACTATCACCATTAATGATTTCAATTGCATCTGCATTTGATTTCTCATTAGCCTTTGCTCTCGCAATTTCCAAAGTAAGATTTGCATTAACCTCGGCAATAGAATCAATCAATTCATTATGTTTTGATTTTGCATTATCCTTGATTTCTTTTATTTCATCACTGATTGATTTTTCACTTGCTTTTGCTCTTACAACTTCTGCATCAATTTTTCCTTCTACTGATTCAATCTTTGTTTGTTGTGTTACATCTGCATTTTGTCTGTTGGTTGTTTCGGATGATATGGTAGAATTTAAAGCACTGACAAAATTATCAACATCGGCTTTTTTATATGTGGAATCTGATAGCGTATGAATGTCTGATGCAAGTTTATTGTTTTCTGCATCACATTTTGCGACTTCCGCAAGTATATCACCTTTTGCCTTGTCTACGTCATTAACCAATTGTGAAACCTTATCAGATAATTCATTGGAAGTAATCAGATGATTATTTAGTTTCGTTTCAAGAACTGACAAATCATCTTTGACATCATTTACTCTATTGTCAAGTAAGGCTATATTATCCTGTGCTATATGAACCTCATCAAAAAGATGTTTCTCTGCATCCTTTGCGCGATTGCATTCCACTTCCAAATCAGTTTGAATCTTATTCTCAACTGTTTGCGCTCGGTGTGATTCTGTTTCTACAAGATTTTGATGTTCAATGTCTTTATCTGTGCTTCGGGAAACTTCTGCTTGAAGGTTTGTAATAACACCTTGAATCTTATCATTTAATCCAGTTTCACTTGCTTTTGCTCTTTCAATTTCCGATTTTAACGATTCAATCTGAATTTCCTTGTAAGAATTGAATTTTTCATTAACTGAATCAATTCTATCTGAAAGATTTTGTTCATTAGTTTGAGCGCGTTCCTTCTCCATTGAGATTTTTGCATCAAGAATTTCATCATTACCGATTCTGGATGCTTCCTCCGACTTAATTTTATTATCAAGTTCGGTTTCAACATTCTTGGCTCTGGTTACCTCATCATTTATTCTTGTATCAGTTTCATCTATTTTGTTTTCTATCTCCTCGTTTTTGGATTCAGAATTTTCAATGATTTCATCTGTTTTTGTTGAAAGGTCTGCAATAAGAGAATTTAAGCGTTCATCCTCTGATATGCTTCTTGCAATTTCTTCATTGAGATTATCAGTTAAATTTTCAACGTCCTTCACCCTGTTATCTATTTCTACATCTAAAAGATGATGCAATCTATCCAAATCATTCATATTTACTCCATTTTCTGGATGATGTGGATGATGTGGTTTCTTCAAGTTTCGCCAATAAATTGAGGTGACAATTGGTCTTGTGTGAATTAATTCCTCCTCATTGCAGTCACTTGGTATGTGTGGGTGTTTATGATGTGGGAAATTATGAGGGCAATCAATATAATCACCTTCATCATCATTTGGCTTTTGAGGTTTTTTTTCATTCTTTGGTATGTAATGGCAAGTATATTGCACCACTCCGCTTGAAAGATGCTCCATATCTCTTTTGCCGATTGTCAATTCATCAACAAATTCAGTTGATAATGTATCCCTACCACTAAAAGTAAGATAGAAGGATGGATTATCTGTGAAAACGTGGATTATGAAAAGTTCACAATCAGCAACTCGAAGAGGTCTTCCTTGGAGATTCTTTGGTTGCAATTGTATGGTAATGTTATTGTTTTGAACGTCCATAAAAATAACGTATATTTAATTAATTAATCTATCAATAAAGATTATATAAAAGCAAATCATCCCCTTCATGAAGGGGATGATTCAACAATATTATAATTTTAAACATTATGGATTTACCTCTTTTTCTGTTTCTTCTTGGGATGGTTCATCTTTTAGATTTTCCTCACTCTGAGTTATTATTGCGGAATTGCTTGGAATATTTTCAACCATATTTTTCAATGATAACATATTGGCTGGAGCAATATTTGTGTCTCCACCTTCTACAGGTAACAAATCAAGTTGTTTTCTGACCTCATTAATGCTCATAACACCGTTTAAAATCATCTTTTGGTAATATTCCGCTTGTGACTGTTTATCAGTTTTAAGCAATTCACTTATATCGAATTTTACAATGATGTTGGTATGTTCTTGGAAAAGTTTTCTTCTAAATTCCAATTCAATCTTCTCCAATATCGGTTGCAATGTTTCTGACAAGAATGAAAGGTTTGCGGATTCAGATGATGAATAATTTGCGTGAGACAAATCAAATGCTTTAATTGGTGACACGTTAAAGAATCGGCATATATCAATAACATTATATTGCCTTGTTTCCAATAGTTGCGCATCTTTGGCATTTACTGAAATGGGTTGATAAGACATCGAACCCTCCAAGACTGCCAAACCATTACTTGTTCCATTGTTGCTATTAAAAGTTTTATTCCAAGAATCCTTTATATCTTGTTTCTGCCTTGCGTTAAGGGTTGAATTTACCGTCAGAATGCCACCAACATTGCATCCTCCAGAAAAGAAATTATTAGCGTGTTCCTCACTATTTGATGAAAGTTTCAAAGTCTCCCTTGCAAATGATAATGTTGAGATTCCACCCACTCCGTCATAGGTGTAATTTAACAAATGTATCATATCAGATGATGCAACATCAAACTCAAATCCAACAACCTTATATGATACAGGTTGGTAAATGTATTTAGGAGGAACAATCGTCACATATTCGGATGGCAAATAAATCAATTCCTTTACATCCCCATTTGGCTCTCTTACAATATATGCGTAACCATTACCTCGGAGAAGCATTGAACTAACAAGTAATTTAATAAACGTGAACCTTGTCATTCTTTGATTTGGTTCACAATTAAGGACGTGATATGATGGATGTTTTATATATTTCTTTTTATACCCCTTTGAATCTGTTTTATATGGTTCAAAAGGCAACATTGCAACAGAATCAGCAATCAACGAAACGCAACGATAAACAGTTGAAAGCAACATTGCTTTATCGGTTGTATATGTACCACCACCACCGAATAACAATGCTCCAATTCCACCATATCCATTTCTTTCCTCAATATCATTTTGTTCTTGGTTTGTTCGTTTTTCCATCCCAAACCAAGAATCAATTTTTTCAAAAAAATTCATATTTTGCAAAATATTTTCTACATATAAAGATTTATACTGTGAAAATGCTTCCACTGTAATGAGGGGTTATTTGCCAAGCACCAAGGCTCTCAATCATTGAAATGATACCATCAATTTTTTTATCTTTATGAACCTTCACAGGTTTTGCATTTGCATTCCAATCTTGTTTGATTTCAACGTTGCGAAACATCCACATTGTTATTTCATTCTTATCAATTACAGCGTTCTTTTGTCTGATTAATATTTCAAAATCCTTTGTTGGACGATTGAAATTTGCGATTGATTGAGAATATGGTTCTAATGGCATTCCCAACTCTGTGCATTTTATAGCCCAAGATGTTGAATTATAAGTATCGTAACAAATCTTTTTTATGCTCATTCGATTGTAATTCTTCATCATATCATTGATTATATAATCGTAATCAACCGTATTTTCTGGCGTAAGTTTCAGTTGTTTTGTCTGTACCCAATATCTATAAAGTTCTCTGTTTGGTGATTCCACCAAGCAAATCTCTGGTAAATAATAATCAGTTTTAAAATAGAATTTATCATCATCCTCTTTCTTCATCAGATAGGAAATTGCGGTCATATCAGAAACACAAGATAAATCCACTCCTACGTAACATTCACAATCTTTAAAATCATCAAAGTTGAGTGATTGCATACAAGGCAAAATATAATTGTCTGGAATCCAACACTCCGAAACAGTACACCAAACATTCCAGTTCTTGGTTAACGTTTCATTCAGTGTTGCAGGATTATTCTTTGCTTCAATTTGTGCTTTTCTTAGATTATCATAGGAAATGGAAACTCCAAGATTTGGAGAGTGCTTAATCCAATTCTTTTCATCCTCCCAATTATCCCCTTCATCCATTTGATAGATTGCAATGTATCTATTATCATCCTCTTTTAGATTGTGCAAAATCTCAACATCTGTATCAAACATTTTTTTCATTGGTCCGGTAAGATTGAAACCAACTGTTGAAATGACAAGCATAAGGGGATTAGGTCTTGAGGTCATTGATGAACGTAAAACTGCATAAACTGAATTATCCTTGGCCGCGTGATATTCATCAATCAATGCCATTGATAAATTTTCCCCATCAAGTTTTGTTGAATCACTTGCAAAAACCTTCAATCTTGAACTATTCAAATCAGATTTTAAATAATTTCTATATCTTCTTATATCCTTCTGTTTGGGGTCTATCTGGGAAGCAAACTTTGAAACATCATCAAATGCCAAAGATGCTTGTTGTCTTGAATTAGCCGCCAATGCAACCGATGCTCCTTGTTCATCAAACATAAACCATAATGCAATAACGGATGCAAGGGCAGTCTTTCCATTTTTTCTCGCCAAGCATAATATTGCAGTGTTGAACCTTCTTTTATCATTTGATTTATAATAGAAACCTATGATATTTGCCATCACCCATTTTTGCCATCTTTCAAGTTTAAACTGATTTCCAAGAGAACCGCAATCATTGCTTTTGTAGTGTCGGAACAAAGAACAAAACTTAAAGAACTTATCTACCTTTTTTTTATTGAAATATAAATCATCCCTTTCACAATCTGACAAGAAACGTTTACAGGCAAGTTTAATCAACTCACCTGTTATTATATTCCCATCAACAACATCTTTTGCATATTGATAGTATTCTGTATTTTGTATTTGTTCCTTGATTGTCATTGGTTGTTTTAATCATTTAATAAGAAATTTTCCAATGGTGATTTTTCGTTATCAGAATCCATTACATTCATTTTTGCTCTTGATTTAAGGGTCATTCCCATTTGTTCCATAATTGAAAGACATAATGAACGGTTATCTTTACTGATTCTAACCGCTGGATTTACAACTCTGCTATTCCTACTCCCCTCAATAGTTAATCCGTTTTTATTTACATCATCCGTTGCAACCAAAAATTGATGATAGGAATCGGCAAGAATCCATAAAATACCATTATCAATTTCATTTAGTTTATCTTGCTTTTTCAAAAAGTCTATAACTCTTTTGATATAATTCTCCGCTTGTTCCGATAAGTAATCTGGTAACGATATTTTTTTATAAGTCATATTCCGATTGTCTATTTGTCTATAAAGATTATATGGTTGCATCGGCATGATGCAACCATTAATTATTTCCTAATATTATCTATCTTTCTTTTTATATCTTCCTTCGTTTTGCATCCCTTTAAATCTCCGTTGTGAATCCTGTTATGACATTCTTTGCAGACTGAAATAATATTATTGGAATCAAAGGCATAATTCAGCATCAATTCATTGGGAACATCCAAGAATGAAATTAAATGATGTGCATCAATTGCAAGAGTTGTTTTACCCTCCATTTCACATATTTCACATAATGGATGTTTCATCATTTGCGCCATCCTCATTTCCTTCCAAATTTTAGAATTGTATATTTCCCTTCTCTTTTTCTGTTTAGCGGAATCAATGGTTTGTTTCTTTTTGGGTTTGTAAATGTAGGCCATAATCAATCATAATATTTCTTTTTTATTTTCTTCATTTCATCACAATCATTCAAATGCTTTTTTATTTCATTGATTGTGGATGATACCTCCTTCAATGGAATCTGGAATTTTTCTGATATGTCTTTGTAACTTGTTCTCCCTTCCGTTCTTTTCGCCATATATGTCATATAGATTTTTGTTTTCATTTCCCCAAATTCATCATTGAGATAGTTTCTGATTTCTTTCAATGCTGTCAATGTTTTATCAAATATTTCCTCCTTATCGGTATCATCATCATCACACACATCAAATCCTCCATCAAATAGGTTTCTGATTTCAATTGTATCATTCTTTTTCTTTCTATTGTCGTAATAGATATATGTGAATTTTGAAACAATGAAAAAATATTGTTTGTAATCTTCAATTTCTGTTCCATTCCGCAATATTGAATTATAGATTTTGATTATACTTTCAGATATGACATCATCAAATAACTCTTCACTGTATGTAATATTTTTCTTTAATGCCCTCTTTAGTTCTGGTAAGTTGTCAGCAATATAGTTTAAAAATTTTTGAGCCTTCTTTTCATTTGTGTTTTCCATTAGTGTTTTTATATTCTTTTTAATAGGAAATACCTTGAAAATCATTTAATTCAAGTATTTTTATTATTTTAATATCGGATTTTAACCGCCTCATCATTGGGGAGTAATACAAAGTTTTTGGATATGGTAATATTTTCATTCATCACCTCTGATTTTGATTTCCAACTTACTTTGTCTGCAAATCTCGGATAATAGATTTTGTCTGGTTCTACCTCCCAAATCATCATAACTCTATCCTTGGGATATATCATATTTATATAGGTTTTCTTTCCTGTTGAATATGCAATCTTTTTCAGTTGATTAATCTTATATTCATCAATGTAGGAATCTGAAAACTCAGTATATGAATAATTATCACCTCTTAACTTTACCTCGTGATAAGTAATTTCTATATTACCCCAATCATCCACATTGTGCTTCTGGATTTGTAAATCGTAAGGACTAAAATGGTTGGTGGTTTCAAGAATTTCATATTGATAATATTCATTATTTTCATTTTTCTTTTCAATGATTGAAATGAAAATATCTCTTCCCTTTTGTTCTTGCTCCGTTGTCTTTTTCATCATTGCATCCATCACTCCACCACACAATTTGAATCAGTTATTTTATTGATGGAATCAATCAATTCTTGATGAATGCTTTTAATAATCTCCGTTCTTTCTATGTCTTCAATTCTTTCCCTTATTTTGTTATTCAATCCAATCACAGGAATGAGCGCAATCACAAATAAAATGATGATGGTGATTGCAGAAATAAGCCAATTAATAAATTTACTTTTCATAGATATAAAATTTTAGTTTATACCTATAAATATCCTGTAATTCAGAAAATTAAGGTTTTTGAGCAAAAAAAATGCAACTGATTTTGTCAGTTGCACAAAAATAATACTTGAATTAATATAAAATGATTGACTTACACAAATAAAGATTACATAAAAAAATCTCCCAAGGATGGGAGATAAAAAGAATTAAATTTTTAGTAAAAAAGGCTTAAAATAATTTTTCAACCTGTTTATTTTCACAAACCAACAGGTTTGAATCTAAAAATATTATATAAACTATTACTACGAAAACTCGTTGTTCTATATATAAAGATTATGATGGGTTGAAATTAATCATTACAATTCATCTTCCGCTTCTCTTTTTCTTTCTTCTATCCATTCTTTATTTTTCTGATAACAATTATATTCAATATGACTCATTTCATATCCAAATTCCTCACTTATTTTAATTTCCTTCTCAATTGTAATTCCATCTAATCCTCTATAAACAAACTTTGCATTGCAGCGATGACAACCCAAATCGAATACTACTTTATAACTTGTTGGGTGTCCTTTCTCATCTGGAAGTGGAAATTCTAATATTAAATTATTATTTATCCCATCACATTCATTATTTACTCCATCACTAACAGATGGAGACCAATACTCTCCCCAAGGTTTCGTATATCCTTTATAAACACATCCGCCACCCCAATGATATTTGTAATTAATCAACTCTTCTGTTACCTCAAGAATTAATTCTTTAGTCAGCACTTCTTTCAGAAAAGAAAAATAATTCATTTTTTCATTCATCAATTTTTTTACAATTTCCATATTTTTTTCTAATTTTTAATTTGTTAATATATTATTTTGTTTATCTCTGACTAATGCAAAATTACAAAGAATTTTTTAAAAAACCAAGTAATTTTTCAATTTTTTTTCATTGCATTGATTTCGGCAATGTATAATTTTCCAATGATGGAAATTCGTTTAAAATACTCCTTGGAATCCAAACCTTATCATCTTGAGAACGTATGCAAGTCTGTTCACAATGTTTTTCCCATTTTTCTTTCTTTGCTCTCTCTGATGGTGATTCTTCCTCCTTGAAGGAATGGTTTAACTTCCATTCATAAATTCTTTTTCTTTCCTCCTTTTCCTTTAGCCAATTGTGATATTCCTCCGATGATAAATTTTCTAAAAAATACCTATTGGTGGATTTCTTTTCCCTCTTTATTGTTTCAATCTTGTCTTTCGCTGGAACGCTTCTCTCTATCCTCCACTCATTAGAGTCTATAACATTGTTTCCTTGTTTGAACCTCTTTGATAATGTTCCATTAGATATACCTACTCTGTTGATGATTGCTAAAGTGGAATAATATGTTATCTTTTCATTTGTAATTTTGTCTAAATATTCGTATACGTACATCGTTAATATTCAATTTTATAGCCTTTTATTTTATAAGTAATTTATGGCTGTAATGCGTCACATCCAGACGATTTAGGGGTATTAGAATGGCAATTCATCATATATATCATCATTGCAACCTACGGAAACGACAACCTCCATATCTTTGTTTTTTAGTTTTGCCAAATGCTCTTTTAGATTGTCACAGTCATAAAACTCTCGCTCACATCTTTCAATCATTCTTTCACAAAATTCCACCGATTGAAATTCATCGTTGTCTCGGATGATTCTGGGGTTGGTCTCAAATTCAACGGGGTCAAAATCCATTATCCTTTCCTCCACATTGGAACTTTTAATTGTTTCATCCTTCTGTATGATTGCTTGCTCTCGGTTCTTTGGAGGTGTTATGAAAATACCCTTTCCAATATAATTGATTTTCTTCATTCCTTTAACAAATTCCTCCTTCACATTCCTCAAAGGCTCTGTAATCGCGTTTTTAGCCATTTCTGCATCATTGGAATGTAGTTGTTCATCCGAATGGCTTTCTTCGATTTTAGGGGTGTTTCCTGCGCTTGTGATGTCATTCTCGCATTCTATTGAAGGAGAAACAACCGTTGGATTGTTAACAATTGAATCTTCTCCAAAGGTTTTTTTCAAAATTTCAATGTGTGATTTTCCAGATTGGGAGATTGTTGAAATGATAGTTTTCAATTCTAAAATTTCCCTTTTAAATTCTGAATTTTCTTTTGAAAGATTATCAATCTTTTCATTAAGAGATTTCAATTCGGAAAGTATCAGTTCCATCATCGTTGAATTATTGGAATCTGCTGTTGGGATGGTTCTTGTTTCAACTATTGTTTCCTCCGTTGTTGGAATTTGCTCTTGTTGTGATTGTTCTGATTGGAATGATTTAAATAAGATTTTGTAAACAGTACCCTCCTTGCTCGTTCCGATTCTTTCAATAAGGTTCAAGTCCTTCATCCTGCTGATAAGGCTGTTGAGGTCAGGGGAGTTGATGGATTTGCCAAATGCTTCGATTACCTTGCTCCTTGCGAGTGTTACAGTGTTGGTGTTGAAGGTGTTTCCAATAGAATAAAATAAACCAAATAGGGATTTTAAATCATTGCCTTTGTTATCATTCTCATCAACATTGATAAGTTGTCTAAGTTCCGAAGGAACGTTGTTCATCAATGTTATCATCTTTTCAGTAATTTTGCTTGTTCTCATAGTAATATAATTTGTTAAAATATTAAATTAATTCTTTACTTATAAATATATCGTATATTGCAAAATTACAAAAAATAATTGAAAAAAACAAGTATTTTTATTAAAAAATTTAAAAGAATTTTTATAAATAATCATTACTGATTTCTCCAATTTCAGAATGTATCAAATAGAATATATTAATAATATTTTTTCTTTTTATATTTTCTTTTTTTATTTCTTCAATTCTT
Organism: uncultured Muribaculaceae bacterium; assembly: GCA_964385835.1. Taxonomy (GTDB): domain Bacteria; phylum Bacteroidota; class Bacteroidia; order Bacteroidales; family UBA932; genus Cryptobacteroides. Next base: position 5,043 of record CAYLQE010000027.1, on the reverse strand, counting down.
ATATGTTATTTTCTTTTCTTATTTCTTTTTATATATTCTTATATTATATCTTCTTATATATGGTAAAAATAAAATCACTCATCATTCCAACTAATTGAATTTCAATAGATAAAAGATGGTAAAAAATAGAATGTTTTTCAATCACAAAATACCAAGCAGATGATAAAAATAAATCCATCTGGTAATTATATATTTACCATCTGATATTTATGTTGATAATTATCAAGGTAAGATTATTAATTTCAATTAGTTATCTATTTTTATCATCTGGTAATATTCTTTTCTACCATCTGATAATTATGCTATTTTACCAACAGATAGAATTATTTCCACCATCTGATAAAAATGATATTTACCAGATGGTAAATATGAGGAATTTCATAATTTTTTTTCATTGAATATATAATATAACCAAGTATCTCTTTATATACAAATAGAGATACTATAATGAATAACGGGTTAAACGTATTAAGTTTATTTGATGGAATAAGTTGCGGACATATAGCACTTGAAAGGGCAGGGATAAAGGTTAATAATTATTTCGCATCAGAAATAAAACCAATAGCAATAAAAGTTACTCAATCAAACTATCCCAATACTATTCAATTAGGAGATATAAGAAATATTGATGTAGAAACGCTTCCCCAAATAGATATATTAATGGGTGGCTCGCCTTGTCAAAATTTTAGTTCTGCAAATTTAACATCAAAGAATGGACTTGATGGAGAACAATCTAAATTATTCTATGAATACCTCCGAATATTGAATTACTTAAAAATCAAGAATCCAAAAATATATTTTTTGTTGGAGAATGTCAAAATGAAAAAGAATGAAAGAGATATTATTTCAAATTACCTTGGGGTTGAGCCAATTGAAATAAATAGTAAACTGTTATCTGCACAATCAAGACCAAGATTATATTGGACCAATATTCCCAATGTTTCAGCACCTGAGGATAAAGGTATAAAATTAAATCAGATTTTGGAAACAGGATATTCACCTTTAGAAAAAGCAAGATGTTTATTGGTAAGTGATTCAAGACCATTAACAACACCAATTAAAATACATCATAGGGCAATATTATCATTTATAACTGCAATCTATAAAGATGAGAAACATTATAAAGATTGCTCCCAATATTACAATGAACACTTTAAAGGAATGAAAGCAAAGGACATTGTTTGCAATTCTGATTTATTTAATGGCATCAGATTGTTGACTACAAGAGAGAGAGAGAGATTGCAGACAATTCCAGAGGGGTATGTAAGCAAAATATTGTCAACAAATGAATCGGCAGATGTTTTGGGAGATGGATGGACAGTTGATGTAATTGCACATATATTCAAACATATAAAAAATAAATGAAAATACTTGGTTTTTCAAAACTTTCTTTGTAATTTTGCACAGAGGGGAAATGAATAAACAAAGCGACTTTCACAACTTTTCATATATATATAATTTTTAGTTTTTATTTTTTTTCATCCCCTATTCATTCATTTTTGAAAATAGGGGATATTTATTAAAAAAGGCTTTTGACTATGAACAATAACATTATTACATTCAATTCCTACAACGAGCATTTCATCCTGTCTAATATGATGCCTGTAACGATAGATTATAAAGGAACAACGTTCTATGGAGTGGACCACCTCTTCCATTACCTTCTATATTACCAACATCCCGACATTCAAAAGGAGATAATGAAAAAATCAAAGGGGATTTGTGCAAACTATAAGGCTAAACAGATAAGCGAGAAAAAAAAAGAACTAATCTCCAACATCACCAAACAACAACAACGAAACCTTTTAAAGAAATGTATGCAACTAAAATTCCAACAATCCCAACAATGCAGAGAATATCTCCTATCAACTGAAAATAAACAACTAATTGAATATGCGTTTTGGGGAGATACGTTCTGGGGATGTATTCAAAAGGATGGGGAATATGTAGGTGAGAATCAGACAGGAAAAATATTGATGGAAATAAGGGAGGAATTAAGGAAAAATGAATATCCAACAAAAAATGATTAATGTTTTACTTGGTTTTAAAAAAAATTCTTTGTACTTTTGCACATAACCGAATATTTCGGTTATACAACCATTAATTCCTAATTTATGGAATCCGAATATATAGAAACAAATCCAGAAACAATTGAGGTTGAGGATATTAAGCAAAAACAACCGAAGGCTCAATCAGCCATTTCCATTTCAAACAAATGGAAAAAAGTGCCAATGTATCAAGTGCTTGCAAAGGATGCAAAACAGTTCGGAACAAATCAACAGAACAGAAAAGTTGATGCAAAGCACGTTGCAAAAATTAAGAAGGGATATATTGAATCTATTGAGTATCTCCCACCTATAACTGTTAATTCTACAACAGGGAACGTAATAGATGGCCAACACCGTTTGCAAGCATTCCTTGAACTGATTGAGGAAGGAAACCTCCCAAAAGATGCAACAATTCTTGTCCGTTTCATTGAGGCAGATGAAAAGGATGAGCGAAAGTTAATCATTGATGCAAACACCAAAACAAAGAATTGGAATCAGAATGATTTCGTTAATTCTTACACAAGTGTCAATGCTAATTATTCCAAACTAACTGAATGGTGTTTGTCTCATCGCCTCTGCCATAATGAAGGAAAGCCAATTTATAGATATGCTTCCGCAATCATTAAAGGCAAAAGTTCTGGAACGAAACTCAAAAAAGGGGAATTTGAAATTACAGAAGAAGAACTGAATAAGGCAGAGAATAACTACAATGAAGTTAGTTCAATCATAGATAAAGCATCCCTATCCACAACGGGAGCATATATTGAATCTCTTGCAATTTCTTGGCTCACCAATAAAAATTGGTTACTGAAGGGATTTGGGAATTTCGATAATATCTTGGCGTTCCTTGAAAAGAAGAAGCAATCACTGATTTGGGGTAAAAAATACAGTGGCAAAAAAGATTGGGATGGTATTTTTTCAGCCTTGTATAATAGTGCTTCTGGAAAATTCATTGGATATGATAAAGCCTTGGAAAAGGAGGAATACCCTATCAAGTTCTTAATATTGAATGATGATAGAACGGAGATATCAGGGGAGGAACAAGTGACAGATGAAAATATCATTATTCCCAACATTGAGGAAGTAATTAGCACAACGGAGAATTAAATCATATAGTAATAATCTAAAATGAAAAATGGAAGTATTGTTAATCAGTCCTTCCATTTTTGTTGTATCAATAAATCATATTGAAATTAAATAGTTATGAGAGTGCATCATAATCTTACTTATGATACACCCTCCATTTATTCATTCATCAGATTGGTTGCAACAACATCACCTTCTTTGTTATATCCATCCATTCCCCTTGAACCTTTTCAAAGAACTTTGTGAATTTGGTTCTCCCGATTGTTAGAAACTCTTGGGTTGTTCCATCCTTGAAATTCAACTTATATGTCTTTGCACCTCTACCATTAAACTCACATTCCCCAACCTCTACAGATTCAATGAACTGGTTCACAATATCCATCATTCGCTTTCTATCATCTATCGAAGCAACATCTATATTTGCATTTGCGAACAAAGTATATTCATCTTGATTTTTTATCTTATCAATCAACTTTAATAACTTGTCAAGGGCTACTTGATAACGTTCTATATCTTCTTCCGCTTTATTCCTTTCTGCCATTATTTTTTTACCTTCCTTTTCTTTCCTTTCTGTGGTATACCATCCTTCTTGCCAAAGTGTTCCAACTTTTTCAAGTTTCTCTTGTATTCCATCAATCACGATTTGACAACCTTTGATTTTCTGGTTCATCACCTCAATCTCCTTTTCAATTTTTTCTGTGTCATTGTTTCTAACATCCATCAGAAACAAGGAATATAGGAACGAGGACGAATACCACAGGATTGAATCAGCAACCTCCATTTGAACTGTTAGTTTATTATCACAATTCCTTCCGTGCTTGTCGGCAAGATTATATTTTCCACATTTATACATTCTTGCAGTTGTTCCTCTTACCCCTGTATATAGCCATCCGCAATGAGGGCAACGTATAAGACCTTTTGCAAGGAAACAAGCATCAGTTTTGACAGTGGCACAATTGCCCTCTCTCTTTGCCTTTGCCTTATCAAATAAATCTTGTGTGATTATTCGTGGATAAATCCTATCATATCCACCAACATCACCGAAGCCATTGTTACGGATTCTTGTTTTATAGTATTTCCCAACATAAGCCTCATTTGCAAGAATATCATTAATCTTTTCTGGTTTGATTTGGATTCCGCGAGAAACAAGTTCATTCCGCAACAACTTTGTTCCCCATTTGGTTGATGTGTATAAATCGAAAATCAATTTGACAATCTTTGCTTCCTCATCATTTATGATATAATATCCATTCTCGTCAACGCTATAACCATACAGGACTCCCCCACCACTATATTTCCCCTCTCTGGCATTTACCTTCTTGGTTCTTTTGAAACGAGCCTTTTTGTTACGCATTTCACTCTCCGCCATTGTTGCGAACAACGAAAATGCAAGTTCCGCTCCTTCATTGATTGAACCATCTGGATTGAGATAGGTGATTGATGGGGATTTGATTTTGAGGTTGATTTTCCTTTGTTCCATATATCGAAGGATGGAAAACAAAACATCCTTTCTTCGTGATATACGAGAAACCTCCCAACAGTACACACAAACGACATCACCCTTCTCTATTTCCTCCTTCATCAAGTTCAATCCTTTGCGTTCCTCTTCGCTTTTTATGGTTGCGCTCTCAACCATTGCGATACTACAAACGTTATTATTATCGAAGCCATCAGAAAGAGCCATTTGAAGCAACTCCTTCTCTTGTTCATCAAATGACTGCTTATCCGATGAAACTCGAACCAATAAAATACATCTACTCATATAAGTTTAATCTTTAAAATTTTACTACTATGCAAAATTACAAAGAAAAATCTAAAAAATCAAGTAAAAATCGCATAATTATATGGTCTGATTTTGCATGTCCTTACTGCTACATCGGCGAGACTCGCCTTGCAAAAGCAATCGAAG
>CAYLQE010000026.1:0-30147 GCA_964385835.1 uncultured Muribaculaceae bacterium | reverse complement strand
CTTCATTTGTCAATTCAGACAAAATACTCCCTACAAATTCTGTGTGATATTCAGGGAAATCTGAACGGAACAGGACGCAATCCTCAGGCATAGCTTCTATACGTTGCTTGAGAGTTGTACTATCTATAAAATATTCATTTGCCATACCACCTTTGAAATTTTGACGATTTTTCAAATACAAAGATACGGAAAGAATTCAAATAAATGATAAATTACCAAATAATTTGTTCGTTAGCCTTGGGAATACATTTTGCAATGGCAATAAGAATACTGTTTCATTATATAAAACTACTTTTCTTATTGGTTTTCCAATTCTTTTTCGATTTACCGAAAAAGAATCGTACTTCTTTACACTATTTTGCCTCTTAAAAAATAAAACAATGAGAACATTACGGTATCAATACAAATGTATCCATTATAGTATCATTGATTGTCAGAATAGTAAAGTTTAGATTTCGGTTCAAGCGTGGAACTTTAATCCGCCGCCCATTCTGTGCTTAGAGGCCTTCGCATGCCCGATATAGCAGAACGAGCAACGTCGAAGTCCACGCAGATATGCGGGATGACACCCTGATACACGGATGTCATAACCAATACATACCCATGAACATCTACCGCTGCCTTGCCCTGACCATACCTGAAAGTTGCGAAGTTTCTAAGCATCAAGACGAAGCGTAAAGTAAACGCTTGAGTTTATTTCTGCAAATATAGTAATTTTTCAACACAACCCTCCTTTTGGGCAGAAAAAGTTGTAAGCATTGCGGCACGTTCTGCCGGCCGCATCACACGAAGTCTGATACGGCACAGTGAGGCCGGCTGTGGCATGAAAAAGACCTCCCGCCCTGGACCGGGGCATGGAAGTGGGCTTGATTCGCCTTTATGGAACAATATAATCATCACTTTATGTACATGATCCGTCAAGATAAAGTGAAGAAACTGACAAAATCCTATAAATCTTTAACTGAATTATATTATCTTTGCAAATAAGAAAATCTTATTTTTATGGAAGCAATTACATCAATGTCATCAAGAGGGCAAGTCGTACTGCCGATCGCTTTAAGAAAAAGATTGGGCCTAAAAGAAGGCACCCAGTTTATGGTTTTCTCTGACGAAGACAATATTCTGCTCAAGCCTGTAAAGGAGCCCTCTATCAATGAATTCAGAACGCTCTTGGACAAGTCGCGGCAATGGGCTGAAAGTGTTGGAATGACAGAGGAGGATATAACGGCAGCAATCGCTGAAGTTAGAAAACGATAATCATGAAGATTGTTGTTGATACCAACGTTGTAGCCTCTTCCATCTTCTTTGGAGGAAAACCGAGGCAACTGCTGGAAATGGTATATGAACGAAAATTCCAGGCTGTAACCTCACCGGAGATAATAAAAGAATATCAAGCGACAGTAAAATATATCGAAGAGAAATACAACCGTAAAGAACCGGACGGTGCGTTACTGCGTTTTATTGCCCATTCGGAGATTATATCAGTAACTCAGAAAATTGAGATCTGCCGGGACCCGGATGATAACAAGTTCATAGAGTGTGCATTAGAAGGCAAATGTATCTATATCGTATCTGGAGACAAAGATTTGTTGACTCTCAAGCAGCATGCTGGTATAGAAATCATTACGGTGGCTGAATTTCTTAATCGGATGTAACATAAACGACGGAGGCATTTGAGTCATGCTTCGGACATCTAAATGGCCAGCTGCTCATACACCCGGGACCCTATTAGAACAGGGTGGATAAATTCATCAAATGATATATCTGCTTTTCTATTCCTGCGGGTCCCGATTGCCGTTCAGGCGCGCGGCGATGGAAAGAGTCCACTCGCAATAAGTTATAGGATGTGTTTCATCATACCATCCGGCATGCTCCGTATATGTCCACGATTCCTCTTTGAAAAATGGTGAAGAAGTTGTCTTCCACTTTGCAAGCAGTTCTCCATTACCGCCTGTATCAGGGTCCACACTTAGTATGTATAAAACAGCATATTGACTCGAATTCAACTTCAAGTTCTTCCATTGCTCGTCAAATGGGTTTTCCGTTTCCTCCAACAGCCTGTCTTTGGCGATATATATGGAAGAAAAGGCGGGAATAATACGGTGTAATTCTCCACCATAAAGGCATCCGCTCTGTGGATCGAAGTTCGTGTAAATTGATATGGGAAAGTCCATATCATTGTTTATAATCAGCGAGCAGCTGTACACCGGTTCCATTGGTTCCGGGACATCCGGTACGTCCGGGATATCCGGGATATCCGGGTCCGGCGCAACGTCAGTAATCGGATGACAAAGCGACAAAAACAGGCTCGCAGCCGCGCACATCAAACTGTATATCAGTATATGTAATTTCATAAGCTAAAGTATCTTACATTTCCATAGACATCTATTCTTGCAATACAGATTTACTGTAGAGAAGTTTACTAAGTTCAAGCTCACCTTTATACGTCCAGGTGGTTTCATCGAATTCAGACTCATGAATGCGCCATGTACACGAGTTAAAGAAATCCGGTTCTCGGGAGTAACCCACCTTTTCCCATTTCTGTGGATCTTCCCACTCGCCAAGAAGTTCTTCCTCCTCGTAAGTGTTCGGATTAAGTCTGTATAATTTGCAATATACAATCTCGTCATTCGGTGTCTTCCATATTGCTTGAAACGGATGCATCTTTGTGCGTTCCATATATCTGTCTTCAACTATATACAAAATATTGTAATAAGGTCTCGAATCAACATCAATAATATAACGCACCTCTCCGAACGTGTACAGGCGTCCGCTTTGAGGGTCAAAATTCAGATGAAGCGTCACAGGATAATCGGTGTCATTATGGATTTCCATAGAACAATTATATGCAACATATTGATACTCAAAACCTCCCGGACACTGCATCATCAGAAGGCCCGCAACAATGCACAGCGACTTATAAATCAGTATCTGTAATCTCATAAGTGTAAATATTTGTGTTTTTATTGCCTATACCTTTTGCCAAACCGTTCAAATATAATGATTTGTTTATATCATTCCAAAATATTTCAAGGCACACGGTCCCAGCGGCCATGTTTTTCTGTAAAACATGTGCCGAAGCTCCCACCCAAGTGACATACTAAGGAAGGCTGACGGTGAAGCATGCGCCGCCCAGAGTAAAGCTGCGCGAATAGGATATGCTTCCGCCGCAGCGGTCCACGATAGAACGGCAGATCGCAAGTCCGAGGCCCGTGCCGCTGCTTTTGGTGGTGAAATTAGGGGTAAACAGGCGCGACTGGTTCTCCTCCGCTACGCCCGGACCGTTATCCTCGAATACAATGTCCCATCCGCCGTCCTTTCCCTTGCGCAGGCTGACGATTATACGCGGATTAGCGCCGGATTCCACGGCCTGCACGGCATTCGTGAGAAGGTTGACGAACACTCGTATCAGCTGCGGCTTGGGACCTGAAACCATGGCCCCCTCCACGCCGAGATAGGTCAGATCGACGCCTCTGTTCTCAAAAAGCATGATCTGCTCCTTGAGGGTCCTGTCCAGGTCTATCACGATCGACGGCTCAGAATACAGCTTGGCAAAGGTGCTGAACTCGTTTGCGGTAAGGGTCAGGATATCGATATGCTCCAGGATAATCTTTGATACGGTATCGAATTTCTCCTCCCATCCCGGCGCATTCTTCTGTTTCAGGCGCTGCAGGCGCTGGATTTCCAGTTTGATAGGCGTAAGGGGATTCTTGATTTCGTGCGCCACCTGGCGTGCCATCTCGCTCCACGCCTTGTCCCTCTCCGCCGCGGCCAGCTTGTCCGTGCTCTCCTCAAGGTCGCGCACCATCCTGTTGTAGGCGTTCACAAGGGCCGATATCTCGTCGTCTCCGTCGTATTCGATAAGCTCCAGCTTCGTGGCGTTCAGGCTCGACATCTTGCGGCTCATGTCGATCATTGGCTTGAACAACGCTCCGATGATCCTGTACGCTATGACTATGGTGATGAACAGAAGTATAAGGAAAAGGCTCACAACCGTCGCGGCATGGAATACGGCATCGCGTGTGAAATCATAGTCGCGCAGCGTGTACGGTGCGGAAACTATGCCCACGACCCTGCCGGAAGCGTTGATGATAGGGGCATAAAGGATATAGAAATCGAATCCCGGACCTTTTTTCCTTTCTATATAATATCTCTGGTATTCAAGGCATATAGTCCTGTAGGCAGCGGAAGGGATAAGCGCGCTAAGCTCTGTATAACGCGATGTGGACACAAGCAGGGCGCCGCCTGAAGAATACACGTTCAGCGGCGAAGAAAGGCTTCTCGAGATACCGTCGAGCTCGCTCCTGAATTCCGTGGTCTGGAGGTCATCCGAGCTCTGGCACTGGCGGCACAGCCCGTCCATCATGCCCTGAATGGCGCTGATACGGGCGATCATCGCATTGGCCGTGTTCTGCTCGTTCCTTCCATATACGAATACCACGCTCACGGTAGCCATTACGACCAGCGTGACGGTAAGGGACACCGTCACGAGCGACAGCATGCGTTTCTGGAAACGTCCGTTCAGCTCGATCTCGCTCCTGTCCCTGCGGCGGAACAGCAGCCCTATGAAATACAGAAGAAAAAGCAGGTATGTGAAAGTCACCAGATAGGTGGAGACGCTGTAGGTCTTGCGGGAAACCACCACGAGCTCATCGTCGGAAATGCGGTTTACAAAATGCCTGTAGCCGTTGTACACGTAGCTGGATTCCTGCGAGAGAGTCTTGTCGGCAAGGACATCCGTCACGGTAGGATAAGCATAGGTGCCGGAGAACGAGCTCAGCCTGCCGTCCTCATACCTGGCATAGGAATAGGAAGGGGGGATCTGTACATTGGCCGTGATTTTCGGCACTACCTCCAGCAAGAGATGGGCCTGGCCGTATTCCTTTGAATAAAAGGAGAAAACCGCCGTATAGAAACTGCCTTTCTGGCTGATCTTATTGTATATGAAGCGTGAGTCAGGACTTATGGACACGCCCGCGGAAAGCAATTCCTCCATATATCTTCTGAGGGAATTGTCATCGCCCGTGACAATGTTCACGGATACGGATGCCAGATTGCGGTTTCTGCCCATGAGCTCCTCTATGCGCCTTACCACCAGGGCCTCTGTGTTCCCGCTGTGACAGAGCACGTCTATCAGGGGATCTGACGACACGGCGTCCTCTATCTCCCTCAGCGCCACCTCGAAGCTCAGGTTCCTGTCCACGGACAGGCGGTTGCTCCATCCCGCCACCTGGTTTTTCTCTTTCCGGAAGCCGAGCACGGATACGGTAGCCAGCATGCCTGCGGCCGCCAGCGAGCAGAAGACGAGCATCGGGGTGATCCTGAGCATTGAATAAGACGTCCCGCGGGCCCTGTTCACCGCCTCCAGTATCGTATCCAGCAGAAGCATCAGGCTCACCGAAAGGAAGGCATACGAGATATAGGACACCATGGTGTAACCGTTTATCATGCTCAGTTTGTAAAGCTCCAGCGAGATGCCCGAATTGTTGACGATAGTCGAAAGGGTGTAGAAGATGTATGCCAGCTGGAGCAGGAAAACAGACAGCATGACAACAAGATATACCGTCCTCTTTCTTCCTGAGGATGCCATGGCGGCCGCCAGCTCACGCCTGCACATGAATACGGCGAAATGAATCAGGGAGAGTATGGTGTTGAATATCAGCAGCGCTCCGAACGAATTCAGGATGCCGTCATGGGCGTACAGGACAGGAGAGAAGATTACGGAGAACTCCGCCAGCATATCCGCGCGCTTGCGCATCGCGAATGCGATCGTCATCAGCAGAAGCACGGTCCATGCGCAGTTCGCGGCCGAGCGGTGGAAACGCAGGTATACGAATGCGGCGATCACAAGAAAAGACATGGACAGCCAGCGCAGCCAGATGGAATTCAAGGGGTTGTCGTCTTCCTGTCCGCTCACCTGCTCTATCGAGAACACATGGACTCCTTCCACGCTCACAGGGAAAGCACCCTCTTTGTCAGGAGCCGCTATGTCGAAATTCCCGTGCATGCGGAAACGCTGTCCTATGCCGCTCCCTTTCTGGCCGCCGGTGACATTGACGGTCCCAGCATCCCTTACGGTCAGGGCTCCGAAAAATTTCTCCCTGCCGCACTCCGTAACTTTGGCGACATACCATTTGCGGCCGTTCTGGAAATATACCGGCGTCTGGGTGAATTCATCGATGTTCGGCATGGCGGACAGCACGTTATACCAGCTGTGAAGCGTATCGGCGCAGTATCTGTATATAACCATGTCGTCAGGAAAGTCCTCGCCCAAAGACGGCCACACGCCGTTGCGGGCCGGATGCGCGGAAAGCCGGGCTACATATCCGTCCAGCATTTCCATCCTTTCGTCCAGCTTTACTGACAGCCGTGCGGCCGCCTTGCCGGTGTCCACGCTGTATGAGGGCATCGTAAGCGACAGCACCGCACATATCAGGGACAGGGCGAACAGCAGGGCAAAAAGATATCTGCGTATGAATAACCTTACTTTCATTTACTCGTGATGATACGGCTCGCCGTTAATTATGGTGTACGCACGGTAAAGCTGCTCCACGAACAGGACCCTTATCATCTGGTGGGAGAAAGTCATCCTGCTAAGCGATATCATCGCATCCTTGCGGGCATATACCTCCGGGCTGAAGCCATAGGCGCCGCCCACAACATATACAATATTCTTGCCCCGCTGCATGAGTTTCTCAAGTTTCCTGCCCAGTTCGACGCTCGAGCACTGCTCTCCCCTCTCGTCCAGCAATATCACGATATCGTCCGGACGCACGGCCTTAAGTATCAGCTCCCCCTCCTTTTCCTTTATCTTGTCCTTGCCAAGGCCGGATACGTTCTTAAGTTCGGGAATTTCCTTGATAGCGAAACTTGCATAATGCGACAGGCGGCCGCAATATATGTCAATGCCGTCCTTTATCCAGCCCTTGTCTGTCTTTCCTACGGTGAGAAGCGTTATTTTCATGTTGCAAATATAAACAGTTTCCAAGGATTTCGGCAGATTTTTTGTTATGTTTGCAGAGTATGAAGCATTTATCGGTCACGGCGTTAATTTTTGCCTTTATCATCTGCCCCCCCCTGCAGGCGGCGGGACAGTCCAATGACGTATTCCTGCCCATCGCGAAATATATGGCTCTCGGCGATGCCGAATCCCTCTCCGCATGGTTCGCCCCTTCCCTTGAAATCATCATGCCCAACTCGATGCCGAGCGAATGCTCGAAATCCCAGGCCACGCAGATCATGAAGGCGTTCTTCAAGACCTACAGGCCGGAAGACGTCACTATAGACCACTATGTAAGCAACGGCAACCTCAAATATGCCTTAGCAAAAATGAAGACCTCCGAGGAGGCCTTCATTGTCACGATATTCGTTTCCCTTAACTCCAGACGCGGATACCAGATCCAGCAGCTGAAGATAGAGAGAGGGCGGATGCCTATTTCTTAGCTACGCGGCCCACATAAGAGCGGTCCTCGGTAGAAATTGTGATAAGCTCCTCGTTCTGGATGAAAAGAGGCACCATCACTGTCGCGCCTGTCTCGAGAGTCGCCTCTTTCAGCGCGTTGGTAGAAGTGTCACCCTTGACCGCAGGCTCCGTATAGGTAACCTGAAGATCCACATGCGCAGGAAGCTCGCAAGTGAGGCAGCGCTCGTCGTCCTTGTCCACATGGAACATCATTTCCACATGCTGGCCCTCTTTCATGAGGTCCGCATTCTCTACGAGATCCTCTTCGAGGTGAATCTGCTCGAAAGTGTCCTCGTGCATGAAGTTGAATCCGTCCTCATCCTTGTAAAGGAACTGGTACGGACGGCGCTCCACCGTGATGATGTCGATACGCGCACCTGCGGTGAAAGTGTTCTCAAGGATACGTCCGTTCTCGAGGTTGCGGAGTTTGGTCTTTACGAAAGCGGGGCCTTTGCCTGGCTTAACGTGCTGAAACCATACTATAGAACATGGCTTACCGTTATAATCGATGAAAAGACCGTTTTTAAAATCAGCTGTTGTTGCCATAAAAGATTATATAAAGTTAATGATTCGCGTATATTTATAAAGTATAGCCCTATTTTTCGGCTGCAAAATTAGGAAAATTCTCTCCAATCTCCAAAATCTTGGCCGCCACATCCTCCAGAAGCCATCTCGGCGTGCTCGTGGCCCCGCATATTCCCACATTGTCATCCTCCCTGAACCATTCCGCCTTCAGTTCTTCAGGGGATTCGATATGGTATGTCCGTATGTTCGTCTTGCGGCACAGCGAGGACAGCACCCTGCCGTTCGATGAGGCCTTGCCTGAGAGGAATATCACAATATCATGGCGCGCGGCGAACTCTGTCAGGCGGGCCTGGCGCGTGGCTACCTGCGTGCATATCGTATTGTGGACGCGCAGCAGTTCCGAAGCCTCGAACGCCTCATCGTCCAGGCCGGCCTTCGACGCCATCTCCTCTTTCAGGTATCCGCACACTTCCGCATACTCCCCGGGACTCTTTGTGGTCTGTGAGAAGATCTCCACAGGACATGCAAGATCCAGACGTCCGTCGGCTATGGCCTGGACAAGCATCTGCATGTTCTCTACCACGACCGCGCCGTTAACCTGCCCCATTAGGCCGAGGGTCTCGGCATGGCCGATCTGGCCGAAGATGACGATCTGGCCTCCCCTGCCCTCCCGGGAGCAGCGGTCGTAAGCCTCGCGTATGCTGCGCTGGAGGTCGAGCACCACCGGGCATGTGCAGTCCACGATCTGAAATCCCAGGGCCTCCGCATGAAGATATGTAGCCGGAGGCTCGCCGTGCGCACGGATAAGAAGGGTCATGCCGCTGGCATCCCTTATCTGTGAAAGATCCTCATAATCTATTGCAGTAAGGCCGAGCCCCTGAAGACGGGACAGTTCGGCGTCATTATGTACAATCGCACCCAAAGAATAGAGATTGCACCCCTTGTTGTTCTGCAGAAAGCTCTCCGCGCGGTTAATCGCGCGTATCACGCCGCCGCAGAAGCCTGAATTCTTGTCAATCTCCACTTTCATAAGTATCATTTTTCATGCGGTTCCAGGCCGAAACGCTCTTTAAGGATCGCCGCCACCCATTCCATCTGCTGATCGAAGTCCATATATGAATTGTCCAGAACCACGGCATCTTCGGCCTTGGCCAGAGGAGAAACCTCGCGGTGCGAGTCTATATAGTCACGTTCCTGCAGGTTCCTGAGAACTTCCTGAATGTCGCAGGGTTCGCCCTTGGCCCTGTGTTCGGCCGCCCTGCGGCCGGCGCGGACCATCGGGTCCGCGGTCATGAATATCTTCAGGTCCGCATCAGGGAAAACGGTCGTGCCTATGTCCCTGCCGTCCATTATCACGCCGCCCTTGCGGCCGTATTCATGAAGTATGCCGTCCACATAATTGCGCACGGTGCGGTCTGAGGCCACGATGCTTACGTTCGAGGCAACGGACATCGTACGTATGTCTTTCTCCACGTTGCGCCCGCCGATGAATGTCTCGCTGCGGCCCTCGGCATTGTATTCGAAATGGATGTTGAGGTCACCAAGAAACGGGGCCATCGTCCTTATATCCAGCACGCCTCCGTCTATAAAGCCGTTTTCTATGGCGAACAGGGTGACCGCCCTGTACAGGGCGCCGCTGTCAAGATACATCAGACCGTATGCGGCAGCTATCTTTTTGGCAAACGAGCTCTTGCCGGTGCTGCTGTATCCGTCAATCGCTATTATGATGTTCTGTTTTGGCATAATATTAGTTAAAGACAAAAATAGGAAAAATAATCGTAACTTTGTAAAAATAATTGATACAATGAATATTCTGATAATCGATGATGAGCGTCCCGTACGGAATTCGCTCGGCGAGATACTGAGGGACGAGGGCTACTGCGTGGAGACGGCGCAGGACGGTCCGGAAGGCCTCCAGAAGGTGGACAAGCAGCATTTCGACGTTATTTTCTGCGACATCAAGATGCCGGGAATGGACGGAATCGAGGTGCTGGACAAGCTGACGGCAAGCGGCATAGACTCGGCTGTGGTGATGATTTCCGGGCACGGGGACATTGAAACGGCGGTAGACTGCATCAAGAAAGGGGCCTTCGACTTCATTCCGAAGCCGCTGGACCTGAACCGCACGCTCATCACGATAAAGAACGCTTCGGAGCGGACTTCGCTGGCAATCCAGACCAAGGTGCTGCGCAAAAAAGTGTACGGCGCGGACATGATAGGCAAAAGCGAGGCGATAGGGAACATACGCCAGATGATAGAAAAGGTGGCTCCTACAGACGCGCGTGTCCTGATTACCGGGGCAAACGGCACAGGAAAAGAGCTGGTGGCCCGCAATATATGGCAGATGAGCCAGCGCAGTTCCATGCCTTATATAGAAGTAAACTGCGCGGCTATACCTTCCGAGCTGATAGAAAGCGAGCTTTTCGGACATGAGAAGGGTTCGTTCACTTCCGCCGTCAGGCAGCATAAAGGAAAGTTCGAGCAGGCTGACGGGGGCACGCTGTTTCTGGATGAGATCGGCGACATGTCCCTCCCTGCGCAGGCGAAGGTGCTGCGCGTCCTGCAGGAGAAGAAGCTGTCACGCGTGGGCAGCGACAAGGACCTGAACGTGGATGTACGCGTGATCGCGGCGACAAACAAGAACCTGCGCGAGGAGATAAAGAACGGCAATTTCAGGGAAGACCTTTATCACAGGCTGTCGGTGATAGTCGTGAACGTGCCGTCGCTTGACGAGCGCAAGGAAGACATCCCGCTGCTGGTGGAGCATTTCCAGAGCCAGATCAATGCGGAGAGCGGCATGGCGAAGCTGCCTGTCGAGCCGGCCGCCATGGAATTGCTGTGCGGAAAAAGCTGGAGCGGAAATATCCGCGAGCTGCGCAATGTGGTGGAGCGCCTGATGATCCTGTCATCCGGAAAGATCACAGCCGCGGACGTAAAGGCCTATGTTCTTTAGCCTTAAAGCGATTTAAGAATTTTTCTTCCTTTTCCTCAGGAAATACACGGCCGCGGCTGCAAGCGCTGCCACGGCACACGATACGGCGACGGCGATGCCTATAGGCGCCGTGCCTCCGTTCTCTCCAGAAAGCATGGTTTCCTGACCGTCAGAGACAGTGCTGCCTGACAGCCGTGACTTGCTGCCGGCGGGGGTTCCGAGACGGACAGTCATCACAGCATCGTCCGGAGGCGTGCATGATGTGTCAGTACATGCCATCCACTCGACATATATCTGAGCCTCCGCGCTATCGGCGGACAGTATGACGTCCTGGGCGAATACGGCTTCGCCGCTGATAGTGCCGATCCGCGGATCATCCCCGTAACTGACATCGCAGAGCACCTGCAGGTCTCCCGAAAGGGCCACATTCTCGCCCGTCACCGTCACGACGGTAGGATTGGTGGCGCCGTCATGGTCCACGACATCATATATATGGTATTCAGGGTTGATACGGCCTGTAACGGTAATACGCCACAGGGAGCCGTCGATACGGGCTGCGGAAGCCGACCATGAAACTGTGCTGTCAAACATAATAGGGTTATTTATCTGTTCAGTTCTTCATATTTCTTGAAAGCGGACGAACGTTTGAGCACGAAATTGCTGCCGAGATACTTCGTGCGCACCTCTTCATCTGCGGCAAGGGCCTCCGGAGTGCCTGTCTGAAGGATAGTGCCCTCATACAGCAGGTAGGCGCGGTCGATGATGGCGAGGGTCTCGCCCACGTTGTGGTCGGTGATTATGACTCCGATATTCTTGTATTTGAGTTTAGCGATGATGTGCTGTATGTCCTCCACGGCAATAGGATCGACGCCGGCGAATGGCTCGTCCAGCAGAATGAACTTGGGATCGATGGCAAGGGCGCGGGCTATCTCGCAGCGGCGGCGTTCGCCTCCTGAAAGCTGGTTGCCGTAGCTTTTCCTCACCTTGTGCAGGTTGAACTCGTTGATAAGGTCCTCGAGCCTCTGCCTGCGCTCCTCTTTCGTGTACTTGTCGCTGAGCTCCATCACAGACATGATATTGTCTTCCACCGTCATCTTGCGGAATACGGAAGCCTCCTGGGCCAGATATCCCACGCCCTTCTGGGCACGCTTATACATAGGAAGATCGGTAATCTCCTCGTCATCGAGGAATATTTTTCCTCCGTTTGGCACCACAAGCCCCGTTATCATGTAGAAACTCGTGGTCTTGCCGGCGCCGTTAGGTCCGAGGAATCCGACGATCTCGCCCTGATTGACCTCCATAGACACGCCTTTTACAACGGTGCGCGGGCCGTATTTCTTTACAAGATTTTCTGCTCTCAGCTTCATATCGCACTGAATTTTGTCATTTAAGCTCCAGGCCGAGCTCCGAAACGGCTTCCGCCACTTTCGGATTCGCGGCTATCATCTCCTTGGCCTTGTCTTCCGCGCTTACTGCGGCTTTACTTGACCGGTCCTCGGGCTGGACATCAATTATAAGGCGGACCTTGCTGCTTCCGGCCAGCTCACGGTATTTGGCCTCGATGCGGAAATTCTTCTCCGCAAGCCACATTTTCTGCGACTCGTTGGTGACCTTGTATGTAAGGTAAATCACCCCGTCGCGGCGCTCTGTTTCCAGTTTCGCGTTCGCAAGGGCGTTCCAGAGCCTTTCGCTGGATCTGGATGCATCGCAAAGCTTTTTCCATCCAAGATGTATTTCCTCGTCCGTAAGGTCCCTGTCGGCCACTGTCACGTTCTTCGCAGATTCGGCTTTTTTCTCATCCTGCACAATGGCTTTCACGGATACCGTGCCCGATGCTCCTCCTACAGGCATCCTGCGTGCAGGGCGGGCCGCCGGTGCCGTATCCGGCGCGGCAGACGGTGCGGCGGCGGTCCGGACAGGCTGCAAAGGTTCCTGCTGAACCGTCTGCCTGGCCTCGGGCTGAGGCTCCTGCGTATGCTGAGGAGCGGCTGAGGCCAGAGGCTGAGGTTCCGGTACCGGCATTGGCCGGGACACAGGCTCCTGCTGAGGCACGGCCGCATGCGCGGCTGCCGTGGACGGCTGTACAGGGTCCGCAGTACGGGCAGGGGCTGGCTGAGAAACTGCCACGGCCTGCTGCGCTGCAGGTCCGGATGCCGGAGCCGTACGGACTGCCTGTGCCGGGGATTGCGGTGTCTGCGCAGTGGCGGAAGACGTCTGCTGCGCTGCGGCAGGAGTCCTGTTCAGGAAAGACAGGCGCATAAGGGTGAACTCAATATGCAGACGCGGATTCACCGAAGCCTTGTAGCCCTGCTCGCACGAGGTGGTAAGGCCGAGGGCCTCATAAAGGAATTTCTCGCTGCAGGAAGCCGCCTGCTCATGATACCTTGTCTTCAGCGAACCGGCCAGCTCCAGCAGGGAATCGATGCCGCCGGCTTTCGCCACCATGAGGTCCCTGAAATGGGACGACAGGGCGGAAATGAAATGCAGGGCGTTGAAGCCTTTCGCCAGAATCTCGTCGAAAGTGCGCATGGCCGAGGCATAGTCTCCGCTGAGAAAACGGTCCGTCAGATTGAAACAGTAGTCATAATCGAGGACATTGAGGTTACGTATGACGTCGGCATACTTTATATCGGTGCCGCAGAATGCTATTGTCTGGTCGAAGATGGTGAGCGCGTCACGCATGGCTCCGTCAGCCTTGAGGGCGATCACATGCAGGCTCTCCTCGTCCACGGTGATGTTCTCCTTGGCGGCGATATTCCTGAGGTTGCGCACTATGTCGCCGATGCCCATGCGGTTGAAGTCGTAAGTCTGGCATCTGCTGAGTATGGTCGGGAGAATCTTGTGCTTTTCCGTGGTCGCAAGAATGAAGATGGCGTACTCCGGCGGCTCTTCAAGGGTTTTGAGGAATGCGTTGAAAGCCTGCTGGGAAAGCATGTGCACCTCATCGATGATATACACGCTGTAGCGTCCCACCTGCGGAGCCACGCGCACCTTGTCGATCAGTTCCTTGATGTCGTCCACGCTGTTGTTGGACGCCGCATCCATCTCATGGATGCAGTACGAACGCCCCTCGGCGAACGAACGGCAGCTTTCGCACACGCCGCACGGATCTCCGTTCTCCAGAGGCGAGGAACAGTTGATCATTTTGGCGAATATGCGGGCAGTGGTGGTCTTGCCCACTCCGCGCGGGCCGCAGAAAAGATAGGCATGGGCCAGCTGTCCGCGCTTGATCGAATTCTTGAGCGTTGTCGCGATATTATCCTGGCCTATGAGGGTTTCAAAAGACTCGGGACGGTATTTGCGGGCGAGTACGATATATTCATTCATAACCCACAAATTTAGCATCTTTTTTGTAACTTTGCCGCCTTAAAAAGGATTATTATGAAAAAAACGTTTTTTTTGATATCTTCCGTTTTGCTGCCGCTTCTGGCGTGCGCCCAGGCCAAGGTCCAGACAAAACAATATATTCTGAACGACCTGCCGCAAAAGACCATGAAAGTGCTTCTCACAGGGGATGAGATGTTCGATTCCGCGATGCGCAACGACATTCAGGACATCTGGCATATCTGCCCGTACGAATTCTGCGACAATGAGGAGTTCGAAGCGCTCAAAAAATCCGACGATTATTATTTCATGGCCCTCAGCGCAACGAAATACGGTTCCGAGAGCACTCCCGGCATAAAATCGCTGACGATATTCAAGGGACGCGAGACCGCAGGAGAGGGATTCGAGGGGCTGTACAAGGTGATAGGCATACCGGTATGCCCTGCGAAAGACACCGAATACCGCGAGATAGCCATGCTCCCGGCCCTGATCCACGTGATGCAGGAGAACATCAGGAAAATCATGAAACGTCCGATCAATCTCGGAAACGGAGCGATGGTGACAGCCAGCATACGCAAGGAAAAATGGAACAAGGAGATCCTGGTAAGCAGGGCTGACGCATCTTTCCCGCTCGGCACCTCGGTCGAAGCGATATACAGGCACGACAACGTGCATTTTACGGATGACGAGGATATAGAAAAAGCCGTTTCGGAGCGTAGCGCCGGTAAATTCGTGTGCTATTGCGTAGCTCCGTCAGAACCGGAGAAAGGATCCGTGAGCTACACCATGCTTTTCGACAGCGAAAGCTATGAGCTTCTGTATATCAAAAGCCACCTGATTACCGCCAAATCGCCAAAAGGAGTGCTTAAGAGCGAGCTGGCATGGTTCATTAAAAGAAACCGATAGGCAGAATGCTCGTATCGTCTTTTGAAAACGGATTCCGTTATGCCGTACGCCAATACGGCAACGCCGTGGGCTACTGCGCGCTGAGCATAAAGGTGGGCACCCGTGACGAAGGTGGCTATCACAGCGGAATAGCGCATTTCGTGGAGCACACCCTGTTCAAGGGCACGTCCGGGAAAAGTCCGTCCGCCATAAACAACCGCCTGGAGCGTCTCGGAGGAGAGCTGAACGCCTACACCACCAAAGAAGAAATCGTACTGCATGCCACCGTACTTGAAAAGGACCTGGCAAAAGCCGCTTCCCTGCTGATGGAGATAGCATTGGACGCACGGTTCCCGGAAGAGGAGATCGACACTGAAAAAGGGGTCGTAACGGACGAACTGGCATCCGTCAGGGATTTTCCTGCAGAGGAAATATACGACGTTTTCGAAGAAAGGCTTTTTGCAGGCCATGATCTTGCCCGCCCGATACTTGGCACAATGGAAAGTGTAAAGGCGATCAGCGGAGAAGAGCTGAGGCGTTTCCGCGACGAGTTCTTCACGCCTGAGCGCATGGTGATGACAATGGTCTCGCCTCTGGAAGAGAAACGGATGGAGAAGATCATACGGAAAGCGGCAGAGCGGATGGGCACGGTCTCACGGGACAGCAGGCCTGCAAGGTGCATAGGATCAATGAAGAGCACGGAGGAACAGTTCCGGCCGTTCGATATCACCGAAAACAGGAACAATAACCAGACGAACTGCATAATAGGCAACTTCGCCCCGTCGCTTGCCGACGGACAGGAACGGCTCGCAGCACTGCTTCTGTGCAATATACTGGGAGGCCCGTCTTCCAACAGCATTCTCGGCTCCAATCTCCGCGAGAGGCACGGCTGGGTATACAACGTGGAATGCAACTATACCCCTTATTCGGACACGGGAATAGCGGTGATCAGCTTCGGCTGCGACAAGGAAAACCTGCGCAGGTGCATCAAGGCCGTCAGAAAGGAAACCGGCAGGCTTATAGCGTCTCCGCTTTCGGAAGCGAGGCTTAAGGCGGCCAAGACCCAGATTCTCGGACAGAATGCGATAGGCATGGAAAACGGCGAGGCGCAGTGTCTGAGCATGGGCAAAAGCATGCTCAGTTTCGGACGTATAGCCGATGAGGGCGAGATGGAGGCACGGATCAGGTCAATAACCGCCGCACAGCTGCAGGAAGCGGCACGCAGGATATTCAGTCCCGACAAGACAAGCATACTCGTTTTCGAATAATATGGACAAACTCCTGAAATACATTACCGGACACAGCAGCCCCGAACATGAAGCGCTGCAATGGATACGCAGGCAGACCAATCTGCGGACCAACCACGCCCGGATGCTGTCCGGACCCACGCAGGGCGCGCTTCTCACCATGCTGGTCCAGCTTAGCAATGCACGCAACATCCTGGAAGTAGGCACTTTCACCGGATATGCCACGACCTGTCTGGCCCTCGGTCTCGAAGACGGCGGCCACGTGGACACGCTGGAAATAAACGATGAGCTGAACGACCTTATAACCGCAGGCTGGGAAAGGGCCGGCGTAAGGGACAGGATCACCCTTCATACCGGAGACGCCCTGCAGACCCTCGGGACATTCGGGGACAGGCAGGAGTACTATGACATCGTATTCATCGACGCGAACAAACGCTTTTACCGCGCCTATCTTGAGGCCGTCCTGCCGCTGGTAAGGCACGGGGGGCTGATTCTGGCAGACAACACTCTGTGGGACGGCAAGGTACTGGAAGATCCCCTGCCAAAGGACGCGCAGACAACGGAGATCGCCGCCTTTAACGAAAGTATAGCCAAGACGGATGACCTGAGCTGCTTTATCCTCCCGCTGCGCGACGGCCTGACTTTCATCCGCAAGAAATAACCTCACGGTTCCTGCCACAAGGCAGAACCGTCACACGGTAACCGGAATGAATACCTCCTCGCTCCATTCATCGCACTCTATCGTCACTTTTGCGGAGGAACAGTCTATAGTCACGCTTATATCCTCAAGATCAGCTGCGCTCCAGTCATAGCCTCCCGAGGCAAGCAACGCCCCGAGAGCTATGTTCCTGTGCGCTCCGCCGGAGGATATTATCTCGAGCATAAGGCTGCTGTCTCCCTGGCGCAGAAGACGGAAGCGGCTCCGGCCCGAGCTGTCAAAGGCAAGATGCGTCCTCAGCAATCCGGGAGAAGGCGTCCCGTCCGTCTCCAGTCCAGAGAATGAAGACCTGAGTTCCAGGACATAAGCCTCCGGAGAATCCGAGACGAATAGAAGGTCCACATCGCAGTAGTTCCTGCGCATCGTCACCTCCCTGCGGAAAGAATCCCCTCCCGCACCGAAGCAAAGGTGAAACGAATACAGCTGCGGACAGGAAGAACCGGCATCCAGGGTGAAGCATCCTTCATGGATGAAAGGTTCCAGCAGTGACGGATACACGGCCAGTGTATCGCTGTCACTGCGGGGAACCGTCACGTGCAGTCCTGAGGCATATTCCGTGCGCCTGACAGTCACTGTCTTACGCAGGGAACTGACATACACCGACAGAGAATCGAATACGCCGCACGATTCATGGTTAAAGTCAAGAAAGAGATCGCAAGGGCAGTCGCTTCTGTTTTCCAGCACGGAGCAGGAAACACAGCATACGGCTGCAAAAATCCATAATGTCCGTTTAAAAAACATAACTTATTCCTATCATCAGATCGTTGGGCAGAATGAACCCTCCCGATCCCTCCTTGACACGTATTCCGCATTTCGGGCATGAATACACTACATAGTTCTTCAAGCCGCCCCAAAACCCCATACCAAACTCTACATTCAAATGCGGATTTACCATATATGCGTAGCCGGCGCTCACTCCGCCGCCATATTTCATTCCTTCTTCGGCCGCTTCCGATATTATTCCTCCCATATTGTATTCCTGCACCTGTATGCGCGGACATACCCACCAGCCGCTGTACACATGCCACGGCCACCATCTGGCGAACACAGACATTGAGCGCTGTTTGTACTGCATCTGCGACTCTCCGCCGTTCTTAGGAAATTCAAAAGGGTTGTATTTGGCCCCCAGGCCCACCGTCCAGTGCTGCTGCACCGCATAGTCGGCCTGGAAATTGACGGTGGCCATCGACATCCACAGAACCGCATTCGTATTTATCTGGAACTTCTGGGCGTGCGCTTGTCCGCAGGCGGCAGCCAGCGCCAGCAGGGCTGCAAGAAATCTTTTATTCATATCTATTGAATACCTGGTTAATGATGGATCTGCGCGAAGGGTTCAGCTCTATCAGCCTGTCCCTCAGCTCCTCCGTGGAGCAGACGCCTTTGTCCATGGCTTCGAATATCTGTCCGGCGGTCACTCCCCTGCTTTCAAGATAAGTCAGGATCTGCGGATGAAACCAGTATTTGCTGCCGAACATAGGGTTGGAACCGCCGTAACGCTCCTTATACAGTTTGCTCGCGATATAGTAGGCCCACATCTCGCTCACGGCGCAATAGCCGGAGTCCGTCATGACCGCATCCCCGTAAGTGCTGGCGCCTGAAAGAGCGGAATTCACGATAAACAGAATGACACGGTTCCAGTATTCGACGCCGGTCTTCGCGAAATGGGAAGCATGCGCAAGTTCATGGATGACTTTCGTGTAGATGCTTTTGTACGTGTCGCTGTTCTTGCACCCGATTGTAATGTCCGGCCCGAAAAGCTTGATCACGGCAGCCGCGATATTGAAATACTTGTTTTTGTATTCATCAGACAGGACAGTGCCGTGATGAAGCATAACCGCACTGGATGCCTCTGTACTCTCGAACATCCACAGGCAGAGCCCTGAAGGCGGAGCGAGGATAGACAGGTCCTCCGGGGCGCAGCGCCGGATATAATCGTACACCGCATTGTTCGCCACGCAGCGGCGGAAAAGCTTGCGGTCCGAGTCTTTCGTGACGGTGACGTTTACGCCGGATACCGGATTGCGCCCCAGAGTCGAAACCGAGCCTTTGTAAAGAATGGTGTTGAATCCTATGCTGTAGCCCTGTTCGTTAGAGAAAACAATCCTATACCGAGGGTTGTTCGTGAATTTCTTGGGGATCCTGTAATACCCGTCCCCGTCGGTATAGGCTGATGAGAACTTGACGAATACATTGCATTCCACCTTCACTCCGGGCACGCCGAGCGGCTGTCCGCCGTTATAATCCCCGTCAATTATGGCGATACGCCCCGAAGGCTGGGTCGTGCCGGACTTAGGGCACGGACCGTCATCCTCCCCGAGCATGGCGGAATTGCCGGTGATGCGGAATGCCTCACGCTCCACCGCGGCCCAGTCGACATCCGGATATGCCTTCGAGGGCGTATCCGCATCCATGATATAGCAATCCTGGAGCGGCTCTTTCCTTATGTTTGCAGGAAGCAGCGTACCGTTGGGCACCACGGCATACTGCCACGTGATATTGTCCTCGTTTATGCCGGGATCGTGATACCAGTCGCCTTCGCGCACTATTTCATAGTCCATAGGATGATCCAGAATGGATATGCCGGTTTTTCTCAGCGCCTCCAGCTCTTCCGAAGTCCGGGGAAGAAAACGCATATAGGTGTGGGTACTCTTGAGTTCGGCCGTGGACATGGCGGGATAAAGAGACCCTAAAGCGCTCTTTACGTTCTGCAGGGAATAAGGATTGTCCAGCTGGTCTCCGAGAACGATCTCATCATGCTGCACGGATGAGCCATCATATAAAGAAGAGCCGTCCGTACGCACAAAGTCCTTTCCGCAGGCTGTCAGCACGAGAAGCGGAAGAGAGAATAGTGTAAATGTAAAAGAAGATTTCATAACCTTGCCATTTTTGTCGCAAAGCTATGAAAGGCTATCCGTGTTCTGAAAAGTTACACGTGTAAATGCGGAAATACCCGCTGCAGTACCCCATGAGCCTGATTTTCATACACGGCAAAGTGCGGGAAACCCGCTGGATTCCCCGCACTTTGAAACGCCGGACGGCTGTCAGTCAGACATTTATACGTCAGAGCCGTGTATTTCCGGCAAGGCACGTCAGCCTGTGTATACCGTTAGAAATACACGACTGTCTTTTCCTCTACAGCTGACAGAAGGTTGTTGGCCATGCGGCTCACGCCGAGCCTCATGAGGTCCTTGTTCAGCCATTCCGGTCCGAGTATTGTGTTCACTATCGAATAATAGCATACCGCATCCTGCGCCGTTGACATTCCGCCTGCAGGCTTGAAGCCCACCTTGCGTCCTGTAGCGGCATGGAACGCCTTGATGCACTGGCACATTATGTACGCGGCCTGCGGTGTGGCGTTTACGCTTACCTTGCCTGTGCTTGTCTTGATAAAGTCCGCGCCGGCCTCCATAGCAAGGAATGACGCGCGCGCGATATCCTCCGCAGATTTCATGATGCCAGTCTCGAGTATTACCTTCAGGCAGATATGACGGCCCTGGCCGGCAGCGTCGACCGTACGGCGCACCTGTGCGATCTCATTCGCGGCTCCTGTAAAGTCACCTGCACCGAAAAGGCTGTGATTGAGCACGATATCCACCTCGTCCGCACCTGCCTCTACAGCCATCCTGCACTCAAGGAGCTTTACATCGAGGAAACTCTGGGAGGTAGGGAAACAGGCGGAAACCACCGTAGTATGGACATCATCGTATTTTTTCTCCTTTGACACCTGGCCTGCGAAATTAGAGTACACGCATATCGAAGCAGGGAGAGGATAATCAGGGTAAGACTGAGGAAAGGCGTTTACCTTGGAAACCAGTTTTCCCACCGTCTCGTGAGTATCTCCTGTAGCAAGGGTCGTGAGGTCCATCATGGAGAAGCATTTCTTCAGCACTGCCGGCGAAGTCGCCGCATCGATGTTCTTCGAGATTGCTTCCAGCGCCTGGCTGATCTTTTCCTGCTCGGGAGCATAAGAGTATTTTTCAAGAAAATCCATAGTTTTTAATATATTTTGATATTTATTCCTTCATCAATAAGGTCAGAAAGCATCTCACGCATCTGCCCGCGGCTGATCTTTTCAAGACCCTGCCGCGGGGCAGGCCTGTCCAGCGAGTACACCATCACGGCCTGCGGCCTGAGGCTTCTGACTATATCCTTCCATGCCGACAGCGCCTGCGCGTCAGTACGGAAGTCGAATTCTCCGGAGCCCAGCATCATTGTCTGGAGTATGAATGCCCCATTGAATTTCTTCATGTTTTCCACGACCTCAGCCACATGATAGCCGCCTTGCGGACGGTTGACGATACCGGCCGGTCCATCATAAGGGACATCCAGTTTCAGTATGGGGGCGGAAATCTTTTTCAGGGCCTCCACGACGTCATCCCTGTGCAGCATAGTGCCGTTTGAAAGGACGGACACCGCCACTCCGGGAAAATACATGGACCCGAGTTCCAGGGTCCTGTCCACGATCCGGGCGAACTGAGGGTGAAGCGTGGGCTCGCCGTGACCGGAGAAAGTTATGGAGTCCAGAGCCGCACCGCTCCGTTTAAGCTCGCGCAGACGCGCTTCGAGCGCCTCCGCGATCTCATCAGGCGTCGGAAGGGGTTCCCCGCTGCGTCCGTCGCTGTTCCAGCCGCATTCGCAGTAAATGCAGTCGAAATTGCACAGCTTGCCATTCCGCGGAAGAAGATTTATCCCCAGGGAAGTGCCGAGCCGCCGTGAATGTACGGGACCGAAAACTATGTCATCGAACCTCAGCATCCGCTTTTCTGCCTGTAATTCTGGTTTTCACGGTCTCATTCACTGTCCTTTGCCTGCCTGCAACGGACCTCTCGCTTTCCGGCACAGCATCGGCAGACGGTCCGGTTTCCGCGGCGAGGCTGTCTTTACGCATCTGCGCCAGAACGGCCGTATCAGCCCATACTATCATAAGAGGGCCTCTGAAAGCGGTATCCAGCCCCTCCTGGAAATCGAAGCCGAAGAGCACGCTGTCCGCGATGCCGAGAGTGTCCAGAAGATAGATGCGGTGCGGAGCGAAGCGCCTTACGGCCGCAGCCCTGTCCTTCATGTCGTCTATCCTGCGCTTTTCCTCTTTAAGGGCCTTCTTTTCCGCATCCAGCTTGAGCACGGCCTTTTTCACCATCCTGACATAGCGTCCGGCATCCTTGATATAGGCCTCCTCGCTCGTGCGGAAATCCTCCTCGGTATAACCGTAGTTCTGCAATATGGCCGCATACACGCGGCTCGTGTCCGCCACCCTCCTGTTCTGATAATTCTGCGAAAGCAGGGCATCCGCCATAGCCATGTCGGCATAAATGTCAGTCATGGTGCCTCGCGGTATGACCTTGGACCTGCCGCATGAACAGACGGCAAGCACGGCAAGGGCAAAGGACGCGATATGACGGGATACGGCTCTCACGGTCTTGTCGGAACGGACTTAGCGGATCTGGGCGCCGTACTCTTTCTGCAGCAGGCCCAGGATATTCTTCATTATACGCTCCGAATCGTTGTCGGTAAGCGTCTTCTCGGGATCCTGCAGGACAAAGCTCATGGCATACTGCTTCTTTCCCTGCGGAATCTTGTCGCCGCGGTATACGTCGAACAGGCCGACGGACTTAAGCATCTTCTTGCCTGCCTTGAACGCCGTCTTGCGCATATCCGCATAGCTGACACCCTCGTCCACAAGAAGAGCAAGGTCGCGGCGCACCTCGGGGAATTTCGGAAGCTCGCTGAATTTCACCTTATTGCGTTTCACAAGAGTGAAGAATGCAGGCCAGTTGATTTCTGCCGCGAACACCGCCTGCCTGATTCCGAAACTTTTGGCAAGGGACGGAAGGACGGTACCCATGGTGCATACAGTCTCGCCGCTGCCGGCCATCCTGTACACCACGCCCTCCGCATAAATGTCAGACGGCGCAGGAGCCGTTTCCATCTGGTACATATCGGCACCGATACGTCTGAACAGAAGCTCTACATAGCCTTTCAGCGCGAAGAAGCTGCCCTTTGCAGGAACCGCATTCCATGTCTTGTCGGCCGTACCGGTAATGAAGAGGCTGAAAGCGGTGTGCTCCTCGATCTTGTCGAGAGTGTCAGGAACAGTGCCCTCCTCTTTCAGACGGTAGACGCTGCCGTACTCGAACAGCTTCATATGGCTGCACTGACGGTTTATGTTGTATGCGATGACCTCAAGGCCGTTAGGAATGAGGCTCTGGCGCATCACGTTGAGATCGCCGCTCAGGGGGTTCATGATACGGACGCACGCTGCCTCTGGATATGTCGAGAGCCTGCTGTAATAATCCCCCTTAGTGAGGGAATTGTTCATCATCTCGTTGAAGCCGTTAGCGGCGAGGAAGTTGCTTATCATGTTGCGGACCGCCTCAGGCTCGGGATGACGGGACGGATTCACGGAGCTGTGGATGCTTTTCGGCAGGTCTATGTTGTTGTAGCCGTATATGCGGAGAATCTCCTCCACCACATCGCATTCGCGTGTGACGTCGATCATATATGAAGGCACCTTCACGACAGCGCCCGTCCCGGTCCTGCTGACGAACTCATATTGCAGGCTTTCCAGAATCTTCTCTATGACATCATGGCCGAGCTTCTTGCCGATGAATGCCTCGATGCGGTCATAGTCCAGCCCGACTTCCTTCTTACGGATATCGGCGCTGTACACTTTCTGGAAGCCGCCTGTTATATGTCCGCCGGCAATGCCGCATATAAGGCCCGCGGCACGTTTCGCCGCCCATTCTGTGACAAGCGGGTCACATCCGCGCTCGTAGCGGAACGAAGCGTCGGTCTTCAGTGTATGGCGTTTGCTTGTCTTGCGTACCCACACAGGGTTGAAATAGGCGCTTTCCAGGAACACGGTCCGCGTCGCCTCTGTCGTACCGCTGTCCTCGCCGCCGAAAACGCCGGCGATGCACATTGGCCTGCCGGCATCCGCTATCACCAGATCCCTTGCATCCAGTTTGCGGGTGACGCCGTCAAGGGTAACGATCTCCTCATCCTGAGACGCCAGGCGCACGATGATCCTGCCGCCTTCTATCTTGGCCGCATCGAACGCATGCAGGGGCTGACCGATCTCCATAAGGACGAAGTTGGTGATGTCCACGACATTGTTGATAGGGCGGAGGCCTATGCTCTTGAGCCTTGAGGCGAGCCACTCCGGAGACGGGCCAACCTTGACTCCGGCGATGGTATAGCCGCTGTAGCGCGGCGCACCGTCCGCTGCCGGAACCTCGACTGTCACTGCCGGCTCGTCATCAGGGCCGTATACCAGTGCCTCCTCCACCTCAGGGATGTTCAGCCTGCATGGAATGCCGTTCAGCACGAGGTATGCGTAAAGATCGCGGGCCACGCCGATATGCGAGGCGGCATCCACGCGGTTTGCGGTAAGGCCGATCTCGATAACCGTCTCCTCTTTGAGCTTCAGGTATTCTTTGGCCGGCGTGCCTGCCTCCACGTCCTTCGGAAGAAGCATTATTCCGTCATGACCCGTACCTATTCCGAGCTCATCCTCGGCGCACAGCATGCCGAAGCTCTCGACGCCGCGGATCTTGCTTTTCTTTATCTTGAAGTCGCCGGGAAGCACCGTGCCGACAGTAGCCAGCAGCACAGTCTCGCCCGCCGCGCAGTTAGGAGCGCCGCATACGATCTGGAGCAGTCCGTTCTCATCGAGAAGGGACTTGCAGGCCTCCCTTTCCGGGCACTGTCCCATATCCACCTTGGTGACATGGAGATGGTCCGAATCCGGATGGTCCGTACACTCCACAACCTTCGCTACGATTACGCCTTTAAGACCGCCGGGAATCTGCTCGGTAGTCTCCACTGCGTCCACTTCAAGTCCTATGGAGGTGAGGGCTTCGGCTATCTGCCCGGCCGTGAGGTCACACTCCAGATAATCTTTTAACCAAGAATAACTGATTGTCATATCTATTTCTTTATATCTTCATTATCGAACAAAGAATCCACGAATTCCTTTTTGTCGAAAATCCTGAGGTCGTCTATTCCCTCTCCGACACCGATGAATTTCACCGGCACCTTCATCTGGTCCACAATGCCTACCACGACTCCGCCGCGTGCGCTGCCGTCAAGTTTCGTAAGGGCCATCGCCGTGATATCCGTAGCCGCGGCGAACTGTTTCGCCTGCTGGTAGGCGTTCTGTCCCGTGCTGGCATCGAGCACCAGAAGAACCTCGTGAGGAGCGTCAGGTATCACCTTGCGCATCACGTTGCGGATTTTGGTAAGCTCGTTCATGAGGTCCACACGGTTGTGAAGACGTCCCGCGGTATCGATGATCACGACATCCGAGCCTTTTGCCTTGGCGGAGGCGACACTGTCGTATGCGACCGAGGCGGGGTCCGAGCCCATCTTCTGCTTCACGATATCCACGCCGGCACGCTCCGCCCATACGGTAAGCTGGTCCACAGCCGCGGCGCGGAAAGTGTCGGCCGCGCCGACCGTCACCTTCTTGCCCTGCCTTGCCAGCATCGCGGCCAGCTTGCCGATTGTCGTGGTCTTGCCCACTCCGTTCACTCCGACCACCATCATCACATAAGGCTTCTTGCTGAAATCGAACGCGGGCCTTGCCGCGGCATCCACATCCATCAGGGACGAGATCTCGCCGCGCAGCATTCCCATGAGCTCATCGAAATTCATGTATTTCTCCTGCTCCACCCTGTCCTGCAGCGCCTCCACTATCTTGAGCGTGGTGTCCACACCCATATCCGAAGCGACAAGAGCCTCTTCGATATTGTCCAGAATGTCATCGCTGACAGTACTTTTGCCGCCGACAGCCCTGGCGATCCTTTCGAAAAAGCCTCTTTTGGTTTTCTGTAATTCTTCGTTATACATAATCTTGCAAATATAACAAAACTTACGCAATAACGCACACAAAAAGGAAGCCGGCCAAAAGCATTCTGGCCGGCTTCCTTTCAAAAAACAGCGGTAAGCGACTTATTTCTTGTTAAGGTACTCCGATGCTTTCTCAGCCTCTACGAGCTCCTCTTTGAATACGTAAGCGCCTGTCTTAGGAGATTTCTCCATTTTGATGCACTTTACCATCTTCCTCTCGCCTGATTTGGCGTTGAAGGTTGCGACTGCTTTCTTTGCCATAGTAGTTTATCTCCTGAATTATTTGATTTCCTTGTGAACAGTTACACGTCCCACGCCTGCGTGATATTTCTTGCGCTCGATACGCTCGGGAGTGTTCTTTTTATTCTTTGTGGTCACGTAGCGAGATACTACAGACACACCGGCCTCGTTCTGTTCGATGCTCTCGAGGATAACCTGGATCCTTGCGTCTTTACTTTTCTTTGCCATAACTCACAAATTAATAAATGTTAATAAAACCTTTCTTGCGAGCCTCGCGCAGCGTTGCGTCGAGACCGTTTTTCTCGATGGTTCTCATACCCTTCGCAGACACGCGGAGAGTAACGAATCTCTGCTCTGCCTCAGACCAGAACTTCTTGGTCTTGAGGTTGATTTCGAAGGTGCGCTTAGTGCGCAGCTTTGAGTGAGCGACATTGTTGCCGACCATTCTTTTCCTTCCTGTTACTTGACAAACCTTTGCCATAATATAATACCTTTTTAAATTTTTACTTATTAAAATTAACCTTCAGGAATCTCTTCCATCTGATGTTTTTAGGAAACTTCTTTGTAGCGTCCAGGCTCAGCCATATTATGCTTGGCTTTCCGACTATCTGACTCTCCGGAACAAAACCCCAGTAACGGGAATCCAGCGAATTGTGACGGTTGTCACCCATCATGAAATAGTAGTCCTGGCCGAAAGTATAGTCCGAGACCTGCTGTCCGTCTATGTATATCCTGTCGCCTTCGGTCCTGAGATCGTGGCCTTCGTACGCCGTGATCAGACGGCTGTACAGGGGAAGGTCCGCGATATCGAGAGGGACCGTGACTCCTTTGGCAGGAATCCACAGCGGCCCGAAATTGTCCCTGGTCCATCTGTAATCCTCCGAGAACGGAAAGATGGTAAGATAGGAATCGGGATAGTCGGCCGGATACTCATCGACATTGGCCTCCACAGAAAGCACGTTCGGCAGAGCCTTTATCTTCTCGAGCTGTCCTTTCGTCATGCTCAGCTCGGGATAGCCGGAAAACCGGACATCGTACCTGGTCTCGCCTTCGTTGATTCCCAGATCCTCAAAGATCCTGGAATTGATCCGGCTGCCGTTGGTAACTACCGCATATGACGTCTGCTGGCCCGGAAAAACCGGTGCGGGAGCTCCGTTCACATACAATACTCCGTTTTCAATCCTGAGGGTATCACCTGCGACAGCAACGCATCTTTTCACATAATGGTCCACCTTGTCGGCCGGACGGACCTTAACCGGGCCGAACTGCCGGATCGCGTTCTCCCTGCCCATCAGGCGGCACATCATATAATAGTCAGCCGCCGGAGTGCCTGTGAGAACCGTGTCTCCATTAGGGAACCCGAACACCACCGGATCGGAACGCTTTACGGAGCCGAAGCCCCTCAGGCGGCGATAGTCATTTTGGATAAGAGTGCTGTACGACTCCTTGCTTCCTATGACATTGTGGGTGAACGGGACGGTCAGAGGCGTCTGAGGAATCCTCGGACCATAAGACAGCTTGCTTACGAACAAGTGGTCCCCTGTCATCAAAGAACTTTCCATCGAAGATGAAGGAATCTTGAACGCCTGGAAAAAGAAAACATTGATGAACGTCACCACGATTACCGCGAAGATGACCGCATCGAGCCATTCGGTCAGAGCGTTCCTCTTTTTCGGATCACGCGGCTTCCAGAATGTCCAGTTGACTTTTTTCGTGACGGTCATATCGAAAATGACCGCGATGCCGAAAAGCCACCAATAGTTTCCAACCCAGATTACCCACAATGTGTAGAGCAGGACCCAGAAAATGAATCTCGCCCGGCGGTCGTGGTATAATTCCTTCAGGTTCATCTGTCTACAAGCTATTTCTTAACTGAATTTACAACAGCTTCGAAAGCAGCGGGGTTATTCATAGCGAGGTCTGCAAGAACTTTGCGGCTGAGACCGATGTTATTCTTTGCGACAGCACCCATAAACTGAGAATAAGTCATACCGTACTGACGTACAGCGGCATTGATCCTCTGGATCCAGAGAGCACGGAAGTTGCGCTTTTTGGTTTTACGGTCACGGTAAGCATAGGTGAGACCTTTCTCATAGGTGTTCTTCGCTACCGTCCAGACATTCTTTCTTGCGAGAAAGTTACCGCGGGTTCTCTTGAGAATCTTCTTGCGGCGAGCCCTTGAGGCTACATGATTTACACTTCTTGGCATAAACTTGATTTTTTAAACATTACTACATTCCCAACAAAGCTTTGACCCTTTTTTGATCGGCCGGAGTAATGACGGCAAAGTGGTCCAGATTTCTCTTCTGCTTTTTGGTCTTCTTAGTGAGGATGTGGCTGTGATAAGCGTGTTTCCTCTTGATTTTACCCGTT
The DNA here is from genome assembly GCA_964385835.1 of uncultured Muribaculaceae bacterium. Lineage (GTDB taxonomy): Bacteria > Bacteroidota > Bacteroidia > Bacteroidales > UBA932 > Cryptobacteroides. The sequence continues at coordinate 1,594 of CAYLQE010000026.1, read as the reverse complement.
CCGGTAAGCGCGAAACGCTTTTTTGAACCGGAGTTTGTTTTGATTTTAGGCATAACTAAAACTTTTTAACGGTTGATTAATAATTATATTGTCCAGTCACTGGATTATTTTTTCTTGATGGGGGCGAGCATCATTATCATCCTCTTGCCCTCGAGCTTAGGCATCTGCTCGGCGCGGCCGTATTCCTCGAGCTCCACCGCGAAACGCAGGAGAAGCTTCTCGCCCTGCTCCGAATAGACGATGCTGCGGCCCTTGAAGAACACGGAGGCCTTGACCTTGGCGCCCTCCTGCAGGAACTCCTGAGCGTGCTTGAGCTTGAAGTTGAAGTCATGGTCGTCCGTATTCGGTCCGAAACGGATCTCCTTGATCTCTATCTTAGAGGAGTTCTTTTTCATCTCCTTGGCCTTCTTGCGCTGCTGATACAGGAACTTCTGATAGTCCAGGATCTTGCAGACAGGAGGATCAGCCTTAGGAGAGATTTCCACCAGATCCAGCTCCAGCTCGTCGGCAAGCGCCATTGCCTTTGAAATTGAGCATATTCCCTGTTCAGGGATGTTTTCTCCGACCAAACGAACCTGCGGTACAGTGATTTCATCATTTATACGAAGTTCGTCGTCAGCCTTCTGCTTCATCTGTGGCTGACGGGGTCCCTGCGGTCTCGGACCGGCCGGTTTGGGACGGAAAACGGGTTTGAACGGTGCTGCGATAAGAGTGTCCTCCTACTTGTTTAATTGTTGTTTTACTTCTTCCTTTACAAGCCCGATAAAAGCGTCAACCGACATAACACCCTCATTAACACCGCCTTGGCGACGTACTGAGACTGCGTTGTCGTTCTCCTCTTTCTCGCCCGTGATTACGATGAACGGAATTCTCTGCATCTCGTTATCACGGATTCGCTTGCCCATAGTCTCGTTCCTCGAGTCTACGGCGGCGCGAATATCGGCATTATTTAGCAATTCTGCAACTTTTGATGCATATTTCTCGAATTTATCGCTTACCGGGATGACCACAACCTGCTCAGGAGTAAGCCAAAGAGGGAGCTTGCCGGCCGTGTGCTCGAGCAGTACGGCGACGAAACGCTCCATCGAGCCGAACGGCGCGCGGTGGATCATCACAGGACGGTGCGGCTTGTCGTCGGCACCGGTATATTCGAGTTCGAAACGCTCCGGAAGGTTGTAGTCGACCTGGATAGTGCCGAGCTGCCATTTGCGTCCGATGGCGTCCTTTACCATGAAGTCGAGCTTAGGGCCGTAGAATGCGGCCTCGCCATATTCGACTACGGTAGGAAGGCCTTTTTCCTGAGCCGCCTCGATGATTGCAGACTCCGCCTTCTCCCAGTTCTCGTCAGTGCCTATGTATTTTTCCGTGTTCTTAGGGTCGCGGAGAGAGACCTGTGCGGTGAACTCCGTGAAGTTCAGAGTCTTGAACACATAGAGAATAATGTCGATAACCTTGCAGAACTCCTCCTTGAGCTGGTCGGGACGGCAGAAAAGGTGCGCGTCGTCCTGGGTAAAGCTGCGCACACGGGTAAGTCCGTGATGACGCGGGTTTGCTGGGCAAACCGTCCCCTCCGCCGGACGCTTCCAGTCCGGTT